>NZ_KV830925.1:1371-59077 GCF_001836955.1 Staphylococcus sp. HMSC063A07
ACCAAAGTCTTTTGTGATTGGTGTTACTTTTGGTTCGTGTCTACTGCTATCTGGATCACCAACATTAACAGGAACATTCACATGATCTTTCGAGCCATCTGGATATGTCACTGTCACTGGTACATTGTGTGTACCTGGGGTTTGACCATTTGGTATTTTACTTTGGTCATCAATTGTGACTTCTGGTGTACCTTTTGAACTTGGGTAATCTGGTACTGTTACTGCTTTTTTAACTTCGTCCGCTGTTGTTGGCGTACCAAATGGTTTGTTTATTGGTGTAACATGTGGTTCGTACGTACTATTTTCAGGGTTTCCAACATTAACAGTAACATTGGCATGATCTTTTGAGCCATCTGGATATGTCACTGTTACCGGCACTGTATATGTACCCGGTGTTTGACCATTTGGTATTTTACTTTGGTCATCAATTGTGACTTCTGGTGTACCTTTTGAACTTGGGTAATCTGGTACTGTTACTGCTTTTTTAACTTCGTCCGCTGTTGTTGGCGTACCAAATGGTTTGTTTATTGGTTTAGTAGATGGTTCATAAGCATCTTTTAAAGGGTTTCCTGTTACAACAGTAACTGTGGTTTTATCTTTTGAACCGTCTGGGTACGTTACAGTTACTGGAATAACTACTGTACCTGGGGTTTGACCATTTGGTATTTGATTTGGATTATCTACTGTTATTGTTGGTATACCAACACTTGTAGGATAACCCGGCACTTTAACTGAATTTTTAACTTCATCTGCTGTTGTCGGCGTACCATAATCATGATTAATTTGACCAGGCGTTGGTTCATATTTTTCTTTGTCTTGACGTTGATATTTAACTAATACTTCTGTTGAGATTGTAGAGGCATTAACACTTACTGCTGCCACTGAAGGTGTCGTTGTTTCATGATAACCTTGTTCAGTTAACTCATTTGCTTTTGGTGAAGTTTGTTCAGGCCAAGTTGTAGCTCCTGAATTTTCTGGAACCCAAGCATTCTCAGCTGATGTCGTATCAATTGTGCCATTGCCGTCTTCATCATAGCCAACAATGCGACCATTTACTACGTTAACAATTGGTGTGCGCGTAAATTTAACTGTTTGAATAACTGGTGCATGTAACACTTTACTTGTATTTTCAGCATCTACATATTTAATTGTTCGAGTGACTGATTTTGTTAATGATGCTAAATCTGTGTAACGTGGCCAAACGATACTAGGGTTATTTGGGTCAATCGGTTGACCTGGATGACCAGGATTTTCTGGTGTTACAGATACATATGCATTAGTGTACTTATAAACTACACGTGTCGGTGTTTCTGCGATTTGACCTGTTGCATTTGAAGGTGCATCAGCAGGAACTTTACTTAATACATAAAGGATACCGTCTTTTTCAATCGTATTTGGCACTTTATCACTTGGAACTGTGTATTGATTACCTACGATGTTAGTTAATTGAGCAGAACCATCACGAATGACTTCATCAGCTTTTAGTTTTTCATTTGAGTCTTTAATTTCATAACCTACTGATACTGTACCGAATTTTGCATTCGCATATTGTGCTACAACGTTCACTGGAGAATGTTCGATTGTACCAGAAGTTCTTGTGTTTTGATAATAATTACTTTTTGTTAAATATTGGTTAAACACATAATATTTACCATCTTTTTTAATAAGATAAGGTGGCGTAATATCTGTGACTTTTTTATTTGAACCGTTTGTAGTCGTAATTGTTGCATGACTATTATCAGGATTACCAACTTGAGCTTCATTAAAGTTTGGTTGTGGATTATGTGTATTAAACTCATCCACAGATGCTAAACCATGTTCAACAGCTGGATCAGCTGAAATTAATAGGTTGCCACTGCCATCAATATATCTTGATGTAACATCATAGAATGCAAGACTAGCTCCAGTATTCAGCTTAGTACGATCACCAACTACATTCCAGTTTACTCCTGCAGTTGTAGTGTATGTGTCTGTCAATCTTTGTCCATCTTTTGTAACTTCAAATGTTGCTCCCTGCTCACTAATTGAAGATTTGTCAGGGCTTAAATAGTTCAACGTTGTGCTGTTAACTTTTCGTTCTACACCCATATTTTTAAGTAGAAAAACATATACCTTGTTTGGATCTAATTGACCAGAAACAAGTTTAAATACTAACTTATTAGGTTGAACACTTTCTACACGAACTTTAGCAATTCGTGATGGATCCTCTTTAGGTGCTTTTAATACAACATCATTTTCATTGGCTACTGAATTGGAAGCATTGCTTGCTACCTCTACAATCATAACGCCTGTTTCATTAAAATCTCCAACCTTTTCAAATGAGTTCATACCTGTATCTGGTAATGTCACTGTAAACGTTGTATTTGTTGTAAATGTTTTACCATTAGTATTTAAACGTAAATTTTCCCATTTACTTTTAACGGTGCCATCTTTGTCAATGTTAATGTCACCACTAGTATCTATAACAGCTTTGTTTAAATTAACTGGTGCCGGTGAAATTGCTTGTCCGACCACTGTATAATCTTTAGATGCTATCACTTGATCATTAACTAAAATTGCACCTGTCACTCTTTTATCTTTAGTTACTTCTGGGAATCGTAATCCATCTTTATTACTAAATGAAAAGTGTAGATTTTTTAATTTTTCTACTTCTTTTGTAAATTTATAAACCCCTTCTAAAAATGTACCTCTACTTTGTAAATGCCAAGAGCGTTTTTCGTCGATTGTACCTGGGTTACGTTGAGAGAAGAATGGTATTTGATTCGTATTAGGGTTGTTATATAAGCTTTTGTATGAATCACGGATTGCAAAAGTAGTGCCATCATCTGCTTTTAATTCTTTAGGTAAACGTGTATCTTCACCTAATTCTTTAATACCTATTTTAAATGTGTCGCCTTCATGAAAAACGCCTTCTTTAAAATTAAGCGTATAGTCATAGCTGATACCAGTTGTCGTATTGACACGGTCGTCAACATTTACATGTCCACTAGCTGTAATTTTCCCACCATCAATAGACACCGTATTTCCTCCATCACGGAAGCTACTTGTGCCATATCCTGGAATTGCTTGTCCATTACGTGGATCGTGTTTACCGGTATTAGCGATAGCGTTAGTTCCTTTTTGTGGTTCTGTATTATTCGCTTTGTATCCACGTGTTTCTTTTTTGTCTTGCGTTGTTGCTTTATCGCTTACAACTTTGTCTTCTTTCGGTGCGGCTGTTGGTGTTATTGCTTCTTTATCAGTAACAGCTTTAGCAGTGTTTGGCGCTTCAGAAGTTTTCACTTCATTTTGTTGTGTACTTGCTGCTGGTGTTGCTTCTGTTGCTTTAGCTGTGTCTGATTTAGCTACATTAGCAACATGTTCAGCTTGTTGAGCTTTATCAGCACCATGTACTTCAGCTGCTTTAGCAACGCCTGCCGTACCAAAGATTAATAAAGATGCTACGGTTACACTCGCTGCACCTAATTTGAATTTACGAATTGAGTATTTATTTTGTTTTATCGGACTCAAACCTAAATTCTTGTTTGATTTGGACTTCATTGATGATCACTCCTTGTTGTTTAAGTCTAAAAGTCACTCTATTAATTATATTATCACCTAAATATATGCCAAACAATACATAATAGAATATTTTTATTTAATTTTTAATTAATATAGTATACTGTTGTTAACCAATCTATATAAAACTGTTCAAGTCTTCTAAAACAACCATTCCAATATAAAAACACACCCCTAAAAATTAGAAATTAAATCTAACTTTTGGGGTGCGTATCAAAACTGAAATGTTTTGTCTTATTATTTTAAATGTTCGTATGGGCTATTGTTAGCAAATGATACAATTTGATCAACAAATAATTTAGCACGTAATTGGAATTCATCATCTTGTAAATAGTATGTACCATCAGCTGCTGTTCCATAATCATGATCGTGTGTTGCAATTTGTGTTGGCACTGCAATACCTAGTAAACTGCGTACAATTAAACGTAGATGAGATAATGGTTCTGACGTTAAAATGCCACCACTATTGCCTATTAATCCAATTGGCTTCATTTTGAAGTGATCCATATTCAAGAAATCTAACGCGTTTTTTAAAATACCAGAATAGGAACCATGATACGTTGGTGTGCCTAGAATCATAAAATCTGCTGCCATAGCTTTTTCTTGTAACACTTTAGCATTTTCTTTGATTGTGTTAGCAGCTTGTGTTGTTCCTGAAAAGTCTAATTGATGTAATGGCTTTTCTGCTAAATCAAAGATTTCGCATTCTACCTGGTGATTATCAAAAAGCTGTTGTAAGTATTTTGCCAGTGCATTCGTATGAGAATTGACACGTGCACTACCCACAATAATTAATCCTTTCATTCTAAAAAACACTCCTTATTTATTTTCGCTTTGCAATAATTTCATTATGGCTTTACCTACACCACTTTGTTCATTGGTGTCTGTTACATATACTGCCGCATCTTTCACTGCTTGTGTGGCATTAGCCATCGCTACTGGATACCCTACACGTTCTAGCATTGACATGTCATTTAAATTATCACCAATTGCCATAACATCTGCTAAATCTATACGTAACTGTTCAGCAATCGTTTCTAATGCGATACCTTTTTGTGCATCAGAGTGCGTAATTTCTAAATTGCCTCTTGCTGATGATGAAACTGCTAAATTTGGTGATTGTGCTAATAATTGTTCTATCTTAGTTAATTTTTCTAGGTCTGGATTAAATGCTAATATTTTCATAATAATCTCGCCTGGAATTTCTTCGATATCATCATAATTTTTAACAATGTTAAGCGTACCATTATCGATGCGTTTTTGAATTCCCGCTCTAATCTTATCGATATCACCTTGTTGACCCGCATGCTTAGCTATATCCATGTATATTTCTAAATCTTTATCTGGATTTTCTGTATAAATCCCTCTATTGGTGTAGATTTGATAATACGTATCGTGATCTTTTAACACATTCTGAATGCGCTGTGTTAACTCATGATTAAGATGGGATGTATGCAAAATGTTAAATGTCTCATCTCGTACTTCTGCACCATTTAAACAAATAAATGGTACACATAAATCGGTTTCCGCAATTGGTGTACTTGCCTCATAGAAAGCTCGGCCTGTAGCAATCACCACAGTTACACCTTGTTGTTGCGCATATTTAATTGCTTTAATATTTTCTTCAGAAACTTCATGAGCAGCATTTAGTAGTGTGCCATCCATGTCTGTAGCTATTAACTTTATCATTCATTAACCTCATTTCATTTTTTGTAGTTAAGTTAATTTATGTTTTATATACTATAAAATGATGTCCAAAAATTGTAAGTATCTCTTACCCTTCTTATTCTAACAAACTTCACACACTTTGTATTATGACTTGAATTGTCTTCTCTTTTTTTCTCTAAGCCGTTGAAAAAATGATCGCAACAATTGACCACATTCTTGTTCAAGTACACCTGTTTTGACAATAGCTTGATGATTAAGTTGTGGTTGTTCTAATAAATTCATCAAACTACCACTACAGCCGCCTTTAGGATCAATCGCACCGTAGACTACTCGAGGTATACGACTCATCACAATCGCACCTGCACACATCACGCATGGTTCTAAAGTGACATAGAGCGTGCACGCTTCTAAACGCCAACTACCTAATACTTCTGAGGCGCGTTCAATTGCAATATGTTCTGCATGTGCAGTAGGCTGTTGTGAGGTTTCACGTAAGTTATGTGCACGTGCAATCACTTGTGTGTCTTTAACTATCACGGCGCCAATGGGAACTTCTCCAATAGCCTCAGCTTTTCGAGCCTCTGCTATAGCTATTTTCATGTAATATTCATCGTTTCTCATATGTCTGCTACCTCACTTATGATACAATATTCAATATCTATTTTAACATTTGGAGAAGTGATTATGAACAAACCTTTTATTGCGATTGAGGGGCCAATCGGCGTTGGTAAATCGTCTTTGGCTCATCAATTAAGCCAAACACTTGATTATTATGAAGAAAAAGAAATCGTTGATGAAAATCCATTTTTATCAGATTTCTATGAAGATATTAGTAAGTGGAGCTTTCAAACTGAAATGTTCTTCTTATGTAACCGATATAAACAATTAAATGATCTTAAAACATTACAACATGGTGTTGTCAGTGATTATCATATTTATAAAAATAAAATCTTTGCCCGTAATACGCTCAACGCTAGTGAATTCGATAAATTTGAACGTATTTACGACATTATTACTGAAGATTTAGTATTACCCAATATGATTATCTTTCTTGATGCTGAGCTAAGTGTATTGAAACAACGAATTGCGCAAAGACAACGCAGCTTTGAATCTCATATAGAAGATAATTACTTATTGACATTGCAACAAGAATACCACCACTTTTATGAAACGCTAAAAGCACAGGGTGCTCGCGTTATTCAAATTGATACGACACATATCGATTTTGTACATAACCCTGAAGATTATGCTGATATATTAACTCAAATTAAACCTTTGCTAGGAGAATTGACAAATGACTAAGACACTTATTCCTCGAGACGCTGTTATAACAATTGCTGGTACAGTGGGTGTTGGTAAATCCACACTGACACGGGCACTAGCAGATAAACTCAATTTTAAAACGTCCTTTGAAAATGTCGACCAAAATCCGTATCTTGATAAATTTTATGATGACTTTGAACGTTGGAGTTTTCACCTACAAATCTATTTTTTAGCTGAACGCTTTAAAGAACAAAAACGCATGTTTGAATATGGCGGTGGGTTTATACAAGACCGCTCTATTTATGAAGATGTTGATATCTTCGCTAAAATGCATCAAGAACAAGGAACAATGAGTCCTGAAGATTTCCAAACTTATTCCGAACTATTTAATGCCATGGTCATGACACCTTATTTTCCTAAACCAGACGTTTTAATTTATTTAGAGTGTAACTATGACGAAGTCATTGAACGCATTAAACAACGTGGACGTGATATGGAAATCAACACAGAACCTGATTATTGGAAAAAATTATTTAAACGTTATGAAGATTGGATTAATAATTTCAATGCTTGTCCTGTAATCCGAGTCAATATTAATGACTATGATATTCATGAAAATCCAGATTCATTAAATCCTATTATTGAAAAAATTGCACATGTTATTCAAACGCATCGTCAAGTAGATACTAGACATTGGACGAATTAAGCAAACAAAGTGAACAGCCTGGGATAAAATTCCTAGAAAAATAGGGAGCAGAACTACGAATTCGTAGTCCCGTCCTGGCAAGATTGACTAGGATTGAAAATAGCTTGGTATCAGCGTATTTTCAATCCAGTTCAACTACACCAATATAAAGTTCATAGCCTAAAACATAATGATGCCCCAAATTTTCTTTATTGATGTTTTTCTATAATATCAAAAACTTGTGATGCATCCTCCACAATTACATCTGCGTTAGTTAATTCTTCTCGTGTAGCTATACCAGATAACACACCAATTGCTAATCCCAAATGTGCATTGGTAGCAGTCTTCATATCATTATTTGTGTCTCCTATAATTGTAACCGCTTCTGGTTTCACATCAAAAGCTTCAAATAACGGTGCTAACACTTTTGGGTCTGGTTTTTCTGCTGCATGCGTTTCCGTAGAAATAACTAAATCAAACAGTTCACTTGAGTTTGTCTCTTCTAAAAACTGAAGTGTTCCCTTTTTCGTATCACTCGTTACAATACCAATTTTATACCCTTTAACACGCAACTGCTGAATTGTCTCATAAACACCAGTAATCCAGTTATGTTCAGGTTGACGTTCATCTATTAAACTTTGGCTTGCCGTACGTGTCCATTTAGAAACATCTTGTCCAGCAAGATCACCAAATGCCGTTATGATTTCATCTAATGAACCTGAACCCATAACCGAACTGGGAACAATAGCATCATCTATAATACCCAATTGACGATGCGCTGTTTCTTTATGTGCTACTGGGAAAGTTTCTAAAAACTGATCCACCAATCGCAATCCAATTTTTTCCCAACTTTTATCAAATTCAATTAACGTACCATCTTTATCAAATAATATCCATTCCATATAATGAGACACGCTCCCAATATGTTATTTATCTAAGTTTATGTCTATTGTAATATAAATATGAGGCTCACAACAAAAATATGCTATTTTATTAAGTTACAAAATCTTTGGACTTCCTCGTAATCATCTTAACTATTCAACGCTGTAAAAATTCAACCTAGTCAACCATCTCTTTATGAATCACGATACCCTTTTGTATTGTAGGAATCCCTCTATTCCATGTAACGATTTAGCTACCTTTTTATCATTCTCACCTTTTTACAAAATTTCCGAATTTTACTTAATTAAAAAATAAATCTAATTGAAATAGTTATAAAATAAAAAACATCATATCACTTAGGATTACTTTTTATTTCATCTCAAAAAATTCTAAGTTCAAATTTATTTTTAGTTTAAAATTACAATTAATCTCAAAATATCAAAGATTCATAATTTTCTTATTTAAAAGAATTTTCACGAACTAAAATGTATTTATACCTATGTGTATCAAGGAATCGGGCATGTTTAATGTAAAATTACTATATATGAAAGCGTTTGACAAATGGTGCTCTCGCGATGTATATTTTTTGTGAAAAAAATCACAAAGGAGCGTTTTAATAGTGAAAATTGGAATTGTAAAAGAACTTAAACCCGGAGAAGGTCGTGTCGCTTGTACACCAGAAAATGCTGAAAAATTAGTAAAAGCTGGTAATCAAGTGATGGTTGAGCATGATGCAGGTGTAGGCTCAGGCTTTTATGATGATGCATATGAAGCTGCTGGTGCAACAATCGTTACGCATGAAGAATGTTGGACAGCAGACTTGATTGTCAAAGTTAAAGAACCTGATGCAAAAGAATTTAAATTTTTCAAAGAAGGACAAGTCATCTGGGGCTTCCAACATCTTGCATCATCTAAAGAAACGGTAGAGGCTATGCAAAAAGCAGGTGTCACAGCTATTGGTGGCGAAACAATAGAAAAAGATGGTGCTGCACCTTTACTTGCACCTATGAGCGCAATTGCTGGTCGCCGTTCTATGTTAATGGGTGCTTATTATTTAGAAGCTCAACATCAAGGTGAAGGTATTCTCATTTCTGGTATAGATGCAATTTCAGGTATTCCATCAGGTAGAGTTGTTATTTTCGGTGGAGGATCAGCTGCAGTAAACGCTGCTACAATCGCTTTAGGACTACAAGCAGAAGTTACAATTATCGAGCTTAAAGACGAAAGAATTGAATGGTTAGAACAACATTTCAAAGATGATAAAGTTACCGTTGTTAAATCAACACAAGAAAATTTAGCTGAACATATTAAAACAGCTGATGTCTTTATTTCAACAATCTTATTACCTGGTCAAAAACCACCAAAATTAGTTACTCGTGACATGGTTAAATCAATGAAAACCGGTTCAGTATTAATCGATATCGCTATTGACCAAGGTGGTACGGTTGAAGGTATTCACCCAACAACAATTAGTGATCCTGTTTATGTAGAAGACGGCGTTGTTCATTATGCCGTGCCAAACCAACCAGGCGCTGTTCCACGTACATCTACTATGGTGCTAGCTGCTGGTAATATTGACTACTTAATGGCAATTAGTCAAAAAGGTATCGACCAAGCAATTAAAGATGATGCCGTATTAGCAACAGGCGTTAACATTTATCGTGGTCATGTAACTAACCAAGGACTTGCAACTTCTCATGATATGACTTATGAAGAACTATCTTCTGTTTTAAAATAAAATACTTTAGCACTTAGTTAACACATTGTATTTAAATCATAGTTCCAAAATATAATTTTACAAAAATATAACTTAAATTAAAGGATGTTTTATCTATGACGATGAATAGTGAAGTAATAAAAACAGCAGGTTACTGTGATATACGTACCATTCAAGAAGCTAAAATGAAATTAAAAGGTATTGCTCGACAAACTCCTCTTATACAATCTATGTATTTAAGTAATAATACAACTGGTGGTAACGTTTATTTAAAACTAGAAAATATGCAATTTACAGGTTCTTTTAAATATAGAGGTGCTGCTAATAAAGTTATGCATCTTACTGATGAAGAAAAAGCTAAAGGTATCATTACAGCATCAGCAGGAAACCATGCGCAAGGTTTAGCTTTAACAGGGAAATTACTTGGCGTTGATGTTACAGTTATTATGCCAGAAGAAGCACCTATTTCTAAACAAGAGGCTACACGTGGTTATGGTGCCAAAGTTATTTTAAAAGGTGAAACCTTTAATGACTCTCGATTATATATGGAAGAGTTGGCAAAAGAAAAAGGAATGACAATCGTACATCCTTATAACGATCCAGAAGTTATGGCTGGTCAAGGTACGATTGGCTTAGAAATCTTAGATGCGATTTGGGATGTTGATACCGTGATTGTTCCAGTTGGTGGCGGCGGTCTTATTTCTGGTGTCGCAACTGCTTTAAAATCATTTAATTCATCTATCCATATTATTGGTGTACAATCCGAAAATGTTCATGGTATGGCTGAATCAATTAAACAAGGTGAAATCGTTTCACAATATAATGATCATACAATCGCTGATGGCACAGAAGTTGCTATTCCAGGTGATAAAACATTTGAAATAACAAAAGAATTAGTAGATGAATTTATTTTAGTTTCTGAAGAAGAAATTTCTAATGCGATGAAAACACTTATGCAACGAACCAAAATTATTACTGAAGGTGCTGGTGCATTACCAACAGCCGCATTACTTAGTGGAAAAATAGACCCTCGCTGGGTTAAAGATAAAAATGTTGTTGCCCTAGTTTCTGGTGGTAACGTTGACTTAAGTCGTGTATCAAATATTATTGATCACTTATTAAAACCTGCAGATACTAGTAAAGGTGTCGTTGGCTAGTTCAATCCCGTAAATTGGAGGTCGCACCATGAATACAAACTCAACAGATTTAAAGAAAAATATTGGTTTTTTTGCAGCACTTTCTCTTGTTATGGGATCTGTAATTGGATCAGGTGTATTTTTTAAAGTATCCAATGTAACAGAAGTAACAGGCTCAACAAGTATGGCTATGCTTGTATGGTTCTTAGGTGGTCTCATGACCATTTGTGCGGGACTAACAGGTGCTGAATTGGCTGCGGCTATCCCAGAAACGGGAGGCCTCACCAAATATATTGAATATACCTATGGTGATTTTTGGGGCTTTTTATCCGGGTGGGCTCAAGCCTTTATTTACTTCCCAGCCAATATCGCAGCACTAGCGATTGTCTTTGGGACACAACTGATTAATTTGTTTCATTTGAGTCCAGCTTGGATTATTCCCATTGCCTTTCTTAGTGCTGTATCAATATTAGCATTTAACTGCATGGGTTCTAAAGTCGGTGGTATTCTACAATCCGTAACTTTAGTAATCAAACTTATTCCTATTGCCGTTATCGTAGTATTCGGCTGGTTCAATAGCAGCAATGTAGACTTCTCATTGTTCCCTATAGAAAACGGCACGCATTCAGGTTTCTTCACAGCACTTGGTAGTGGATTGCTAGCAACGATGTTTGCATATGATGGCTGGATTCACGTAGGAAATATTGCAGGAGAACTTAAAAATCCACGCAAAGATTTACCTGGCGCTATCGCAATAGGTATAGGTTGTATTATGCTAGTATATTTATTAATAAATGCTGCATTTTTAATGACATTACCTATTTCTCATATTGCCGGTAACTTAAATGCTGCCAGTGATGCTTCTAACCTATTGTTTGGACCAATTGGCGGTAAACTGGTTACCATTGGTATTTTAATATCAGTCTATGGAACAATGAATGGTTATACTATGACAGGCATGCGTATTCCATACGCAATGGCGCAAAATAATCGCTTGCCATTTAAACGTCTATTCTCAAGCTTAACACCTACAAAAGCACCATGGTTTGGTGGCATGATACAAGTAATCATTGCTACAGTAATGATTTTACTTGGCGCTTTTGATACGATTACAAATATGCTGATATTCGTTATATGGTCATTTTATTGTATGGCATTTATAGCCGTATTCTTGTTACGACGTCGAGAACCAGAGTTGCCCCGTCCGTACAAAGTGCCATTGTATCCATTTATTCCTGGTATCGCGCTTATTGCCGGTATATTCGTTCTAGTTAATACCTTAATTACACAACCGATACTAGCGTTTATTGGGATAACTATTACGTTAGCAGGTACCCCAATATATCTTTATACTAAAAAAACAACTTAGTAGTTGTAGCTAGTATTATAGAAATTAAATATTTATTTATGTAATGGCAACAAATATATTGATACAAATCGAGAACACTCTCCAAACCATGTTATGGATGAGTGTTCTCTCGTTTTATAACTTTAAAATATTACTACACAGTCTACGTATTTTATTATTTAAATAAAATAATTAACCATTGTTTAACGGTTCTATAATAAATCAAAGAGCTTGTTCCCTTTTTGGGAAACAAGCTCTTTAATTAGTGTACTAAACCAAGACGCATCATTTGAGGCTCAGTATACTTAAGGAGTTTTTTCGTTGGTTATCTTCTAGGTTCACCGTTGACAAGAATACTACGTAAGAAATCAATAACTTTAGTTATGAAACCAAATAAATCATTCATTTTGCTCACCTCAATATATTATTGTCACTTTTATTTTAATCTCTTCTAAAATCTTTTTGGTTAATTTTTCCTACACAACCACTCTATATACCAAGCTGTAATTATGATTCAATAATGACACAAAAAAGTATGCGTTGTTGATAAAAAACATTCAGTACCTAAGTATGAATGACATTGTTTTTCTAATCAAAGCTATAATTTAATAAAAATGTTAAATCTTCTCTTTTTATTTCAAGAAATTTAAAGCAGGTTGAACATAAATCCTAAAATACTTGATACTTAAAAGCATTGAGCTTTGTCTTAATGACACTTCATATGAATAATGAAGGGAGCGAGAATACGAATTCATAATGAATTCTATCCCGCTCCCTCTTCAACTTGTCAGAGACATTGATGTCCCATCCTGTTTAATTCTAATAACCTATTAATATTTAGGAACAACCACACGCCAACCGTGTTTATCTTCCAATTTACCACTTTGAATGCCTGTGTAAGTATCGTATAATTTTTTAGTAATTTCTCCTGGTTCGTTATTGTTAATTACAATTTCACGGTCTTCATAACGTAATGTTCCTACTGGTGAAATTACTGCTGCTGTACCTGAACCAAACACTTCAGTTAAAGCACCTTTATCGTATGCTTCAAATAATTCATCAACGGATACTTTACGTTCTTCAACTTCATAGCCTAATTCTTTAGCTAATTCGATGATTGATTTGCGTGTAATACCAGGTAAGATACTACCATTTAATGCTGGCGTAACTACTTTTCCGTTTTCAACGAAGAAGATGTTCATACTACCTACTTCTTCAACATATTTTTGTTCAACACCATCTAACCACAATACTTGATCATAACCTAGCTTATTCGCATTACTTTGTGCGAGTAAACTTGCAGCATAATTTCCTGCTACTTTAGCAAATCCAACACCACCGCGTACGGCACGTACATATTCATCTTCGACATAAATCTTTGTTGATTTCAATGTGTCTCCACCATAATATGCACCTGATGGTGATAAAATAATTAATAATTTATATTGGTGTGATGGGCGCACACCAAGGATACCTTCCGTTGCAAAAACAAATGGTCGAATATATAATGATTGACCTTCTCCTTCTGGTACCCAGTCGCGTTCTACATCAACTAATTGTTTTAATCCCTCTAATAATACATCTTCATCAATTTTCGGCATCTCTAAACGTGCTAAAGAATCGTTAATACGTTTAAAGTTTTGGTCTGGACGGAATAAGACAACCTCATCATTCGTTTTATATGCTTTTAACCCTTCAAAAACGGCTTGTCCATAATGTAAACCTTGTGCGGCTGGTGATACTTCTAATGGTGCATACGGTACGATTTTTAAATCATGCCAACCTTTATCGATATCATAGTCATAACTGAGCATGTAATCTGTGAAATATTGTCCAAATCCTAAACCAGCAGTATCTGGTTTTTCTTTAAGTGCTTGACGTTCTACAAATTTTACTTTTTCTGACATGAATATTGCCTCCTAAAAATTTCCGTTATCAATAATTATATGTAATTATAGCAATCTCAACGGCGTCTTTCAATAAATTTTCTAAAAATTCAAAATATATCAGAATATTAACCGTTATTTAACAAGCATAACAAAACTCTTACCCCTTAAGCATTTTTCAAGCTTATGAGGTAAGAGTTATCCTATTTTTTATTGATATGCATCGTGTTTGAAGATATATTTATATTTTGTCTTTCGCTTCAATTGCTCGAAGCATAATCTTAGTCATCTTAGGTAAATCGTATTGAGGATTAAAGCCCCATTCATTGCGTGAACAACTTGTATCAATACTGTCAGGCCAAGTATCCGCAATGCCTTGACGATCTGGATCCACTTCATAATCTAAAACAAAATTTGGATAGTATTGTTGAATCGCTTCTTTGAGCATTTCTGGTTCAAAGCTCATTGCACTAAGATTATAACCATTGCGTGTTACTAAATTTTCACTATCTGCTTCCATTAGTTTGATGATGGCATCAATCGCGTCATCCATAAACATCATATCCATATATGTGTCTTTAGCTATATAGCTAGTGTAACGCCCTTCACGAACAGCTTTAAAGTATATTTCAACAGCATAATCAGTCGTGCCGCCCCCTGGTTCTTTAACATAAGATATAAGCCCTGGAAATCTGACACTACGTGTATCTACACCAAACTTTTCATAGTAATATTGGCATAATAATTCTCCAGCTACTTTATTCACACCATACATCGTTGTTGGTCGTTGGATGGTCACTTGTGGCGTATTTACTTTTGGTGTTGAGCTACCAAAAGCACCTATTGAACTTGGCGTAAAGAAGTGCAAGTCATATTCTCTTGCTGCTTCTAGCGCGTTCATAAGTCCACCCATATTTAATTCCCATGCTAATAACGGTTTTTTCTCAGCAGTCGCTGATAATAAAGCAGCCATATGCATCAATGAATCTGCTTCAAAATCCTTAACAATCTCAAACATACGATCCTTATCAGTCACATCTAAAATTTCAAAAGGACCATCTTTCACAGGTGAATCTGCTTCAGGCTCTCTAATATCAGTAGCTAAAACATTGTCTGTGCCATAAATTTCTCTGCATTTACCTACTAATTCCGTACCAATTTGTCCTAAAGCACCCGTAATCATTATTCTTTTCATAAAAATATACGCTCCCTTTGTTTTTGCTAAAAGTATTTTTGTCCTTACTATATGTACATTGCCTGTATTTACACAAATATTATAATATAAAAACGCTTACATGTATATACACAAAGTACATTTTTACTAACTAATTTTAAAATATTAGCTTTTTAATTCATCAAATATTCAATTTATTATAAATATGATTGTTATTAAGTGATATTTCGATACTCATTAAACATTCGAAACTAGGTTCTTTTCATTCAATAATGAATCCTGATATAAAAATTCACAGTAATTACATATTGTTTTTTGATTTACGTTGTGCTAAATTAAAATTTATAAATAAAAGGCAGTCCTAGTTTTACTTCATTGCCTTGCGATTTTACAGTTCATTGTAAAACTATTTATAAACTTTTGACGCCGGGTAGAAAACAGGGACAATAATATGTATGTTTTCTACCCAACAATAGCAATTGGGAATATGCTGCACTTTTAAGTGTACGCTATTCCTTGATGTCTATTGCATTATCTTTATTAATTAGCAATTACTTAATCCACTAATTTTTAGCCATCATAATCTTCTAAATCTAAACTCATTTATTGCGACTGACTCATTTTTAAGCGCATAAGATGTGAGGCATTTCCGACAATGTCTTTACCACTTATTGAACTTATAATATGCTGAGTAAATTCTTGAAAGGACGTGTTACTCAGATGTTTCAAGCAATCTCCCATGGCTTTTTATTAGCATTAGGCTTAATTTTACCTTTAGGCGCACAAAATGTCTTTGTGTTTAATCAAGGCGCTAATCATAAGCATTTCATAAGCACACTGCCTGTCATTATCACAGCAGGATTGTGTGATAGCGTGTTAATATTGCTAGCCGTTCTAGGCGTATCACTTATCTTAATCTCACTGCCTATGTTACAACTCGTCATTTTTCTTGTTGGCTTCATTTTTTTATTATATATCGCTAGGTCATTGTCGCGTGAACAACCGGCTGATTTAAAATCACAACCTCCTATGTCTGCTAAAGAAGCAAATTAGTTTTACTTTATCAGTATCATTACTTAATCCACATGCTATTATGGATACTATTGGAGTCATTGGTACAAGTTCAACATTATATCAAGGTCTAGACAAATGGTGGTTTACATTTGCAACAATAAGTGTTTCTTGGTTTTGGTTTATTTTATTAGCAATTATTGGTAAAGTCATCGGTCATCTCGATAAAACAGGTAAATATATCACCCTGTTAAATAAGATTTCAAGTCTCATTATTTTAATTGTTGCCTGTATTATTGTTAAAAATATGATTCAGTTAATCATAAAGATATGAAAAGATGATAAATGGCCTATTGAGACAGACATTCTATCATCCTTTATTTTTACGATACATAACCTTCATAATCGTAAGTTGCTCTATTTTTCAACAGTTCTGCTAAACTTTGTTGATAATAAATTAATTTCTCATCCGCTTCTCTTATCGTCATCCAACGTACTGTGGATATTTCATTTGGCACCTGGATTTGAGTCGCAAATGACGTAACCGTTACACGAAACATAAAGAATAGTGTGTGGACATCCATGGATCGTGACTTGCCCTCATTAATACTTAATATATCACCAATTTGTCCTTCCAAACCTGTTTCTTCCATAATTTCTCTCTTTAGAGCCTCTACTAACGTTTCTTCCGGCTCAACTTTACCTCCAGGGAATGACCAACCTCCACCGTCTGTGTTATGTACAAGTAAGACTTGTCCATCTTCATTTTGAATTAATGCATATACAACTTTTAATTCTTTCATATTTTAACCTTCAATCATTCGGAATTTCAAAACGGCTGACTAACTGCCCATTTTTCTTAATATAAGGTGCTATTTCATAGCCAGCACAATGCTTTATAACTGCTTGAGACGCATAATTTTTAGGATTGCACGTCATTAAAACTTTATCAACATTCAATTCTTTCAATATTTTCTTCGCTTCTTTGAGCATATATAAAGCGATGCCTTGACCTCTCTGAGATTTCACTACACCATAACCTACATGACCGCCTATATTGGTCAAACGTTGATTTAACTGATGTCGAATATCTACCGCACCAACAATTTCATCATTTTTAAAACAAAATAGTGTTGTTGTAGGAACCCAATCCTTATGTACACCTTTGTTATTCAATTCCTCAACCATATGTTTAAAGGAAGTGTAGTTGGCTAAATCAGTATTGTTAGGCACAATCGGTTCATTGTTATGATACCACGCTTCTACATAATGTCTTAAAGCAACTTCATCTTTGTTGCGTAATGGTCTCAGTTCTAACATACAAAATATCTCTCTTTCATTAATTTAATTGCCGTTATTAGCTTTAGTTTAGACTAACAATCTTTACGTTTGGTGTTGTGTTAATTTATTTTTATTGAAGCACTTGTTTCAACATATTTTATGATTTATTGCTGTTTTTTAGTGCTTTCTTATAAAAATAATGTGCAACGACAATATCGACAATTGCTAATCCAACTGATTTAAATAGCGTTACTTCTTTATTGTCTTCACGTCCTAGAATGTTTCCCGCTACAATATCACCTAACTCTCCATACAGTGAGTTTACTGTAATTAAACCTTCATCTTGTGGTACTTTTAAATCCCCTGTCTCTTCCATGGCTGCTTCAACCGATTCTACAACAATTTTATTAGCAACTAACATTGATTCTGATGGTAATTCTTGCATATCTGGCTTAAATGAACCTACCGCATTTAAATGCACTCCAGGCTTTAGTGAACGAGAATAAACTGGGTAACTAGAATTCGTAGCAGTTACAATAATGTCGGCTTTTTCCATAGCATCATCGGCCACATTAAAAACTTTTGTTGTAACGTGATATTTTTTAGCAACTGTATCTGCGAATTGATTGGCTTTTTCTTTAGTACGACTTGAAAAATGAACAGTATCTATATTTCTCACTGCCATAACTGCAGCCACTAATCCTTGTGCTTGGTCCCCTGCACCTATCACGCATAATGTTTTAGCTTCTTCACGTGCTAAGTATTTAGTTGCAACACCGGAAATAGCACCTGTGCGAATTTTGGTTAAATAATTCCCATCTAACACAGCTAGTGTTTCTCCAGTCTCATAGTCACTTAATAATACAGAACCAGTAATTGTTTTTTTACCTTTTTCAGGATTTTCTGGTGCAAATGTTACAGTTTTGATACCAACAATTTTTAACTCATCTGAAAGCGCAGGCATAACCAAATATTTATTTTCATTATTAAATGGTAATACATAGCGTAATGGTGTTTCTGTCTTTCCCTCTGAAAAAGCTTTCAGTGCATGAGCAACTTCATCGATCACTTCTTTCATATTCAATAATTGCTGTTGATCTTGTTCATTTATAACTAACATTCCCAGACCTCCATACAAGTGTGTTTACGCATTTCAGTTTAGCATTTCACTCCATAAAAAACATCCACTAGCTTTGTAGCCAGTGGATAATGATAGTTTACACTATTCGATTGTGCCTAATGCTTTACCTACTTTTTCATAAGCCGCAATTGCTTTATCTAACATTTCTTTCGTATGCGCTGCAGTAGGCATATTTCTTACTCGACCAGTGCCACGTGGTACTGTTGGAAAGACGATTGATTTTACATATATACCTTCGTCTTTTAAGCGTTTACTAAATTCTTGAGTTTCTTTTTCATCTCCAATAATAACCGGAGTAATTGGTGTCTCTGATTCACCTGTATTAAAGCCAAGTTTTGCTAGTCCGTCTTTTAGGTATCGTGCATTATCCCAGAGTTTGTCATGCAATTCAGTAGAAGCCATTAATTTTTTTACAGCTTCTGTAATAGCTTTCGTATCACCAGGGGCTAATGATGTAGAGAATAAAAATGGTCTAGATTGTGCCTTTAACCAATCTATTAACGCTTTCGTACCTGCTACGTAACCACCAACAACACCAATGGCCTTAGAAAGTGTACCGATTTGGAAATCAATCTTATCTTGTAAACCAAAATGTTTAACGGTTCCAGCACCATTACCCATAACTCCTGAACCATGTGCATCATCCACATAAGTGATTAAACCAAACTCTTCAGCAATTTCTACAATTTCAGGTAACTTGGCAACATCACCATCCATGCTAAATACGCCATCAGTAATATACATTACTTTATTATATTTACCAGATTCAACAGCCTCTTTAGCTTTAGCTCTTAAGTCATCCATATCTGAGTGATTTACACGAATGATTTTAGCTTTAGATAATCGGCAACCATCAATAATTGAAGCATGGTTTAATTCATCTGATAAAATCGCGTCATTTTTGTTCATGACTGCCGAAATTGCAGCCATATTGCAATTAAAACCAGATTGATATGCGATGGCTGCTTCAGTTCCTTTAAATTGCGCTAATGTTTCTTCTAACTCATCATGTAAGTCTAATGTACCATTAATTGAGCGTACAGCACCTGCGCCTACACCATGTGAATCGATTGCAGATTTAGCTGCCGTTTTTAAATCTTCGTTAGTAGCCAGTCCTAAGTAATTATTTGAAGATAGGTTAATATACGTTTTACCATTAATAGTAATTTCAGGACCATTGGCACCTTCGATTGAATCGATTTCATTATATAAACCGTTGTCTTTTAAATATTGAATATTTTCTTCTAAAAAGTTGTGTAATGATTGAACCACAAATATGTCCCCCTTGTATTCGAATTTCACATTTATCATACCTTATTTTAATCGCTCATGAAAGCCTTATCATTATTGCAGTATGATTATTTTTTCATTTATTAAATCAATCCCTCAGTTTGGGATATAACTGTAACGAATTAAAATAGCACTGTCAAAGTATTTCTTTCGAGTGTTATTTCTAACTAAAGGGATTAAAACTGAAGTTTCTATATAATAGTTTATGATGCCTCATGTTATCGTTTTTATACATAAAGTAGCTCGTTCATTTTGTTTAGTAACATTGATTAAATGCTATAAAAGTTCCTTGTTTTTTAAAGTATTTTAAATATGAAAACTCATATAAATATCCTGTATTTTAGTGAGACACTTAAGTGAACAGGACAATCTGAAACTTCCCCTAAGCAAGCGAGTCAATCATACGGAATATTATTATGAAATTTATGTCCAGCCTAATATAAAAATGGCATAATCAATTTTATAAATAAAAGATTTTTATTCACATCTATATCGCTCGTGCAGAGTCTGATATACTAAGAAATACGAACATAATGGAGGAAGTGAAACACGTGTTAGATTGGTTTCAATTAGCGAGTCATAAAGAAAATCGAATGATTCAAATGCGTCGCTATATGCATCAGTATCCCGAACCATCATTCGAAGAAACTTGGACTCATAATTATATTTTAAATCAACTTAGCCATCTTGACTGTGATATCGAAGCCCCAGTTGGCCGCAATGGTATTAAGGCGACTTTCAAAGGGAATGAAGAAGGCCCTACTATAGCCTTTCGCGCTGATTTCGATGCATTACCTGTAACAGAATTGAATGATGTGCCTTACAAATCGCGACATGAAGGCTTTATGCATGCTTGTGGTCATGATGGTCATACCGCTATTTTACTTGGTGTAGCAGAAATTATTCATGAGCATCGTCATTTGTTAAAAGGGAATGTCGTCTGCATATTCCAATATGGTGAAGAGATCATGCCTGGCGGTTCTCAAGAAATGATAGAAGATGGCTGTTTACAAGATGTTGATAAAATTTATGGCACACACTTATGGAGTGGTTATGAAACAGGCACGATTTATTCTAGACCCGGTGCAATCATGGCAAGCCCTGACGAATTCTCAGTTACCATAAAAGGCAGAGGTGGACACGGTGCAAAGCCACATGAAACGATAGATCCTATCGTTATTATGGCTGAATTTATATTAAGTGCACAAAAAATTATTTCTCGTACGATAGACCCTGTTAAAGAAGCTGTATTAACATTTGGTATGATTCAAGCTGGTTCATCTGATAGTGTTATTCCTGATAGTGCTTTCTGTAAAGGTACCGTGCGAACATTTGATACTGACATACAAGAACACGTCGAAATGCGCATGGACAAACTACTACAGGGACTAGCTTTAGCCAATGATATTACTTATGATTTAGAATACATTAAAGGCTATTTACCAGTGCATAATCATCCACAAGCATATGCTCAAGTGAAACAAGCATCGAATGACTTGCACTTAAGATTTAATGAGTCTGATTTAATGATGATTGGAGAAGACTTTTCTCACTATTTAAAAGTGCGACCAGGCGCCTTTTTCTTAACGGGATGTGGCAATGTAGATAAAGGAATAACAGCACCTCATCATAATCCACATTTTGATATTGATGAGTCCGCATTTAAGTATGCGGCCAGTGTCTTCTTAAAAATACTAGAATTAGAACATGTTTTTTAACTGAAAAAGCTACGCCATCAAAGATACAATCAAGTATCGTCATGGCGTAGCTTTTACTTATATAACAATTCTAAATCTAAAAAAGCCCCCTAAAGGGAGCTTTGAATAATTAAATTATTCCATAATTTCAGTTACAACGCCTGATCCTACAGTACGTCCACCTTCACGAATTGAGAAACGAGTTCCGTCTTCGATAGCGATTGGAGCGATTAATTCAACTGTCATTTCAACGTTGTCACCAGGCATAACCATTTCTGTACCTTCTGGTAAGTTAACAACACCAGTTACGTCTGTAGTACGGAAATAGAATTGTGGGCGGTAGTTTGAGAAGAATGGTGTATGACGTCCACCTTCATCTTTAGATAAAACATATACGTCAGCTTTAAATTTAGTGTGAGGTGTAATTGAACCTGGAGCAGCTAATACTTGTCCACGTTGTACATCTTCACGAGCAACACCACGTAATAACGCACCGATGTTGTCACCAGCTTCAGCATAGTCTAATAATTTACGGAACATTTCTACACCAGTAACCGTTGTTTTAGTAGTATCGTGGATACCAATAATTTCAACTTCTTCACCGACTTTGATTTGACCACGTTCAACACGGCCTGTAGCAACAGTACCACGACCAGTGATTGAGAATACGTCCTCAACTGGCATCATGAATGGTTTGTCAGAGTCACGTTCTGGAGTTGGAATGTAGTTATCAACTGCATCCATTAATTCTAAGATTTTAGCTTCGTATTTTTCGTCGCCTTCTAAAGCTTTTAATGCTGAACCAGCGATTACAGGCACATCGTCACCTGGGAAGTCATATTCAGTTAATAAATCACGAACTTCCATTTCT
The DNA here is from genome assembly GCF_001836955.1 of Staphylococcus sp. HMSC063A07. Lineage (NCBI taxonomy): Bacteria > Bacillati > Bacillota > Bacilli > Caryophanales > Staphylococcaceae > Staphylococcus > Staphylococcus sp. HMSC063A07. The sequence goes on from NZ_KV830925.1 coordinate 23,980, forward strand.
ACTAATTCTAATAATTCTTCATCGTCAACCATGTCAACTTTGTTTAAGAATACTACTAATGCTGGCACACCAACGTTACGTGATAAAAGAATGTGTTCACGAGTTTGTGGCATTGGACCATCTGCAGCAGAAACTACTAAGATACCGCCGTCCATTTGAGCAGCACCAGTGATCATGTTTTTAACATAGTCAGCGTGTCCTGGGCAGTCAACGTGCGCATAGTGACGTTTATCAGTTTGATATTCGATGTGTGCAGTATTGATTGTAATACCACGTTCTTTTTCTTCTGGAGCGTTGTCAATCATGTCGTATGATTGTGCTACAGTGTCACCATTTTTTGCTAATACAGTTGCAATTGCAGCTGTTAAAGTAGTTTTACCATGGTCAACGTGACCGATAGTACCAATATTGGCATGTTCTTTTGAGCGATCGAATTTTTCTTTTGCCATTATTAAATCTCTCCTCTTCTAGTTAAAAGTTATTTCAATATTATCTCTCATGACAGTTTCTCACCATCATGAGAATATAATAGATTGAGTTGCCTCAAAGAAATTCATAATTCCTTTATAATGCATTTTCTACAAAAAATCAATTGTAAAAGCGTGAGCAAAGTTGTTTTAACTCAAAGTGTATTTTAACCTAGTTAGCACGGTTAAAACAAGTTAAATTATTCGCCTTTGTTTTTCTTAATGATTTCTTCAGAAATTGATTTTGGAACTTCTGCATAGTGGTCAAAGTACATTGTGTAAGTACCGCGACCTTGTGTGTTAGAACGTAATGATGTTGCATAACCGAACATTTCTGAAAGCGGTACATAAGCGTTAACAACTTGTGCATTACCACGAGGTTCCATACCATCAACACGTCCACGACGAGCTGTTACGTCACCCATGATATCACCCATGTATTCTTCAGGCATTTCGATTGTAACTTTCATCATTGGTTCTAAGATAACTGGATCACATTTTTTAGCAGCTTCTTTAAGCGCTAATGATGCAGCAATTTTGAAGGCCATTTCTGATGAATCGACATCATGGTATGAACCATCAAATAATTTAGCTTTAACATCAATTAGTGGATAACCAGCTAAGACACCATTTTCCATAGCATCTTTTAGACCTGCTTCAACTGATGGAATGTATTCACGAGGAACTACACCACCAACGATTGCGTTTTCGAATTCGAAACCAGCGCCAGTTTCATTAGGTGTAAATTCAATGTGAACATCACCGTATTGACCACGTCCACCAGATTGACGAGAGAATTTACCTTGAACTTGTGCAGCTTTTTTGAATGTTTCACGGTAAGAAACCATCGGCGCACCTACATTACATTCAACGTTGAATTCTTTTTTCATACGGTCAACCAAGATGTCTAAGTGTAATTCACCCATACCACCAATGATAACTTGTCCAGTTTCATCATCGGTATGTGCATGGAATGTTGGGTCTTCTTCTTGTAATTTAACTAAAGCTGTTGTCATTTTATCTTGGTCAGCTTTAGATTTTGGTTCAACTGATAAGTGGATAACAGGTTCTGGGAATTCCATTGATTCCAAGATAATGTCATTTTTCTCACCACATAAAGTATCACCTGTACCTGTGTCTTTAAGACCTACCGCAGCAGCGATATCGCCTGAGTACACGGTACTAATTTCTTGACGTGAGTTTGCATGCATTTGTAATAAACGACCTACACGTTCACGTTTACCTTTTGTAGAGTTTTTCACGTATGAACCAGATGATAATGTACCTGAGTACACACGGAAGAATGTTAATTTACCAACATAAGGGTCAGTCATTACTTTGAAAGCCAATGCAGCAAATTCTGCATCATCGTCTGCTTTCGCGATAACTTCTTCGTCTGGATTTTCAGAACGGTGACCAATGATTGGTTTAACATCTAATGGTGATGGTAAATAGTCAATTACTGCATCTAGCATTAATTGAACACCTTTATTTTTGAAAGCTGTACCGCAAAGTACTGGGTAAAATTCTACATTTGTAGTAGCTTCACGAATCGCTTCTTTTAATTCAGGAACAGTAATTTCTTCGTCACCAAGATATTTTTCCATTAACTCATCGCTTGTTTCAGCAACGGCTTCAATTAATGTTGCACGTGCTTCTTCAGCTTTTTCTTTATGGCTATCTGGGATTTCGATTTCTTCAATTTCAGTACCTAAATCATTGTTGTATTTGAAACATTTCATTTCGACTAAGTCGATGATTGCTTCAAAGTCATCTTCAGCACCAATTGGTAATTGGATAGGTTGTGCATTTGCTTGTAAGCGATCATGTAATGTGCTTACAGAGTAGTCAAAGTTCGCACCTAATTTATCCATTTTGTTTACGAATACAATACGAGGTACGCCATAAGTTGTAGCTTGGCGCCATACTGTTTCAGTTTGTGGTTCTACACCTGATTGTGCATCAAGTACAGTAACCGCACCATCAAGTACACGTAAAGAACGTTCAACCTCAACAGTGAAGTCTACGTGTCCTGGTGTATCGATGATGTTAACACGGTGACCATTCCATTGCGCAGTTGTAGCAGCTGACGTAATAGTGATACCGCGATCTTGCTCTTGTTCCATCCAGTCCATTTGTGAAGCACCTTCATGTGTTTCACCAATTTTGTGGATACGACCTGTGTAATAAAGAATACGTTCAGTCGTAGTTGTTTTACCAGCATCAATGTGAGCCATGATACCGATGTTACGAGTATTTTTCAAAGAAAAGTCTCTTGCCATGTATTTTTTCTCCTTCCAGTATTTACTGAATAAGTACTTTAGATATGGCGATGCCCTAAGCATGTACCAGCACTGGTAAACCAATGGATTGGAGCACGCTCAGGGTAAAAGCTTTCATTTTACCAGCGGTAGTGCGCGAATGCTTTGTTCGCTTCAGCCATTTTGTGAGTATCCTCACGTTTCTTAACTGCACCACCTGTATTATTAGCTGCATCTAAAATTTCGTTAGCTAAACGATCTTCCATCGTTTTTTCACCACGAAGACGCGCATAGTTTACTAACCAACGTAAACCTAATGTTGTACGACGTTCTGGACGAACTTCAACTGGTACTTGATAGTTAGAACCACCTACACGACGAGCTTTAACTTCTAATACTGGCATAATATTATTGATTGCTTCTTCGAATACTTCTAATGCATCTCGACCGCTGCGTTGTTCAACTAAGTCGAAAGCAGAATAAAGAATTCTTTGTGCTGTTCCACGTTTACCGTCTAACATAATTTTGTTAATCAATTTCGTAACTAACTTAGAGTTATGAATTGGATCTGGTAATACGTCTCTTTTAGGTACTGATCCTTTACGAGGCATAATTAAAATCCTCCCTTCACATTATAGTATATTTTTAGTTTTCTCATTTAAAATTTACACAATCTTAAACTTAGTTTTTAGGTTTTTTAGTTCCGTATAATGAACGACCTTGTTTACGTCCATCAACACCTGAAGTATCAAGTGCACCACGTACAATATGGTAACGCACACCTGGTAAGTCTTTTACACGTCCACCACGAACAAGTACAACACTGTGTTCTTGTAAGTTGTGTCCGATACCAGGGATGTATGCGTTGATTTCAATGTTATTTGATAAACGCACACGTGCATATTTACGTAACGCTGAGTTAGGTTTCTTAGGAGTCATTGTTCCTACACGCGTACAAACACCACGTTTTTGAGGTGAATTTAAGTCAGTAAATTGTTTCTTTTTACTGTTGAAACCTCTATTTAAAGCTGGTGAATCTGATTTCTTAGATTTGCTTTGTCTTGGTTTACGTACTAATTGGTTAATAGTTGGCATTGAGTATGTCCTCCTCTCTTCACTTTTTAATCCCACACATCCAGGTGGTTCATTTTAAGGTTAAATAAAAGTTAGTAAGCAAATACTTACTAATTCTCATTCAATAATGCAACAATTGTCGCATTAACATTAATACCTACATATTTGCCAAGAGCTTGTTTACTCTCGAAATAATAAACAGGTATATTTGTGTGATTGACATAGCTAAACACGCGAGATAATAAAAATACTTCGACGTCTTTTGCAATAATCAATGCTGTAACTTGATCTTTCTTTAACGCCTTGAGCGTTTCTTTAAGACCAACTACAACGTGTTGTTTGTTAAAGCGTGCAACTTTTTCATTAGACATGAACATCCTCCAAAGTTCTGCTTGCATCAACCTTTACAATAATAACACTTAACTTTATTACAGTCAATATATAATAGCAAAATTGATTGAAAATCATAGTGTCAGAAACAAATATTTCCAACAAGTTGGGACCACACTCAGAAGTGTCGACTAAGCAAGTGAGCTTTCAATACAAGTATTGTAAATAAAATAGCTAGTAAATGACGTTACAAAAACCGCATTTACTAGCTAATTTTTCAGGAAATGTCCCAGTCAATTTTATTATTTGTCTGTTAATTGTTCTTCTGTTTGTTCAGCTACTGGAACAGTGGTTTTATCGTATTTAACGCTACTGTATCGTCTCATACCTGTACCAGCTGGGATAAGTTTACCAATAATAACATTCTCTTTAAGTCCAAGTAAGTCATCACGTTTACCTTTGATAGCTGCATCTGTAAGGACACGTGTTGTTTCTTGGAATGAAGCCGCTGATAAGAAGCTTTCTGTTTCAAGAGATGCTTTAGTAATACCTAACAACACTGGTTTGGCTGTTGCTGGGCGTTTACGTTGTTTAAATGCATCGCGGTTTGCGTCTGTAAAGTGGTGAATATCTACAAGTGAACCTGGTAATAATTTAGTGTCGCCAGCTTCGATAATACGCACTTTACGTAGCATTTGTCTAACCATTACTTCAACGTGTTTATCATCGATTTCTACACCTTGCATACGATAAACTTTTTGTACCTCTTTAAGCAAGTAACTTTCAGTAGCATTTAAACCAGCCACAGCTAAGAAGTTTTTCGGCTCAATTGAACCTTCTGTTAATACTTCTCCTCGTTCAACTGATTGTCCTACTTCTACTTTTAATCTTGAAGTACCTGAAGCAAGGTAAGATCTTGTTTCGTTTGCGCCTTTAACAACAATTTCTTGTTGACGGTCTTTCGCTAATTTAATATCTTCAACAACACCTTCGATTTCAGTAATCACAGCTTGTCCTTTTGGATTACGCGCTTCGAAAATCTCTTGGATACGTGGAAGACCTTGAGTGATATCGCTACCTGCTACACCACCTGTGTGGAATGTACGCATTGTAAGCTGCGTACCTGGTTCACCAATTGATTGAGCAGCAATTGTTCCAACTGCTTCACCCACTTCAACTTTTTCACCTGTCGCAAGGTTTTTACCATAACATTTTTCACATACGCCGTGACGTGTGTTACAAGTAAATGCTGAACGGATGTACATTTGCTCAATACCTGCATCGGTAATTTTCTTCGCGATTTCAGCTGTAATCAATTCATCAGGACGAATGATAATTTCATCCGTTTCAGGGTGACGAATTGTTTCTTTAGAATAGCGACCTTCGATACGTTCGATAAACGGTTCAATCATTTCTGTACCTTCTCTAATATCAGATACAAGTAAACCACGGTCAGTGCCACAGTCTTCTTCACGTACAATAACATCTTGTGCAACGTCAACAAGACGACGAGTAAGGTAACCAGAGTCAGCTGTTTTAAGCGCTGTATCGGCAAGACCTTTACGTGCACCATGGGTAGAAATGAAGTATTCTAATACGGTTAAACCTTCACGGAATGAAGAAGTGATTGGCAACTCAATAATTTTACCTGATGGCGCAGCCATTAAACCACGCATACCAGCTAATTGCGTAAAGTTAGATGCGTTACCACGCGCACCTGAATCACTCATCATAAAGATTGGGTTTGTTTTCTCAAGTGATTGCATTAATTCGCCTTGAATTTGGTCTTTAGCATCTGTCCAAATTTCAACGACTGCATTATAACGTTCATCTTCTGTTATTAAACCACGATTGAATTGTTTTGTTACTCGATCAACAAGTTTTTCATGTTCATCTAAGATATCTTTTTTGTCTGGTAATACAACGATATCTGCGACACCTACAGTAATACCTGCTTTTGATGAAAATTTGAAACCTAAGTCTTTCATACGGTCAAGCATCATTGATGTATCAGTAATGCTAAATCTATTAAAGACTTCAGCAATAATATTACCTAAGAATTTTTTGTTGAATGGCTCAGTCAATTCTTGTTCTTCAAAGAATGCTTTAAGTCCACCTTCACCTAATTGTGATGGATCAACAAAATATTTATCAGGTGTTTTGTCTTCTAAATTTGCTTGTGATGGTTCATTAATATACGCAAATGATTCTGGAATAATTTCATTAAAAATGACTTTACCTACAGATGTAGCTAAGATTTTTTTATTTTGTTCTTCAGTAAATGTCGGGTTGTTAAATGACCCAGCATGTACACCGATACGTGTATGCAAGTGTACATAGCCATTGGCATATGCTTTTAACACTTCGTTTGTATCGTTAAAAATAGCACCAGTATTAATTGCATCTTTGCGCTCTAAAGTAAGGTAGTAGTTACCTAATACCATATCTTGTGATGGCGTAACAACTGGTTTACCATCTTTAGGGTTCAAAATATTTTGTGCAGCCAGCATAAGCATACGTGCTTCTGCTTGAGCTTCTTTAGATAATGGTACGTGAACAGCCATTTGGTCACCATCAAAGTCCGCATTGTAAGCTGTTGTTACAAGTGGGTGAAGTCGAATTGCGCGACCTTCTACTAATGTTGGTTCAAATGCTTGAATACCTAGTCTATGAAGCGTAGGCGCACGGTTTAACAGAACCGGATGTTCTCTAATAACATCTTCTAATACATCCCAAACTTCATCATCCATGCGTTCAATTTTACTTTTCGCATTTTTAATGTTTGTGGCAATTTCACGTTGTACTAACTCTTTCATAACAAAAGGTTTGAACAATTCGAGCGCCATTTCTTTTGGCAAACCACATTGGTACATTTTCAAGCTTGGACCTACTGCGATAACTGAACGTCCTGAATAGTCAACACGTTTACCGAGTAAGTTTTGACGGAAACGACCTTGTTTACCTTTCAACATATGAGAAAGAGATTTCAAAGGTCTGTTACCTGGTCCAGTAACTGGGCGTCCGCGTCGTCCATTATCAATTAAAGCATCTACTGCTTCTTGCAACATACGTTTTTCATTTTGCACGATAATACCAGGCGCACCTAAATCTAATAAACGTTTTAAACGATTATTACGATTAATGACACGACGATATAAGTCATTTAAGTCACTTGTAGCAAAACGGCCCCCGTCTAATTGAACCATAGGACGGATTTCTGGTGGAATAATTGGAAGTACATCTAAAATCATCCACTCAGGTTTATTGCCAGAATTTCTAAAAGATTCAACAACTTCTAAACGTTTAATTGCACGTGTCAATCTTTGACCAGTTGCTGATTCTAATTCATCACGTAATTGCTTAAGCTCTTCATCAAGGTCAATTTCATGTAATAAATCTTTAATGCCTTCTGCACCCATTTTAGCAACGAATTGTCCTGGATATTTGTCATAGTAGTCTCTAAATTCAGCTTCAGATAATAAAGTTTTCTTTTCTAAACCAGTTGGACCTGGATCGACGACAACATATGAAGCGAAATAGATAACTTCTTCTAATGCTCTAGGAGACATGTCTAATAACAGACCCATACGACTTGGGATACCTTTGAAGTACCAAATATGAGATACAGGAGCTGCTAATTCAATATGTCCCATTCTTTCACGACGAACTTTAGATTTAGTGACTTCAACACCACATCTATCACAAACCATGCCTTTATAACGCACACGTTTGTATTTACCACAACTACATTCCCAATCTTTAGTTGGGCCGAATATTCTCTCACAGAATAAGCCATCTTTTTCTGGTTTTAACGTACGATAATTAATTGTTTCTGGTTTTTTCACTTCACCATATGACCATGAACGAATTTTTTCAGGTGAGGCTAAACCGATTTTCATATAATGGAAATTATTTACATCAATCAAGGAGCCTACCTCCTTCAATTTAGATTAGCTGTGCCATTTGATTGATTTACATCTATTGAAATTAAGGAAAGGTTAGGATGGATGCAACTCAAAACACATTATGTTTAAACATCCGTAGCACTTGTTCCTAACACCATTCCTTATATCTTATATATTGACTAATCAGCAGTTTCTTCTTGTTGAGATTGTGGCGCATCTTTTTGTTGCAAATCTACTTTGCGCTCTGTTGTATCTTCATCTTCAACATCTGCCATTTCGATTTCGTTATCGTGCTCATCCATCACTTTCACATCTAAACCTAAACTTTGAAGTTCTTTCATCAATACACGGAATGATTCAGGAACACTTGGTCTAGAAATGTTTTCACCTTTAACGATAGCTTCGTATGTTTTAACACGGCCTACCGTATCATCAGATTTATAAGTAAGGATTTCTTGCAATGTATAGGCAGCACCATAAGCTTCAAGTGCCCATACTTCCATCTCACCGAAACGTTGTCCACCAAATTGTGCTTTACCACCAAGTGGTTGTTGTGTAACTAATGAGTATGGACCTGTTGAACGAGCATGTAATTTGTCATCAACCATATGTGCAAGTTTAAGCATGTACATAACTCCAACTGAGATACGGTTGTCGAATGGCTCACCTGTACGGCCATCATATAATACGGTTTTACCGTCACGTGCCATACCAGCTTCTTCAATTGTTGACCATACATCTTCATCGTTAGCACCATCAAATACTGGTGACGCAACATGAATACCTAAGTTTTTAGCAGCCATACCTAAATGCAACTCTAGAACTTGTCCAATGTTCATACGTGATGGCACACCAAGTGGGTTTAACATAATATCAATTGGACGTCCATCTGGTAAATAAGGCATGTCCTCTTCTGGAACAATCTTAGAAATGACACCTTTGTTACCATGACGACCACACATTTTGTCCCCAACGTGTATTTTACGTTTCTGCACAATATATACGCGTACTAATTGGTTAACACCTGGAGAAAGTGTGTCATCTCCTTCTTCACGGTTGAAGACTTTAACATCTAGCACAATACCGCCAGCACCATGTGGTACACGCAATGAAGTGTCACGCACTTCACGTGCTTTTTCACCAAAGATTGCATGTAATAGACGTTCTTCAGCTGTTAGCTCTGTGACACCTTTAGGCGTTACTTTACCTACTAAAATATCGCCATCTTTAACTTCTGCACCTACATAAACAATACCGCGATCGTCTAAGTTTTTAAGTGCACTTTCAGAGACGTTAGGAATATCACGTGTGATTTCCTCAGGTCCTAATTTCGTATCACGTGCTTCTGATTCATATTCTTCAATATGAATAGATGTGTAAACGTCATCTTTGACTAAACGTTCACTCATGATGACAGCATCTTCATAGTTATAGCCGTCCCAAGTCATGAAACCAACTACAACGTTGCGGCCTAATGCCATTTCACCAAGCTCCATTGATGGACCGTCAGCTAGAATTTCATTGTATTCTACAACGTCGCCAATAGAAACAATTGGACGTTGGTTATAACATGTACCAGAGTTAGAGCGTTTAAACTTCGCTAATGGATAGCGATCAAGTTCGCCTTCATATTCTTTTCCATTTTCTTCAATTAATCGACGCACTAGGATTTCATTAGATTCAACGTGTTCTACACGACCTCTGTATTTTGCAGTAATCGCAGCACCAGAGTCACGAGCAGCAACATGCTCCATACCTGTTCCTACGAACGGCGCTTCAGGGTTCATCAACGGAACTGCTTGACGTTGCATGTTTGCACCCATCAATGCACGGTTAGAGTCATCGTTCTCTAAGAATGGAATACATGCTGTCGCAGCTGAAACAACTTGTTTAGGAGACACATCCATGTAGTCCATTTTTTCTTTAGCCATAACAGTATTATTACCGCGGAAACGGCATACTACTTCATCATCTAAGAAACGACCATTTTCATCAAGGCGAGAGTTCGCTTGTGCAACGACATAACTGTCTTCTTCATCAGCAGTTAAGTAGTCAATTTGATCTGTGATTGCATTTGTATCAATATCTACTTTACGATAAGGCGTTTCAATAAAGCCAAACTCGTTGACACGCGCATAACTAGATAATGAGTTAATCAAACCAATGTTTGGACCCTCTGGTGTTTCAATCGGACACATACGGCCATAGTGAGAATAATGCACGTCACGAACTTCCATTTGTGCACGTTCACGTGTTAAACCACCAGGTCCTAACGCAGATAAACGACGTTTGTGTGTTAATTCTGCTAATGGGTTAGCTTGGTCCATGAATTGTGATAATTGAGAACTACCAAAGAATTCTTTAATTGATGCAATAACTGGTCTAATATTAATTAATTGTTGTGGTGTGATAGATTCTGTATCTTGAATTGACATTCTTTCACGCACAACACGTTCCATTCTTGATAAACCAATACGGAATTGGTTTTGCAATAACTCACCAACTGAACGTAAACGACGGTTACCTAAATGATCGATATCATCCGTGTAACCAATGCCAGCTAATAAGTTGAAGAAGTAACTCATAGAAGAAATAATATCTGCAGGTGTGATACATTTCACTTCTGAATCTGGTAAAGCATTACCAATTATCGTTGTTGTACGACCTTCTTCATCATTTGGTACATAGACTTTGATTGATTGAATTTCAACCGGTTCGTCTATTACTGTTCCTTCTAATTCGAATACTTCACTATTCGCATTTGTTTCAAGAACGTCCATAATTTCGTCTAATTTGCGACGATCTAATACAGTACCTTCTTCAGCAACAATTTCACCTGTTTCGCTGTTTACGATAGGCTCTGCTAATTTTTGATTAAATAAACGGTGTTTTAGATGCAATTTTTTGTTCGCTTTATAACGTCCAACGCTTGCTAAATCATAGCGTTTCGGATCGAAGAAGCGAGAATATAATAAACTTTTTGCATTTTCAACTGTTGGTGGTTCACCAGGACGTAAACGTTCATAAATTTCTAATAACGCTTGTTCAGTGTTTTCTGTTCCGTCTTTTTCTAATGTATTACGCAAGTATTCGTTATCTCCTAACAACTCAACAATTTCTTGATCAGTTGAAAAGCCTAATGCGCGTAATAAGACAGTTAATGGCAATTTACGAGTTCTATCAATACGAACATAGACAACATCTTTAGCATCTGTTTCGTATTCTAACCAGGCACCACGGTTAGGAATGATTGTAGCATCATAATTTTCTCGTCCGTTTTTGTCAATTTTTTCATTAAAGTAAACGGATGGTGAACGTACTAATTGCGATACAATAACACGCTCTGCACCATTAATAACAAACGTACCTGTATCTGTCATTAATGGGAAGTCTCCCATAAATACTTCTTGCTCTTTAACTTCACCTGTTTCTTTTATAACGAGACGCACTTTAACACGAAGAGGTGCAGCATAAGTAGCGTCACGATTTTTCGATTCTTCTAAATCATACTTTGGTTCACCTAATCTGTAATCTACAAACTCTAATGATAGGTTACCTGTGAAATCTTCAATTGGTGAGATATCACGGAACATTTCTAGTAAACCTTCTTTTAGGAACCAATCATAAGATTTAGTTTGAATTTCTATTAAGTTTGGTAATTCTAATACTTCTGAAATTCTCGCGTAGTTTCTACGTTTACGATGTCTTCCATATTGGACAACTTGACCTGCCAAACAGATTCACCCCTCAAATATTGTGTGCTACCGTCCATTTAAAAGTGTGCTAACAAGACAAAAAGAAAACGGCAACACTAAAGATGACACCATTTCCGTTTCATGTTATTCCTGTTCCACTTACTCTTATTAGGTAAAAGTACACACTTATTGAACATAAATTTTTACATTTTATAACTATATCAGAATACGAATATTAAATCAACCTTTTGAACTTCTTAATATATAATATCCTTTATTCTTTGTGACGACTTCTACATTATCAAATAGTTCAGCCAATTTCTTTTTAGCGGATGACATACCTTGTTTCTTTTGTATGACAACGAACAGCTCACCCTGTGTCCTTAACCTGTCATATGCTTCAGCAAAAATTCGATGAACAACTTCTTTACCAGCTCTAATTGGCGGATTAGTTAAAATATAATCACAAGCGTTATGCTTTACTGCAGAAAGACCATCGCTTTCTTTAATAATGACATTATCAATTTGATTATGCTTACTATTTTTTTCAGCTAGTGCTAATGCGCGTTGGTTAACGTCAAGCATTGTCACTTTATGGTGCGGACAGACCTTTGCTATGGTTAGGCCAATAGGACCATATCCACATCCAACATCAACAATCGACTTACTCGGACCAGGCGGATGTTCATTCAAAAACGTTTGAATTAGCAAGTCAGAGCCGAAATCTACCTTATCTTTAGAAAAAACACCTGCATCTGTCACTAGCTGTAATTTATCGTGCTGATATGAGTAAACAATGGTTTGTTGATTACTTTTAACGTCTGGGCACTCATCATAATAATGACTCATAAGCCCACCCCTTTCCTTTATAGATTTGTATTAAAGAATTATCACCGTGTATTTTTACGTCATGAGCATAAAAAGTACATATTATTCGTGTATTTTTTCATTTTTCTTGAACTACTTGGATGCGTTAATTAAGTACCACTGTATTCTGAAAATGAACTAAACCCCGTTATCGTGATAACGGGGTTTTCATTTCTCAAAGCATTTAGGTTAAGTCTTCCTACATTCAAACGATGTATCTCATTTATCTTAACCTATATTAAGTTTAGACGAGAGAACTATTTTAATTCTACAGTCGCGCCTACTTCTTCTAATTGTTCTTTAAGTTTTTCAGCTTCGTCTTTAGCAAGGCCTTCTTTAATTACTTTAGGAGCGCCATCTACTAATTCTTTAGCATCTTTTAATCCTAAGCCAGTTGCTTCTTTAACTGCTTTAACAACTTTGATTTTAGATGAACCAGCTGAAGTTAATTCAACATCAAATTCAGTTTTTTCTGCTGCTGCGTCTCCGCCACCAGCTGCACCTGCTGCTGCTACTGGAGCTGCTGCAGTTACACCAAATTCTTCTTCAATTGCTTTTACTAAATCGTTTAATTCTAAAACTGACATTTCTTTAATTGCTTCAATGATTTGTTCTTGATTAGCCATTTTATAATTCCTCCGTTATTTTAAAATTTATGCGCAATTACTCAGCGCTTTCTTCTTTTTGTTCTCCAACAGCTTTAACTGCATAAGCGAAGTTGCGGACTGGAGCTTGTAATACTGATAAAAGCATAGATACAAGACCGTCGTGTGAAGGTAATGAACCAACAGTTTTAACTTCTTCTGCTGATATAATACTACCGTCCATGACACCTGTTTTGATTTCTAAAGCTTCGTGTTCTTTTGCAAAACCTGCGATAACTTTCGCTGGTGCTACAACATCTTCAGTTGAAGTTGCAATTGCTGTAGGACCTGTTAAGAAATCGTTTAAGCCTTCGATACCTGCTTGTTCAGCTGCACGACGAACCATTGTGTTTTTGTATACTTTATACTCAACACCAGCTTCACGTAATTGTGAACGCAATTCTGTTACTTCTGCAACTGTTAAACCACGGTAATCGACAACGACAGTTGATACTGAATTTTTAAGTTGATCAGCAATAACGTCAACAAGTTGTTTTTTTGCTTCAATGATAGCAGACATTCAGACACCTCCATTTAAATTTGTTCGGTGCTTTTTTTAATAGCAATAAAAAAAGCACTTTCTACCCACGGCAAAAAGTGCTTGAAAGATCAATTAATCATCACGTTCAAGTCAATTTTAGCCTCGGTAGGATTGATTTTTAAGTTATAATTAACTCCTACTGTCTTAGGTAAAATAATCACAATAATTAATATAACGTTGTTATTGTAATATGTCAATCGTTTTTTTAAAAAAAGACTAGCAAAAGTTGCCAGTCTTTGAAGTCATTATATAATTATAATTTAAATGATGAAGTATCAACTTTAACGCCAGGACCCATTGTTGTAGTAACAGCAACGGATTTGAAGTAAGTACCTTTAGCTGAAGCTGGTTTTGCTTTTGCTAAAACGTCTTGTAATGCGTTAAAGTTTTCAATTAATTTATCAGTATCAAATGAAACTTTACCGATAGTAGCGTGAACAATACCTGCTTTTTCAGCACGGTATTCAACTTTACCTGCTTTGATTTCTTCAACAGCTTTTTTAACGTCCATCGTAACAGTGCCAGTTTTAGGGTTAGGCATTAAACCTTTTGGTCCTAATACTCTACCTAATTTACCAACTTCACCCATCATGTCAGGTGTAGCAACAACTACATCGAAATCAAACCAACCTTGTTGGATTTTTTGAGCATATTCTGCTTCACCTACATAATCTGCGCCTGCTTCTTCTGCTTCAGTGATTTTATCACCTTTCGCAAATACTAATACACGTTGTGATTTACCAGTTCCGTTTGGTAGTACAACTGCACCACGGATTTGTTGATCATTTTTACGTGTATCAATACCTAAACGGAATGCAACTTCAACTGATGCATCAAAGTTAGCTACGCTAGTTTCTTTAGCTAAGCTAATTGCTTCCTCAACACTGTAGTGTTGCGTACGGTCAATTTTGCTAGCTGCTTCTTGATACTTTTTACCTTTTTTAGCCATTATTCTTCCTCCTTTAGTGGTTTTAGCGGAATTTCCTCCCACATTTCACTTGCGTATCACACAAGTTAAGAGCAGATAACTGATGATATCTATGTTACTTTTGGGAGACGATGTTCACCCAATTTCACTTAAATCCATCGAAGACAATAGCGTTGGTTGCCATTTCGTTATCTGCTGTTATCGTCTATCAATTCATTTCAAGTTTAAATTCTTAATTATTCTACAGTAATACCCATGCTACGAGCAGTACCTTCAATAATACGCATAGCTGCTTCTTCGTCTGCAGCGTTTAAATCTTGCATTTTAGAATTAGCAATTTCACGTACTTGTTCTTTAGTAACTGTAGCAACTTTTGTTTTATTAGGTTCACCTGAACCTTTTTCTACGCCAGCTGCTTTTTTAAGTAGTACTGGAGCCGGTGGAGTTTTTGTAATAAATGTAAATGAACGATCTTCATATACACTGATTTCTACCGGAATGATTAAACCTGCTTGTTCTTGCGTACGTGCGTTGAATTCTTTACAGAATCCCATGATGTTCACACCTGCTTGACCTAATGCTGGTCCAACTGGTGGTGCTGGATTTGCTTTCCCTGCAGGAATTTGTAATTTAACTACTTTTTCTACTTTTTTAGCCACGATGTGCACCTCCTTGATATCGTGATGTGGTCACAGGGCTCAGTTTTGCCCTCCCACTCAAACATTTCGTGACGAAATGAGCGTCTTAAAAACGCGACCACATTATTTTAACACCTTTTCGTTACAAAAATCAATAGTAATATTTCAACATTTAAAGCGTTCAACAATTATTAACACAGTTCCAGTATTGAGGCTTTACTTTAAAGCTTTTCTACTTGATCAAATTCAACTTCTACTGGTGTTTCTCTGCCAAACATATCTACTAACACAGTTAATTTAAATTTATCTGCTTCAATCTCTTGAACTTCTCCAACTTGATTAGAAAACGGACCTGATTTGATACGCACTTGCTCGCCAATCTCTAATTCTATATCTATTGTTTTTTCTTTAAGACCCATTTGTTTTAATATAAAACGAACTTCGTCAGGTAGTAATGGATTCGGCTTAGATCCTGCGCCTGCAGAACCAACGAATCCAGTAACGCCAGGAGTATTTCGCACGACATACCATGATTCGTCTGTCATGATGAGTTCCACTAAAACGTATCCTGGAAATGTCTTTTTAACTACTTTTTTAGCTTTGCCATCTTTGACTTGAGTCTCTTCCTCTTCGGGTATGACAACTCTAAAAATCTGTTCTGTCATATTCATTGATTCGACTCTTTTTTCTAAATTCTTTTTAACTTTATTCTCATATCCAGAATATGTGTGCACTGCATACCAGTGTTTAGCACCAACTACTTCAGACATGTTGTCACTCCTTACTTTTATCTAAATAATTCAATAAGATTTCCGATACCGATATCTAAAACATAGAAAAAAGCCATAAAGAATAGCACTGTAGATACTACAATAACAGTGTATTTGAATAACTCTTCTTTCGTTGGCCAACTTGTTTTCTCCATTTCAGACTTAACGCCTTTGAAAAAGTTATCTTTTTCTTTGTTTTTGTCTTTAGCCATCAAAAACAACCTCCATACTCTCACTCATTAACTAGCCTATACGTTGTCTCATGTTGCAACATCGAATAACCACTTTTCATAGCACTAAAAGTATTATTTCGATTCTTTATGTACTGTATGTGAGTTACATCTTGGACAATATTTTTTAAGTGTTAACCTTGATGCTGAGCCATCTTTCTTTGGAACATGATAATTTCTATTGCCACAAACATCGCAATTTAAAGGGACTTTTTTCACATTTATTCACCCTTACACATTTTAATACCAATATACTATACCTATATTTAGGCTTAAATGTCAAACGAAGCTATGAAACAATATGACCAATAAAACTCATTCCGTAGTCTTTAATATCACTTTATATAATTTCATTTTACAACGTTGTATACTATTGTAAACCGCTTTGCGTTGTAACTTAAGTATTCGTGCAATTTCTAATGGTTTATATCCTGCAATCAGCGCGTAAAACACCCTTTTTTCTACCTTAGTAAAATACTTCGTGTGTTCAAATATATTCATTAAATCTGCGCGTTGTAACATTTTTATTTCAACAGGATTCACATGTTGATTGTAATATACGTTTACATGACTCTCTTTAATCATGCTTTGTATTCGTTTATGATAGGCATATTGTTTACGTAAATAATCATATTTAACTGACCTAATAACACAATTCACATAATACTCAAATGGTTTATCTTGTTGTGTGTCATAGCGATCAATTACCAAGTAAAGTTTAATTAAGACCTCTTGATATAAATCGTCGATATCATTTAGGTAATAATCTACCTTTTTAAGCTTATTAATAATAATGGGTTTCCACAAATTCACAAGTTCTGCAAAAGCATCATCTTTATTGTCACACTCTCGGTACATTTTAAACGCGCTTTCAAGATGTCTACCAGTTATGTTTGTCGCCTACTTTCCAATAAGAGTTATGTGCTAAATTTTATACCCTGATATAGGATTTCGGCAATATCACAATACTAGTGTTTGTGATGATGACCTCGACGTATTTTTTCAAATTCAGTAAGTATATCATCAGATAACGGTATTCGAGTTCTAGGTTTTGATTGACTAAAGTCATCTAACGACTTTGTTACTGTTATTTCCATTTCTTTTAATTCGCGCCACATTTCTCGAGATGATACACGATAAGCACCTGTTCCAAAAATTGCATGCTGTTCGCTCATATCACTCGTCACAACCGTAATATGCGTTGTATGTTTATTATATAAGTCATAGACATAACGTTCGATATAGCTATCTGCGGTTTCTTTTTCTTTTGTATAAATAATCTTTACACCATGATACATATATTCACGTTCAATACCTGATTGTTCATATGCATCGAAGACACATACCACTTCATCAGCTATCACAGCGCTATAATTCGCTATGGCATCCAACAATTGTTCGCGTGCTTCTTCAAGGCTTTCTTTAGCAATGGTCATCAACTCTGGCGATTGGCCAATCATATTATAACCGTCTATAACTAAATATTTTTGCTTCATTATTTGTCTCCATATGAATGACGTTTACGATATACTTCATACATCATCAAACCAGCTGCCACGGATGCATTTAAACTATTCACGTGACCGACCATTGGAATTTTAATATAAAAATCACATTTATCTTTAACTAGACGGCTCATCCCTTGGCCTTCACTACCAATGACAATTGCTAATGACATATCAGCTGCCATGTCTCTATAGTCTGTGGCATTATCTGCTTCTGTTCCTACAATCCAAAAACCATGCGCTTTCAAATCATCAATTGTCTGAGATAAATTAGTTACACGCATTACAGGTATATGCTGAATCGCTCCTGTAGATGCTTTAGCTACAATTTGTGTTAACGCTACTGAACGACGTTTAGGAATAATAATACCATCCACACCTGTTGCATCTGCTGTCCGCAAAATAGAACCTAAGTTATGTGGATCTTCTAATCCATCTAAAATAATGACCGTAGATAGGCTTTCCTTTTGTTGTTGCATTTTAATAAAATGGTTAAAATCGGCGTATTCATATGGTGCAATCAAGGCTGCAACACCTTGGTGAGGCGCATCTGACATATGATCTAATTTAGATTTTGGCACTGTTTGCACGACTAATTTTTGAGTTTTTGCGTTTGTTAAAATTTCTTTGATTTGTTGTTTTTTAATACCTTCTTGAATCAGTATTTTATTTATTGTATGACCAGTGACAATGGCTTCCTTTACGGCATGACGACCTACTATTATATGATCTTCCAATGCTATCTTACCTCTCTTTCGTCAACAATGTGAATGATTTCTGTTAATAGTGAATTAAGACGCTGCTCTCGTTGCTCTAAGTATAAGAAGCCAATCACTGCTTCTATTGCAGAGCTTTTACGATACGTTTGAATATCAGTATTTTTAGCTTTTGTATAGCTTTTAGCATTGCGACCACGCCGAACGATATCTAATTCTTCTTCTGTAAACCACTGCTGTGCTAATAATTTTTCTAGTGTTTGTGCCTGACTTTTAGCTGAGACATAGCGTTTAGCTGCTTGATGAAGACGATTAGGTTTGCTGCGTAATTTCAACACAATATATGCTCTAACATGTTGATCTAAAACCGCATCACCCATGTAAGCTAATGTTAGTGGATTTAATAATTTTATATCCATATTAGCCACGTTTGTATCTCACACCTTGAGGCGTGTCTTCCAAAATAATATGTTGTGCCTTTAATGTATCTCTAATTTCATCTGCTCTCGCAAAATCTTTATTTTTACGTGCTTCATCACGCTCAGCAATCATTTGCTCTATCTCTTCATCTAATAGTACATCTGCTTCTTGACCTTTTAAAGGAACGCCTAGTACATCACTAAATATTTGATACACTTCTTTAAAACGCTCGATTACTGCCGTTGAAGTTGATTTCTCCAACACATATTTATTGGCTAATTTCGCTAAATCATACCATGCAGTTACCGCATTAGCTGTATTAAAATCATCATTCATCACTTGCTCAAATTGTTTTAATATTGCATCAATTTGTTCAATGTAGTCTGTTTGTTCAACAATATTGGTAGCTATTGTTTCACGCTCTTCTATTAATTGATAGCTATTGCGAATGCGTTCTAGGCCGCTTTTAGCTGCACTAACAAGTTCCATATTATAGTTGATTGGACTGCGATAGTGTACGCTAATCATAAAGAAACGCAAGACATCAGGATCAATTTCCTTGATGATATCATGCACTAATATAAAATTCCCCAATGACTTACTCATTTTCTCATTGTCTATGTTGATAAAACCGTTATGCATCCAATAATTTGCAAATGGTGCATGATTATGTGCTTCTGATTGCGCAATTTCATTTTCATGATGAGGAAATTGTAAATCGGAGCCTCCAGCATGAATATCAATGGTCTTACCAAGTTCATGATATGCCATCACAGAGCACTCAATATGCCACCCTGGGCGCCCTTCTCCAAAGGGACTAGACCAGCTAATTTCACCAGGCTTAGCTTTTTTCCATAATGTAAAGTCTAAAGCATCTTCTTTTTGTTCACCCGCTTCAATGCGAGCGCCTACTTTTAAGTCGTCAATAGACTGATGGCTTAATTTACCATAGCCATCAAATTTACGTGTTCTAAAATAGACATCTCCATGACTTTCATAGGCATAACCTTCGTCGACTAAATTTTTAATGAATTCAATGATATCTTCCATATGGTCCATCACACGTGGATTTGAAGTGGCTTTCTTAACATTTAAAGCACCAACATCTTCATAAAATGCTTGAATATAACGATCAGCAATTTCAGGAACGGATTCATTCAGTTCTTGTGAACGTTTAATAAGTTTATCATCAACATCAGTAAAATTTGAGACGTAGTCTACGTCATACCCTTGGTATTCAAAGTAACGACGTACTACATCATAGTTAATCGCTGGTCGTGCATTCCCTATATGAATATAGTTATATACGGTCGGCCCACAGACATACATTTTAACTTTCCCAGGTTCTATGGGTTTGAATACTTCCTTTTGACGTGTCAATGTATTATATAATGTAATCATCTTTAATCTCTCCGTTCTTGGCTTTTTCTAGTTGTTTTTCTAGCTGCTTAATTTGCTCATATAATGGATCCGGTAAGTTACGGTGATCAAATGTTTTCCCGATTCGTTTACCCTGTTGTTTTACAATATGCCCTGGAATACCCACTACAGTTGTATAACTAGGCACAGATTGCAATACTACTGAGTTTGCGCCAATATTGACGTTCGACTCAATTTGAATATTGCCTAAAATTTTCGATCCAGCTGCAATTAAAACATTGTCTCCAATGTCTGGATGGCGTTTACCCTTTTCTTTTCCAGTTCCACCTAACGTAACGCCTTGATAAATCGTGACGTTGTCTCCAATCGTACATGTTTCACCAATGACTACACCCATGCCATGGTCAATAAATAGGCGCTTGCCAATTTGTGCACCAGGATGTATTTCTATACCAGTAAAAAAGCGTGAAATTTGTGAAATAATACGTGCTAGTACATATCTTTTCTTATTATATAATTTATGTGCAATTAAATGACTCCATACCGCATGAAGCCCAGCATACGTAGTGATTACTTCAAATGTTGTTCTTGCTGCTGGATCTTGCTCAAAGACCATTTTAACGTCGTCTCTCATTCTTCTTAGCAAGATAATCTCCTCCCCGATTTCATAATAACTTATTTCTTTCCTTGCCCATTTAATAACATCAATTTGTTCTTTAAACGTTTCTTATGAAAAAACGCCTCTAACAAGTATGATGTTAGAGGCGCTTTTGCACGGTTCCACTCTTAATTCAGTAAAGCAATATCAGTATATCACTTTACTCTCGTTTATATTATTCAATTGTCTACACAAAGGTGCATTCCATAACTATTGTGATGTACTTTCACCAACCGTACATTCTCTATAGCACAATATCATTATTTACTAATCCTTTGTGGACGATACAACTCTAATCATATGTCGTTTAGCTCAAAATTTCAAGTAGTTCCTCACTCGAACATGACTTCCTATGATACATATTGTTTCAGACGACTTAACACCTTGTCTTTACCTAACACTTCAATTGTATTTGGCAGTTCAGGACCATGCATTTGTCCAGTAACAGCAACACGTATTGGCATAAATAATTGTTTACCTTTAATACCTGTTTCTTTTTGAACTTCTTTGATTGTTTTTTTGATTTCTGCAGCTTCAAATGGTTCTAGCGCTTCGAGTTTGCCATACAAATGTTGCATTAATTCAGGAACTTGCGCACCATTGATTACTTCTTGTTCTTCTGCACCTAATTCTGGCATATCTTTAAAGAACATTTCGGACAATGGCACAATTTCTCCTGCATAGCTCATTTCTTTTTGATACAAGGCAATTAATTTTCGACCCCATTCGCGATCTTCCTCACTTGGTTGCTCAGGAATTAGATTTGCTTTGATTAAATGTGGTAACGCGAGTTCAAATACTGTTTCAGTATCTTTGGTCTTCATATATTGGTTGTTAACCCATGCTAATTTTTGTCTATCAAACATTGCTGGTGATTTAGATAAACGCTTTTCATCAAAGATTTTAATAAACGTTTCCTTAGAAAAGATTTCATCTTCACCTTCAGGAGACCAACCTAACAATGTAATAAAGTTAAACAATGCTTCTGGTAAATATCCTAAGTCACGATATTGCTCGATAAATTGTAAAATTTGACCATCGCGTTTACTTAGTTTCTTGCGCTCTTCATTGACGATTAATGACATGTGTGCGAAACGCGGCGGTTCCCAACCAAACGCATCATAAATCATTAATTGTTTTGGCGTATTTGAAACATGATCATCTCCGCGAATAACATCTGATATTTCCATATAGTGATCATCGACAGCTACTGCAAAATTGTATGTTGGCACCCCGTCTTTTTTAACGATAACCCAATCACCTATATTATTTGAGTCAAATGAAATTTCACCTTTAACCATGTCATTAAATGTATACGTATGATTTTGAGGTACACGAAAGCGAATAGCTGGTTGACGTCCTTCCGCTTCAAATTGTTGACGTTGTTCTTCTGTTAAATGCGCATGTTGTCCACCGTATCGAGGCATCTCGCCACGCGCGATTTGCGCTTCACGTTCTGCTTCTAATTCCTCTTCTGTCATATAACATTTATAAGCTTTATCTTCATCTAGTAATTGTTGAATAAGTGGGTTATAAAAATCTGCTCTTTCAGATTGACGATAAGGGCCATAACCTTTGTCTTTATCTACAGATTCATCCCAATCAAAGCCTAACCATTTTAAATTATTAAATTGTGAAGCTTCTCCGTCTTCCAAATTACGTTTACTGTCCGTATCTTCTATACGAACAACGAAATCTCCATCATAATGTTTCGCAAATAAATAATTAAATAGCGCCGTTCTGGCATTGCCAATATGCAAATATCCAGTTGGACTTGGTGCGTATCTTACTCTAACGCGATTACTCATTATATTCACTCCTACGTCATTTATTTCTTGTTTTCATCACTTACGCAACACTTCGCATATCTTTTAAGTTAATAAGAAAAAGCTATTCTTAAAAATCAACTTTCCGCTACATTAATTCTTAGTGAATAACTTTCAGGGCCATGTTCAGTTGGTAAGACAATATTTTCTCATATATTGTAGCACTTATTCAGTACTTTGATAAGTACCATGTTTTGTCATATCCTTGCCTTATAACAAAAAAGTTTCATGTAATTCGTACACACTAAATTTTGCTCGTATACGTTTCACATGAAACTGTTAATGTTTAATGATTGGTTTGTTAATCACAGGTTATCATCAATTTTTTTAGCAAAGACAATACGACCTGATGACGTCTGCAACAGACTAATTACTTCTAATTCTACTTGCTGACCAACCAACTGTTTTGCATTATCTACGACGACCATTGTCCCATCATCAAGATAGCCAACACCTTGTCCAGGCTCTTTCCCCATCTTTGTGAGTAAGATGTTTAAGTAATCACCTTGATGTACATTGGGTTTAATTGCTTCTGATAAGTCATTCACATTGAGTGCTTGAATGCCTTGAACATGACAAACTTTATTTAAATTAAAATCCGTCGTAATGACATGCGCATGATACGACTGTGCTAATTTAACTAATAGGGTATCAATATCGCTGTGTGACTTTTGCGGATGGATTACACGCGTTGGATAGTCTAAATCATAGAGTTGATTTAATACGTCTAAGCCACGTTGTCCCTTTTCTCGCTTAACGCTGTCATTGGCATCAGCGACAATCTGCAACTCATTAATTACACCTTGTGGAATTAAAATTTCACCATCTATAAATCCACAGCGAATCACTTCTAGTATTCTCCCATCAATAATAGCACTTGTATCTAACAGTTTAGGCACCGCACTACGATGACTTTGCGACATTGAACGCGCCATATTTTCGGGTAAAAATAGCAACATTTCGTCTCGTTTCTTTAAACCAAATTGAAATCCTAAATAACATAAAATTAATGTAATAATAATTGGTATAAAATGATTAAATATCGAGTTGCCAATCATTTCTAAAATAAATGATGCCATAACTGCAATAAGTAATCCTATAATAAGACCAATTGTCGCAAATAGTATTTCAACAGCACTTCTCTTCATAATCCACTGTTCCATAGTGCGGATTAATTGTGTTACTTGGTTAATGAAAAAACCAAAAATAATAAAGAATATGAGCGCACCAAGCAACCCATCTATATAATGATTTTTTAAAATTGGATAACTTGTAACCCCTATATCATTGACGACTTCTGGAATAATAAGAATTCCTAGAGCAGCACCAACAATAAAGTAGATGATTACTACTATAAATTTAAGTATATCCATTCAACTTTTACCTCTTTGGCTGTGTATGAAAATTTTAAGCTTTGAAAGCATATTTCAATGCCTCATGTACTGTCGAAACACCTATGACTTGTATATTGTCAGGAAATGTCCATCCGCCGATATTTGTTTTAGGGAGTATCACACGTTTAAATCCTAGTTTAGCTGCTTCTTGAACGCGTTGTTCAATACGTGACACACGTCTGACTTCACCAGTCAAACCTACTTCTCCAATATAACAATCTAAACCATCAACCGCTTCATCTTTAAAGCTTGATGCAGTTGCTACAATTACACTTAAGTCTACAGCCGGTTCTGTTAATCTTACACCACCTGCCACTTTAATATATGCATCTTGTTGCTGCAATAAATAATTTTCTTTCTTTTCAAGCACTGCCATAAGCAGGCTCAGACGGTTATGGTCAATACCTGTTGCCATACGTCGTGGATTATTAAACGTTGTTGGGGTCACTAAAGCTTGTACTTCAATAAGTAATGGTCGTGTTCCTTCCATTGTCGACACAATTGTTGAACCCGGAACATTTGTTGAACGTTCTTCTAAAAACATTTCGGACGGGTTTTTGACACCTTTCAAACCACTTTGCTTCATTTCGAAAATACCCATTTCATTTGTTGAACCAAAACGGTTTTTAACAGCACGTAAAATACGATACGCATGATGTTCATCACCTTCAAAATAAAGCACTGTATCTACCATGTGTTCTAACAATCGTGGACCAGCTATCTGCCCCTCTTTAGTCACATGTCCTACAATAAATGTGGCAATATCCATCTGCTTCGCAATATTCATCAAACTTTGAGTACTCTCACGCACTTGAGAAACAGATCCGGGTGCCGATGCAATCTCAGGATGGTAAATCGTCTGAATAGAGTCCACCACTAAAATATCTGGCTTAGTTTCTGAAACGGTTTGGTGAATAACTTCTAAATCTGTCTCAGCTAACACATTTAATTGACTAGAGTCTTCCTCTAAGCGTTCTGCTCTCAATTTTGTTTGATTTAATGATTCCTCACCTGTAATATACAGCACGTTTAATTGTTGCGAAAGCGAGGCACAGATTTGTAGTAATAGTGTTGATTTCCCGATACCTGGATCTCCACCAATCAACACTAAAGAACCACTAACAATCCCCCCACCTAACACACGATTAAACTCTTGAGATTTCGTTTGCACACGTGGTGTCGATTCATGTTGAATACTGTTTAATTTTTGAACTTTTCCGGTAGCCGTTTGTGCTTTAACCCCATGTTTAGGATGTGCAGCCTTCTGTTCTATAATCTCTTCCATTTGGTTCCAAGCACCACAATTAGGACATTTACCCATCCATTTAGGAGATTGATAGCCACATGCCATACACTCAAAAATGATTTTCTTCTTGGCCACTTTCGCACCTCCACAATTTTCATTAAATCCATTTTATACATTGCACACGGTTATGACAAATGTTTAGAGATTCAAATAGATAGGAAATCATCATTTAACAAATAATATATCAAATAACTACAATAAAATTATTTTTTACCTATAGTTTATGTACATTTATTCATTTTATATTAAAAATGAAAAAAACGCTCGCTAAATCTATCTAGCGAGCGCATTAATTTCTAGTCTTTCTATGCTTGAGTCATTTCTTCTTCAGAATTAGCAGTTCTATCATGAATATCATATTTAAACTCCGTACCATCATGATCGATAGTCACTGCTTTACCTTCGATTTGATTACCTTCTAAAATTAATTCACTTAAATTATCTTCAACTGTTTTTTGAATTGCACGAATGAGTGGACGAGCACCATATTCCGGATCATAACCTTCTTCAGCAATAACTTCTTTCGCTTTGTCTGTTACCTCAATTTGAATATCTTGTTCTGACAAACGTTGCGTTAATTTATTAACCATCATTGTGACAATTTCTTTTAATTCGTCTTTAGATAATTTATGGAAGACAATAATATCATCCACTCGGTTTAAGAACTCTGGACGGAAAGCATTTTTAAGCTCTTTCATCATTGTTTTACGAATTGTCTCATAATCCTGACCTTCGCTTGCACCACCAAATCCAGCAAATCGTTGATCTTGTAGCTCTTGGGCACCAACGTTTGATGTCATGATAATTACAGTATTGCGGAAATCTACACGACGTCCTTTCGTATCTGTTAAATGTCCATCATCTAATACTTGAAGTAAAATATTAAATACATCTGGATGCGCTTTTTCGATTTCGTCAAATAAAATAACTGAATATGGTTTGCGTCTTACTTTTTCAGTTAATTGACCACCATCATCGTGGCCTACATATCCTGGAGGCGCCCCAACTAAGCGACTCACAGCATGTTTTTCCATGAATTCACTCATATCAACACGAATCATCGCATCTTCTTCACCAAACATTGTTTCAGCTAATGCACGTGCTAATTCTGTTTTACCAACCCCTGTAGGTCCTAAGAAAATGAAACTACCAATTGGACGCTTAGGATCCTTCAAGCCGGCACGTGCACGACGCACAGCTTTACTAATTGATGTCACAGCGTCATTTTGACCTATGACACGACCATGTAATGTCGCTTCGAGATTTAATAGTCGATCTGATTCTGTTTCATTAATTTTTGTTAAAGGAATTCCGGTCCAACCGGCGATAACTTCAGCAATATCTTCTTGCGACAATTCTGTGTTACTACCACCTTGCGCATTTTGCCATTCTTTTTTGGCATCTTCATATTGCTTTTCTAATTTAGATTGTTTGTCTCTAAGGTTGGCTGCATTTTCAAATTCTTGAGCGTGAACTGCAGCATCTTTTTCTTTTTTTACAGTTTCAATTTCTTGTTCAATTGATTTTAAATTTGTTGGTGTTGTGTGACTTCTTAATCTTACTTTAGAACTTGCTTCATCAATTAAATCAATGGCTTTGTCAGGCAAGAAGCGATCTGAAACATAGCGGTCACTTAATTTTGCGGCCGCATCTAAAGCTTGATCTGAAATGTTAATACGATGATGTGCTTCGTATCGATCACGCAATCCTTTTAAAATTTCGATTGTATCTTCAACTGACGGCTCATCAACTTGTACCGGTTGGAAACGACGTTCTAAAGCGGCATCTTTTTCAATGTTTTTACGATATTCATCTAAAGTAGTTGCACCAATGCATTGTAACTCGCCGCGTGCAAGTGCTGGTTTTAAAATGTTTGAAGCGTCAATAGCCCCTTCTGCACCACCTGCACCAACGAGCGTGTGTAACTCGTCAATAAATAGAATCACGTTGCCGGCTTGATGAATCTCTTCCATTACTTTTTTCAAGCGTTCTTCAAACTCACCACGATATTTCGTACCTGCTACAACCGTACCCATATCTAATGACATCACACGTTTGTCTTTTAACGTTTCTGGCACTTCATTATTTATGATTGCTTGTGCTAAACCTTCAGCAATAGCTGTTTTACCTACACCTGGTTCACCAATAAGCACAGGATTATTTTTAGTTCGACGGCTCAAGACTTCAATCACACGTGTAATCTCTTTTGTTCTACCGATAACCGGATCTAATGTGCCATCTTTAGCAATCACCGTTAAGTCACGCGCTAAGCTATCTAACGTTGGTGTATTATTAGATTTATTTGTTTGTGCATTTTTCGTACCCATCTCTGGACTACCTAATGCTTTCACAACTTGAGCCCGTGCCTTCGTAATATTTAAATCTAAATTTGCAAAAACACGTGCCGCTACACCTTCATTTTCACGAATTAAACCTAATAAAATATGTTCTGTACCAACAAAATTGTGATGAAGTTTTCTAGCTTCATCCATTGATAATTCAATGACTTTTTTAGCTCTAGGTGTATATCTTAACGTCCCAGCTTGTTCTTGTCCGTGGCCAATAAGTTTTTCGACTTCGGTAATCACTTTATCTTCAGTAATATTAAAACTTTCTAATACTTTGGCAGCAATACCTTCAGGTTCCTTCATTAAACCTAATAACAAGTGTTCAGTACCAATATTTGAGTGGTTCAAACGAATAGCTTCTTCTTGTGCATGTGCTAAAACACGCTGCGCACGTTCAGTTAATCTACCAAATAACATATCTATTTACCTCCTATATGGTCTGAGCTCTTAAAATATCTGCACGTTTCTCATTGACGGATTTCTCATCGTCCTCGTCTTCATCGTTATACAAGAAAGCAGATTGAATACTCACCATTAATTCATTAAAATTAAAATCTTGCAATTGTACATATCCTAAATCAATTCCTAATTTCACTTCACTAAGTCGATAGGATGCTTCTTCCATAGAAATCATTCTACAATTTTGTAATATACCAAGCGAACGATAAACACGATCCAATGTTTCAATTTGGTTATATGTGTGTAACCGTTCGCGAATTTGCATTTCTTCATTAATAATTTGATTAACAACTTCTGTTAAATTATCGATGATGTCTTGTTCTGTTTTCCCTAAAGTTAGTTGGTTTGAAACCTGATATATATGTCCATAGACCTGCGAACCCTCTCCATATATACCACGAATTGTAAAGCCAAAACGATTAATTGTTTGAGCAATACGATTCATTCGTTTCATTATCGATAATCCAGGTAAATGTAACATAATACTTGCTCTCATGCCCGTTCCAATATTGGTTGGGCATGTAGTTAAGTACCCTAAATGTTCATCGTAACTAATATCTAACGCTTTATCGAGTAAATCATCAATATCAGATGCTTTCGTATATAATTCAGACAAAGATAACTCAGGTGACATCGCTTGTATGCGTATATGATCTTCTTCATTAATCATAATACTAAGAGATTCATCCTCGTTAGTCATCACTGCCGATGCTGGTTGCTTAATTAGTTCAGGACTGACTAAATGTTTCGCAACAAGTTGCAGCTTACTTTGCTGGTCCATGCGATCTAGACGTTGTAAATCTAGATCTGGCAATGCATCCTGAACTTCATTAATAACTCGAAAACCTTCTTGTTCAGATGGAAACATAAGTGGGTGTACATGATTTTCAAGATTACGTGCTAAGCGAATTCGTGATGACATAACAACTGGTGCTGTTTCGATATTGGTCAATATATCATCAGGATTAATATTATAATCATTCATCATGTAACACCTCACTCTGTTGCTTTAATGCTTTTATCTCATCTCTTACAAGAGCAGCTTCTTCAAATTTTTGTTCATCTATTAATACATTTAAATATTGTGATTTTTCTTCAATTTGTTTTTTTATTGCTAATTTTTGATGTGATGAATGCGGCGTTTTCCCAACATGTTCATACTGTCCACCTTGCACCCGTCTCACAATATCAATAATGTCATCTTTAAAGGTAGCATAGCATTGTGCACAGCCAAACTTACCAACATGCGCAATATCTTTTAAGGTCATATGACAAGTTGGACACTGTTTTTCTTCTTGAAAAGCAACATTTTGAAAATCAATACCATGTTTTGTAGCTAAATGTTGTAATATTTGCTTTACAACAAATGCTTCTTCAATATCATCTTGATACTGGTGATGAGATGTGTAATTCTGATTCCATGGATTTTCTCCTTGTGCACAAACAGGACAAACCCATTTCTCACTGGTTCCATTTTTACTTTTAACCGTAAGCTTTACCTCTGCTTCATTTAAGTGGCAATTTTCACAAAGCACGTCTTAACACCTCGCATTTTTCAGTATTAATAGTAATTAATCACCGGTAAGATTCGTTTTAAAATATTTGCTCGGATAATATCTCTAGACATGACATCCATTTTTAATGTTTCACGGTCAATGACAGCTTGTATCATTTTAGCTTCTCTTTCACTAATCAAACCTTTTTCAAGCAAGCCGTCAATAACATAGTAACCTTGCTGCTGTGAAATGGTTGGTCCAATTAATTGAAGCAAGTGATTAATATACCCCGTTGCATCTTTATTTTCAATTTTCGTGATTCGGATGTATCCACCGCCTCCACGTTTACTTTCTATTTCATAACCATGCTCATTGGTGAATCTGGTTTTAATAACGTAATTTAATTGAGAAGGCACACAATCAAACCGCTGTGCTATATTGGCTCGTTGTATTTCAACAGCGTCTCCATTCGTTTCTTCAAACAATTTTTTAATGTACTGCTCTATGATGTCAGACATATTGTGCATGCTTATCACCCCTTTTGACCTTCTTTGACTATATTATATGACCAACTTTGACCATTTTCAACCAATTTGTTTTTCAATTTAAAAAATAAAGGTGTTTGTTCACATCTATTTATTGTATGATAAGATTTAGAAAAAAGATTAAGGAGCAGGTCTATGCATATTCTCATTGGGATAATTGGAATCGTTTTCTTCTTAGCGCTTGCCTTTGCATTTAGCTCAGATAGAAAGCATATTCGTTGGAAGTACGTCGCTTTGTTACTTGTGATTCAATTTATATTCGCCTTTATTTTACTTAAAACGACGGCAGGTATACATGTCATCGGAGGAATTTCAAACGGCTTTAATTATTTACTACAAAAAGCTGCAGAAGGCGTTAACTTTGTCTTTGGTGGATTTAAATTTGTTAATCCTAAAAACCCTCCATTCTTCTTTAGTGTTTTATTACCGATTGTATTTATCTCTGCGTTAATCGGCATACTACAATACACTCGCATCCTACCACTCATTATTAATTGGTTAGGCTGGTTAATTTCTAAAATCAATGGCATGGGACGTTTAGAATCTTATAATGCCGTCGCCGCAGCCATCTTAGGGCAATCTGAAGTTTTTATTTCTTTAAAAAAACAATTACCTTACATACCGAAACAACGGTTATATACATTAACCGCTTCAGCTATGTCTACCGTTTCAGCTTCAATTATTGGCGCATACTTTACTTTAATTGAACCAAAGTATGTCGTAACGGCAGTTGTACTTAACCTTTTTGGTGGTTTCATTATTGCATCAATTATTAATCCTTATAAAGTGAATGAAGAAGAAGATAAATTATTAGTAGATGAAACAGAAACTAAAAATCAATCTTTCTTTGAAATGTTAGGAGAGTACATTTTAGATGGATTTAAAGTAGCGGTTATCGTTGGGGCAATGCTCATTGGCTATATCGCCATTATCGCATTACTAAACGGTATCGTTAGTGGTCTTTTAAGTGTCATAACGCATGGCGCTGTCTCTTGGGATTTCCAAACTTTAATTGGCTTTGTCTTTGCACCTTTAGCCTTTCTATCTGGTGTTCCATGGAACGAAGCTGTACAGTCTGGTTCAGTTATGGCAACAAAACTGCTTTCTAATGAATTTGTTGCTATGCAATCATTAGGTAAACTATCAGATATTTCAACGCACGCTAAAGGCGTAACTTCAGTATTCCTAGTATCATTCGCTAACTTTAGCTCAATTGGAATTATTTCTGGTGCCATTAAATCACTTAACTCTGAAAAAGGTGATATTGTTGCTCGCTTTGGCTTAAAATTATTATTCGGTGCTACACTAGTTTCATTTATCTCCGCAACAATTGCTGGATTCTTTATTTAAATAAATATTAAACAGCCATATTATCGTTTTGTGATGCTATAAGAGCCTATATCGTAGGCATCTTGTAGCATCATTTTTTTATACTTTCTTGCTATCTCTTATAAAAAAGCGAATATTTTAAAATAGCTATTTAATGTAGAGCAAATCTTGCATCGCATCATTGTCTCATATTAATAGCTTATATTAAAAAAGAGCACTCATTTTTTGAGTGCTCTTTCAACAAGACTATGTTATTTGACCATATGTTCAATAAAGTATTGCGTAACTCTATAATCATCCGTTAACTCAGGATGGAATGATACACCTAAATAGTTCCCTTGTTTAACTGCAACAATTTTATCGCCAACAGTACTTAATACTTCTACGCCATCTTCTACGCTAGCAATATGTGGTGCTCTAATAAAAACACCTTCTATATCTTCAGCAATGCCTTTAATATCAAGTTCTGATTCAAAACTATCTACTTGTCTACCAAACGAATTACGTTCTACAGTGATATCCAATTTTTTTAAATATCCCGTTTCACCTTCGACATGTTTAGCTAATACAATTAGGCCCGCACATGTGCCAAACATAGGTAAGTCAGATTGTTGTAATTTTTCTTTAAAACCATATAAATCCATCAATCTTCTAAGTGTGGTTGACTCACCACCAGGAAGAATCAATCCATCAATTTCTTCTAGTTGTTCTACTCTTTTAATTGCTATGCCTTCGTGACCACTTAATTCAATATGACGAATATGTTCACGCACAGCGCCTTGCAATGCCAATACACCTATCTTCATATCTTACCAACCACGCTCTTGCATACGTTCTTCTAATGAAATTTTATTTATATCTAAGCCTTTCATTGCTGTTCCTAATTCTGCAGCCAATTTACCAATTAACTCATAATCTTGATAATGTGTCGTCGCTTGTACAATCGCTTTCGCAAATTTTTCAGGATCTTCTGATTTGAAAATACCTGAACCTACAAAGACGCCATCTGCACCCAATTCCATCATTAAAGCAGCATCCTGAGGTGTTGCTACACCTCCAGCAGCAAAGTTAACAACTGGTAGGCGACCATTATCCTTGATTTGTTTCAAGATTTCATATGGCGCACCTAATTCTTTAGCATACGTCATAATTTCATCGTCGTTCATTACTACTAAACGACTAACTTCAGCATTTACTTTTCTCATATGACGTACTGCTTCAACAATGTTTCCAGTTCCAGGTTCACCTTTCGTACGTAACATTGCTGCACCTTCACCAATACGACGTGCGGCTTCACCTAAATCACGACACCCACAAACAAACGGTACAGTAAACTGGTCTTTTCTTAAATGATATTCTTCATCAGCTGGTGTTAATACTTCAGATTCGTCAATATAATCGACCCCCATAGCTTCAAGCACACGCGCTTCAGTAATGTGTCCAATACGTGCTTTAGCCATAACCGGTATAGAAACAGCGTTCATTACTTCTTCAACAATTTTAGGGTTAGCGCTACGTGCTACCCCTCCTGCCGCTCTAATATCAGAAGGCACACGCTCTAATGCCATAACAGCAACCGCTCCAGCTTCCTCCGCGATTCTAGCTTGTTCTGCATTAACAACGTCCATAATGACGCCGCCTTTTTGCATTTCAGCCATACCTCGTTTAACTCTTTCAGATCCTACAATTTTAGACATGTAAATTGCCCCTTTTCTAATTGATTAAATCCATTCTAAACGATAAACTGATATTGAAAAAGGTTCAATTTTATAATAAATAAAGAGGCCAGATGATATGAAGAAGAAAACTGCACTATACCAATCACTCTATGAAAAATTAAAAGCCCAAATTATTGAAGGTCATTATCAGGCAAATGAAAAGTTTCCTTCAAAGCGACAATTAAGTGAACATTTATCACTTAGTCATACAACAATCGAACATGCCTATCAACTTTTACTAGATGAAGGATTTATTTATGCCAAACCACGTTCAGGCTATTATGTATCAGATATCGAATCACTGCCTGTCGTACCACAAACATCAGGATTTCATGAAATCAACTTCATTCAGAAGTCAACGCCAAAATCACATTACCGCTATGCCTTTAACTTGGCTGAAATAGATGCTGAAAACTTTCCATTGCATACATTAAGAAAATATGCTCGAGATGTTTTTGATGATAGTAATATAGACCTTTTACAACATGGACATCCACAAGGTGAATTGGCATTAAGACAACAAATTGCCCATTATTTATTTAACAGCAGAGGAGTTACTTGTCATCCAAATCAAATTATTATCGGCTCTTCTACAGAACAATTACTTGATATGATTACAGATGTACTATCAGATAGCTCCTTTATTATCGAACAACCAAGCTATCCACCAATTAAACAAACATTAGACAAGAAACAGATGCCTTATAAACAAGTTATAGTAGAAAAAGATGGCATCCAAGTCGATCCCATCTTTGAATACAATAATGATATTTTGTATATTACCCCTTCACATCAATTTCCAACGGGGCATATCATGAATTTAAAAAAACGCACCCAATTAATTCAATGGGCACAGCAGCAAGAAAAACGTTATATTATTGAAGATGATTACGACTCTGAGTTTAGATATTATGGCAAACCGATACCCGCTTTACAAAGTTTAGACACGAAAGGAAAAGTTATTTATATTAGTACATTTTCTAAGTCTCTATTTCCAAGTTGTCGTATAGCGTATATCGTTTTACCTTATCCAATATTAAACATATATAATCATCATCCATATAAAGAAGGAAATACAGTTCCCGTTCATATTCAACATATCGTCGAAAGATTTATGGCATCAGGCAGTTTTGAACGCCATCTAAATAAAATGAGAAAAATTTATCGCGACAAACTTACTTATATTTTAAATCAACTTGCACCTTACTCTAATCAATTAAAGATTGATGGCGCATTAACTGGCATGCATTTTACCATTCGGGTTATAAATGGGCTAACAATGGAACAATGTCTAGAAAACGCATCAAATATATCTCTTAAACTGGAACCCTATCACTTCGATGATGCTAATGAGCGCTATCCTACTTTTATTTTAGGGTTTGGTGGCATTTCAAATGAAGATTTGTCTAATCATGTCCAAGCACTAATAAGCGCACTCGTCATAAATGACTATGAGTGAGAATTTTGTAGACTTAAAAACTAAGTTTCAGTGCAAATGTTTTAAAATAATTTTAATCATTTAAAAAAGCAATAACTTTTTCATTTTTGAAGTATCGCATTTAATTTGTATTTTCTATAGGTCAGAATACGTCAGCTTCAATCGCTTTCTCTTCGCAAAGCCGTTATTTGTCGTCTTTGTTTTTTAACT
>NZ_KV830926.1:0-259 GCF_001836955.1 Staphylococcus sp. HMSC063A07
AAGCGGAGTAACATTTGATCCGACAACAAACACAATAAGCGGTACAGCGACGAAGGTCGGCACCTATCCAATTGTAGTGACAAGCACTGACACTGAGGGTAATAGTGTCGAGACAAAATTCAATATCAAAGTTGTAGATACGACAGCACCGACGGTGAAAGAGATAAGTGATCAAACCAAAGAAGTGAATACGGCAATCGATAACATCGAGATCAGTGCTACAGATAACAGTGGCGAAGTAGTAACAAATAGAGTCAGT
>NZ_KV830927.1:0-326 GCF_001836955.1 Staphylococcus sp. HMSC063A07
ATAGTGGCCAAGCAGTGACAAACACAGTAAGAGGTCTACCAAATGGAGTGACGTTTGATCCTAGAACAAACACAATAAGCGGTGTAGTCACAAAAGTTGGCACCTATCCAATTGTGGTAACGAGCACTGATGCCGATGGTAATAGTATTGAGACAAAATTCATAATCAAAGTTGTAGACACGACAGCACCAACAGTAAAAGGAATTAGTGATCAGACCAAAGAAGTGAATACGTCAATTGACGAAATTGTGATAGATGCCACAGATAATAGTGGTCAAACAGTGACGAACACAGTCAGTGGTTTACCAAGCGGAGTAACGTTTGAT
>NZ_KV830928.1:0-444 GCF_001836955.1 Staphylococcus sp. HMSC063A07
ATTCACTTCTTTGGTTTGGTCACTAATTCCCTTCACCGTTGGTACCGTTGTGTCTACAACTTTGATTGTGAATTTTATCTCAACACTATTACCATCGGTATCCTTACTTGTCACTACAATTGGATAAGTGCCTACTTTTGTGGCTATGCCGCTTATTGTATTTGTTGTCGGATCAAATGTTACTCCGCTTGGTAAGCCACTGACTGTGTTTGTTACTGGCTGGCCGCTATTATCTTTCGCATCAATCTTGATGTTATCAATTTCAGTATTCACTTCTTTGGTTTGATCACTTATCTCTTTCACCGTCGGTGCTGTCGTGTCTACAACTTTGATATTGAATTTTGTCTCAACACTATTACCCTCAGCGTCAGTGCTTATCACTACTATTGGATAGGTGCCGACTTTTGTGGCTACGCCGCTTATTGTGTTTGTTGTCGGATTAAA
>NZ_KV830929.1:0-412 GCF_001836955.1 Staphylococcus sp. HMSC063A07
ACCGACGGTGAAAGGAATCAGTGACCAAACCAAAGAAGTGAATACCGAAATTGATAACATCAAGATTGATGCGAGAGACAATAGTGGCCAAGCAGTGACAAACACAGTAAATGGTCTACCGGAAGGAGTAACGTTTGATTCTAGAACAAACACAATAAGCGGTGTAGTGACGAAAGTTGGAACTTATCCAATTATAGTGACAAGTACGGATGCCGATGGCAATAGTGTCGAGACAAAATTCATAATCAAAGTTGTAGACACGACAGCACCAACAGTGAAAGAGATTAGTAATCAGACCAAAGAAGTGAATACCGCAATCGATAACATCGAGATTAGAGCTACAGATAATAGTGGTCAGCCAGTAACAACCAAAGTCAGTGGCCTACCGGAAGGAGTAACGTTTGATTCTAGA
>NZ_KV830929.1:512-23990 GCF_001836955.1 Staphylococcus sp. HMSC063A07
AAGGAGTAACGTTTGATTCTAGAACAAACATAATAAGTGGTGTAGCGACGAAAGTCGGTACTTATCCAATCGTGGTGACAAGCACTGACGCCGATGGCAATAGTGTCGAAACGAAATTTATTATAAACGTTATAGATGAAGATAAGTTAGAAATTCAGCCTATTCCAAATCAAATTGTCAAAATCAATACCCATATTAAAGATGTTAAGATTATTATAACTGGTGGATTAGGTTCAACAATTATAAGCGTAAGTGGATTGCCTAAAGGGCTTGAATTCAAATCAGAAACGCTTACTATTAGTGGTATACCAAAAGAACCTGGAAGATATGATATTATAGTAACTGTAATTGATAGTAACTCTAATCAAGCCGATGTTCATTTTGTTATAGAAGTAATTAACGATGATAATAATAAAAAACCTGGTAAAAATTCTCATATTGATGACCCTGAGAAACCCGTAATTGACAATAGCCATAAAAATGGGATAGCCATTCATGGTAAAACGAATTCATCTAAACATGTGATTATTGATTTACCATCAGAACTTACTAAGACTGTAAATATTAATAATCCTGGTAATTATACAATATGGGTTTCAGGTGCCCATAAAATGCATAAAGAGTCTTATCGCATAGTTGAACGTGATAAAGATAATGATATTTATGTTTTACCAGATACAGGTAACAACAGTAAAAGTTCTACAGGCATAGTAGCAACTGTTTTAGCTATGATTGGGGGAATATTGTTACTATTTAAACGTCGGAAGAATGATGAAGAAAAATAATTAAATTAGCAATCTTATAGTCTCAAAAGTTAGCGCTTTAGTCCTAGCTTTTGAGGCTATTTTTCGTGGTAAAAATGGTGTGAATTATGTACGAACCTATTATATATAAAAAAATACTTTTAATAAAATTAACGAAAATAAAAATTACCTATTAATATACATTTTGTACTTGAAAAGAATATTTAAGAGAAATTATGATTAAAAAACATTTAATATAATTAAAATGCGTAATATTAAATAGTGATAAATCTGTTATAATTCATATATCATTGTATTATTACTCTAATTATATAGATTAAAATGTATTATTATAATTATTTTGTACTATATATCAAAATTCTCATATACATCTAGGAAATAAAATAGAGTTTGATATGCAATGACAACTATTTTAACCAACTATAGGAGGTCAGTGAATGACTAACAGAAAGAGAAACTCGTCACAACGCATGGATTTTATCCCAAACAAACTAAACAAATATTCAATCAGAAAATTTACAGTAGGTACAGCTTCAATATTAGTAGGTGCCACACTTTTCTTAGGGCATCATGAAGCTGAAGCAGCTGAAAAACAACAATCCATATCTCAAAACCATAGCGATGAACAAGAAAGTTCTCAAGCTGATACAACAGTAACCACAGAACAAACAACAAATAATAATGTTTCTTCTCAAACTAACGCCACGTCACCAAGCACTCAAGATAAAACAACGATAGATCACACTGAAAATCCATCTTCAACAAACCAGCAGATAACAGAAAATCAATCACTGCATGCAAAAGATTTACAAACATCAAATCAAAACAATGTCTCGCATAAAGATACTGCAAACAAATCAACAGAAAAAGAAGCTAGACAACATCAAAATCATAAATCGACAATTCAACAACAAGAAAGTTCAGAAAAGTTAGTAACAGCTGCTCAAAATGCATCAGCTACAAACCAAGCTGTATCCACCAATACGAATGAGACACATGTACAATATGCTGATAAAAAATTGAGCCAAATTGGCGTGAACCATCAAACGAAAGAACAAGTTAAAGCTTCACTAGTTACTAAGAAAGCTTTTAAGCCACGTTCTAAACGAGATTTAGATAATACAATTGTGGCAGAAGCCTTAAAAGCAGACATTACAAACCCTGACTATGGTGTTAGAACCCCTGCAACTCCTGTAACTGCAGCTGCTTCAACATCTCCAACAACGCGTGCATTGAGTAGTAATTATAGAGTAAGAGCATTAGCGGCAGCTACACCAACAGGTAAAGATGTGAGTGACAAAATTAAATTTTCAAATATAGATATAGCAGTGAAAGGTAGAACTGCACATACAAATGCTAGTGGTCAACGTGAATTATGGGTGACTTCTGGAGATATTTTATCTTTAAAAGCAGATTATACCGTTGACAATAGCGTTAAAAGTGGAGATACATTTACGATAGGCTATGGACAATATATTAGACCTGGAGGATTTTCGTTACCATCATCGGACACAGAATTAAGAGATGCAAATGGTGCAATTATAGCTAAAGGTAAATATGATAGTAACACGAATAAAACAACCTACACGTTTACAAATTACGTTGACCAATATGATAATATTCAGGGATCTTTTAAAATAGCTGCAACTGCTAAACGAGAGAATGCCATCAATGATAAAGGATCATATAATATGGACGTAAAAATTGGAAATGTTTCTTTCAATAAAAATATTATTGTTGATTATGGTGATAATAAGAATAACCCTTTAAATGCATCAACGCTTTACAGAGATCCAAAAACAAACCAACAGTATCGAATCATTTATATTAATGAGCCAGGCAAAACATATAAAAATGTGAAATATCATAGTACAACAATGAATGGAAAACTCATAGATGGCACAGATGCAATAAAAGTTTATAAAGTGAATGATCCTTCAGCAATGGTCAACAGTTTCGCACCCGATTTAACTTCAAGTAAAGTAACAGATGTTACATCATCAAAAACAATTACATATGATAATAATCGCTCAACTGTAAATGTTTCTTTAGGAAATTTAGACGGTAAAACACGTTATATTATTGCTGAAAAAGTAGAACCTACAACTGACAATGGTAACTTAAGTTCAACGTTTTCAATAACTAACGATGATAAAAATAATCCAACAATTTGGGCAGCAAGTACTACACAAGGTTCTGCTGGAGACAATTCAACTGGTAGTGGTCAACAAACAGGTAAATATTCACTTGGCGACATTGTCTGGAATGACAAAAATCGAAATGGCATTCAAGATATAGGAGAAGAAGGCATACCTAACGTTTATGTTACTTTAAAAGATGCTAACGGAAATGAAATTGACAGAGTGACAACGGATGAGAACGGCAACTATAAGTTTAAAAATTTAAAAAATGGAGAGTACACTTTAGAATATTCAACTCCTAATGGAGGATATTCGTTAACCAAAGCAGATCAAAGTAACAATGATGCAGTCGACTCAGATGCACAATTAGTCAATGGAAAATATGTTGCTAAAGCTACAATTCAAGATGATGACAACATGACAGTTGATGCCGGATTTTATAAATCTGTTTATAACATCGGAGACTTCGTTTGGAATGATACGAATAAAAACGGCATTCAAGATGACGGAGAAAAAGGACTTGCCGGCGTAACTGTATTATTGAAAGATGAACAGGGACGTACAATTGCAACTACTGTAACCGACAAAAATGGCAAATATGGCTTTTACGAATTAGAATCTGGTAACTATACAGTTCAATTTATTACACCTGATGGTTATATATTATCACCATCAAAAGTAGGTACAGATGTAACTAAAGATTCTAATGGCGATGAAGTACCAATTAAATTAACTGAAAATGATTATTCTAATGATTTAGGTTTATACAAGCCGGATGCACCTAAATTAGATGACTATGAAATTACAGTAGAAGATAAAAGTTATGAAAATACTGTTCGTGTTAACACTAAGTTACCTAAGAATACAATCCAACTTGCACAACAAGGTAAAGATGGTCGTGATCGTGTATATTATAAACAATTAGGCTATCATCCAGATTTGACTGGGAAAGATGCTTCAAAATTACTGCAAATAGACGGCTATTATTTTGAAGAAGTACGCCGAGATCATATATACCAATCACAAGATGCTATTTTTGAATATAACTTGGATAATAACACAGGTGTTAAAAATATAACGTATAATCCAACAACAAATACGTATACCGTGACATATCAAGACGGTTCAACAAAGGAACTACCAGGTCAACAGCCTAAAGGATTAACAATAAATAATAGTTATATTAATCAAAATGGAGATACTATTGTGGAATTTAGTGATGGTACAACTATTACGATTCCTAAAGGTAAAGATGGTGTCGACGGTAAAAAAGGTGAAGATGGTAAAACACCTAAAATTGAGCAAACACCAATTACCGATAGCTCAGGCAAACAAATTGGGGTTACAAGCACTGTTAAAGATGGTGATGGTAAAGTAATAAATACGCAAAAAGTACTTAATGGTCAAGATGGAGCAAAAGGAAATCCAGGTGAAAAAGGCGAAAAAGGAGACCCAGGAACGAAGGGTGACAAGGGCGAAAAAGGAGATACAGGCGCTGCAGGTCGAGATGGTCAGAATGGTCAAGATGGTAAGTCAGTCATTGCAAATACAGAACGTGGTACAAAAGATGGTCAAGAAGGCGCATATATTAGAATCTATGAGGTCAATCCAGATGGTAGTCGCGGCACAATGATTTCTGAAACATTCATCAAAGATGGTGTGAAAGGCCAAGATGGTAAAGATGGACGTTCACCATCAATCCAATAAACGCCTATAAAAGATGAAAAGGGTAAGATTATCGGAACGACGATTACTATTCTAAGTCCAGATGGTCAAGAAGTTTCACATCAAGATATTTTAAATGGTAAAGATGGCCAAAATGGAACATCTGTGACAACCATTACAGAACGTGGTAGACAAAATGATCAAACAGGTTCATATGTTAGAACATATGAAAGAAATCCAGACGGTAGTCGTGGCAAGCTCATCAGTGAAACCTTTATCTCAGATGGTCAGAATGGTAAGGATGGACAAAATGGCATGAATGGAAAATCTATAACAGCGGAAACACGTCCTGGTACAGATGCTGATGGAAACACTGGTGCATGGATTCGCGTTTATGAGTTGAATCCTGATGGCACTAAAGGCCAACTTATCAGTGAGACGTTTATTAAAAATGGCGCAAAAGGTGAAAAAGGCGAAGACGGTAAGACACCAAAAATCGAACAAACTCCAATACGTGACAGTTCTGGTAACCAAATTGGTGTAACAATCACGGTAACAGATGGTGATGGGAACGTCGTTAGTAAAGAGAATATTTTAAATGGCAAAGACGGTGCAAAAGGTGAAAATGGTAAGACGCCATCTGTAGAACAACAAGCCATTCAAGATAAAGATGGAAAGCAAATCGGAGTCACAATTATTATCAAAGATGGAGACGGTAAAGAAATCAGTCGTCAAAACATTCTAAATGGCCAAGATGGTAAAAATGGTACTCCTGGTAAGGATGGTCAAACACCAACAGTTGAAACAATGCCAGCATTAGATAAAGATGGAAAGCAAATCGGTGTAACTATTATTACACGCGATGGTGATGGTAAAGAAATTGGGCGTCAAACAGTGACGAATGGCCAAGATGGTAAATCTATTACTGCAGTAACGGCACGTGGAGAACAAAATAATCAGACAGGTTCATGGATACGTGTGTATGAAGTAAATCCAGATGGCACACGTGGTAAGTTAATTAGCGAAACGTTCGTTGCTGATGGTCAAAAAGGTGCTGACGGTAAAAACGGTGTTGGTGGCAAAGACGGTAAAACACCAACAATCGAGCAACAGCCTATTCGTGATAAAGACGGAAAACAAATCGGTGTAACTATCATTATCAAAGATGGAGACGGTAAAGAGATTAG
This sequence comes from Staphylococcus sp. HMSC063A07, assembly GCF_001836955.1. Lineage (NCBI taxonomy): Bacteria > Bacillati > Bacillota > Bacilli > Caryophanales > Staphylococcaceae > Staphylococcus > Staphylococcus sp. HMSC063A07. Next base: position 6,270 of record NZ_KV830929.1, read on the forward strand.
TCGTCAAAAAATTCTAAATGGTCAAGATGGTCAAAAAGGTGCTAATGGTCAAGACGGTAAATCTGTAACTGCAATTACAGAACGTGGTACTCAAGATGGCCATAAAGGTTCATACATTAGAATTTATGAAATGAACCCAGATGGTACACGTGGTAAATTGATTAGTGAAACATTTATCGCTGATGGCGAAAAAGGTCGAGATGGTAAGTCAGTAACTGCCGAAACTACACGTGGAGATAAAGATGGTCAAACTGGAGCGTACGTCCGAATTTATCTAACCAATCCAGATGGTACACGTGGCAAATTAATCAGTGAAACCTTTATTGCTGATGGTCAAAAAGGTAAAAATGGCCAAGATGGTAAGACCCCAACAATTGAGCAACTTCCGATTTTGGATAAAAACGGAAAACAAGTTGGTGTGACAGTAATTGTCAAAGATGGAAATGGCAAAGAAATTAGTCGTCAAGATATCTACAATGGGCGTGATGGCCAAGACGGTAAAGATGGCAAAACACCATCTATTGAACAACAGCCAATTTTAGATAAAAATGGTAAACAAATCGGCACTACTGTGATCATTAAAGATGGAAATGGCAAAGAAATCAGTCGTCAAGATATTCACAATGGTCAAGACGGTAAGACCCCAACGATAGAGCAAGTACCTTCTTTAGACAAAGAAGGCAAACAAAACGGTATCATTGTGATCATTAAAGATGGCGATGGTAAAGAAATCAGTCGTCAAAATATTTATAACGGTGAAAAAGGTCAAGATGGCAAGGACGGTAAAGATGGTGTAGATGGTAAATCAATTACTGCCATAACAGAACGTGGTACAAAAGATGGTAAATCTGGTTCTTACATCTATATCTATGAAATGAATTCAGACGGTAGCCGTGGCAAATTAATTAGTCAAACCTTTATTGAAGATGGCCAAGACGGTAAAACACCAAGCATTGAACAACAACCAGTTAAAGATGAAAAAGGAAATCAAGTTGGTGTTGTTATCATTGTTAAAGACGGTGATGGTAAAGAAATCAGTCGCCAAGTTATTGTAAATGGCAAAGACGGCAAAGATGGTAAAACACCAAGCATTGAACAACAGCCAATTAAAGACGAAAATGGTAAGCAAATTGGCATCACGATTATTGTTAAAGATGGTAATGGCAAAGAAGTAAGTCGTCAAAACATATACAATACATCTAATATCACAAATATTTATGTTAACGTTGAAGGCAACATTGTCTTTGTCTTCAAAGATGGAACAACTTGTATTTGTAAATGTGAGCCAAACAAACCGAGCGAACCAGGCAAACCAAGCGAACCAGGCAAACCAAATGAGCCAAGTAAGCCAAGCGAGCCAAACAAGCCAAGTGAGCCAAGCAAGCCAAGCGAGCCAAACAAACCAAATGAGCCAAGCAAGCCAAGCGAGCCAACCAAGCCAAGTGAGCCAAACAAACCGAGCGAACCAGGTAAGCCAAGCAAACCGAACAAATCAGTTCATACTAGAACAATGAAACATGTGAACTATAAAACAACGAGTCATTTACAGCAAGTTCATGATACGACACAATCAAACAATGATAAAAAACAGCAAGAATTGCCAGCAACAGGTGCTGTTGATGACAATGGTTATCAAGCTCCATTCTTTGGATCATTATTTGCAATTTCAGGAACAATATTGTTCTTAGCAAGACGTCGTAAACATCATCAATAACAATCATTAAATAGCGTTAATTATATGAGATTCGTTATAGTATAGAAGTTTCTGAAGTAATCAAACAGGTATGGGAAACTAAAGGTTGAAAATCTTTTATCCCATGCCTGTTTTTTTATAAAATGAGTTCAGTTCGTTTTTAAGAGAGAAGTCATATCTATTTAGATATAGAAATATTTTAAATAATTACAAATAAATATTAGAGATAAGCTTGACTTTAGTTATAAATATCGTTAAAGTATTAGCATATAATTCTGACAATTCAGATAGGTATTAACTGTATTGTTGCAAAAATGGAGGGGGATCACAATACGATGTCAGTACCTAAAATAACTTACGATGTATTTTCTGAGGACCCTTTTATAGAAAAGCTAACACTAGATGAAGGAACAAAAGGCGCATATGACATTTTAAAGTGGGCGTATGACACATATGGTGAGTCAATCGTGTATGCATGTAGTTTTGGTGCGGAAAGCATGGTGCTCATTCATATTATTAGTCAGATTAAACCTGATGCCCAAATCGTATTTTTAGACACAGATTTACATTTTCAAGAAACATACGATTTAATAGAAGATGTAAAACAACGTTTTCCTCAATTACGTATCGAAATGAAGAAACCAGACCTCACACTTGAAGAACAAGCAGAAAAATATCAACCCGCACTATGGAAAGCAAATCCCAACCAATGTTGTTATATACGAAAAATTAAACCACTAGAAGAAGTTTTATCTGGCGCAGTAGCTTGGATTTCTGGATTAAGACGAGCTCAATCCCCAACAAGAGCACACACGAATTTCATTAATAAAGATGAACGTTTTAAATCAATAAAAATTTGTCCTTTGATTTATTGGACGGAAGAAGAAGTTTGGGACTATATCAATGATAATCATTTACCTTACAATGCTTTACATGATCAGCATTACCCTAGTATTGGATGTATTCCTTGTACTTCTCCAGTGTTTGATTCAGATGATTCCCGTGCAGGAAGATGGTCGAGCTTTTCCAAAACAGAATGTGGCTTACACGTAGCAGATAAGCCATAAAAATTTTACTACTTATTCTTATTATTCCGATATGAATTTAAAATAAAATTAGCATTGGAAAGTTATACACGGTTATTTCATAATAGAAGGGTAGATAAATAAAATAGTAATTATTGATAAGAGGTGGAACGATTGAGTTTAAGTGTAACAAACAGTCCATTTACTGCAGAACAAGCCAAACAACTTAGTGAAGTTATTGCTACGTTAACACCTGAACAAAAGGTATGGCTTAGTGGCTATTTAATTGCCAATCAACAGACAATACAAACCAATTCATCGGTTCAAAGTGAACAACTCTCAACAAAAGCTGAAGCAGTTATTCAAAGCAATGAACAGGAGATAGAACCAACACAGCGCAGTATTACGGTACTTTATGGTTCAGAAACAGGGAATGCGCAAGGTGTAGCTGAAATTTTTAGCGAACGTCTAACGAATCTTGGTCATAACGTTGTAATAAGTAGTATGGACACATTCAAAACAAAAGAACTTAAGAAAGTAGAAGATTTATTTATTGTCACATCGACACATGGAGAAGGTGACCCGCCAGATAATGCGCTAGAATTTCATGAATTCTTGCATAGTAGAAAGGCACCTAAGTTAGAAGGTGTTAGATTTTCAGTCCTAGCTTTAGGAGATCAAACTTATGAATTTTTCTGCCAAACAGGTAAAGATTTTGATAAAAAACTAGCTGAATTAGGCGCAGAACGTTTATATGAACGTATTGATTGTGACATTGATTATGACGAAGATGCGGAAAAATGGATGGCTAACGTCATTAAAGCCATTGATACTGAGTCAAGAGGTACAGAAAGTGAACAAGTTATAAGTGAATCAATTAAAGCAGCTAAAGAACGAAAGTATTCTAAAAGTAATCCATATGAAGCAGAAATTTTGGACAATATTAATTTAAATGGCAAAGGTTCAAATAAAGAAACACGACATGTTGAATTGTTGCTAGATAATTTTGGAGAAGAATATGAACCTGGCGATTGCATTGTAGTATTACCACAAAATGATCCGCAAGTCGTTGATTTGCTTATCGCAACATTAGGCTGGGATCCAGAAGAACAGATTCCTGTATCTGAAGATGGTGATACATTAACGTTATCCGATGCATTAACACGTCATTTTGAAATTACTAAGTTAACGAAGCCATTGCTACAACAAGCAGCAGCCATATTTGACAATGATGACTTGAGCGACAAAGTTCAAGATAATGAATGGGTTCAACAGTATATCAATGGTAGAGATTTTATTGATTTGCTTAATGATTTTGGAACGGATGAGTTGCTACCTGTAAACTTGTCACAGCTTTTACGTAAGTTGCCACCAAGAGAATATTCCATCTCAAGTAGCTATAAAGCAACGCCGGATGAAGTACATATTACAGTGGGCGCAGTGAGATACCAATCTCACGGACGAGATCGCTCAGGTGTTTGTTCAGTTCAATTTGCAGAGCGTCTTCAGCCAGGAGATACGGTACCAATTTACTTAAAACGTAATCCAAATTTTAAGTTTCCAACAGAAGCGGATACGCCGATTATTATGATTGGTCCAGGAACAGGAGTCGCACCTTTTAGAGCTTGTATGCAAGAACGTGAAGAGCTTGGATTTAAAGGTAATACATGGCTATTCTTTGGAGATCAGCATTTTACAACAGACTTCTTATATCAAACTGAATGGCAAGCATGGTTAAAAGAGGGATACTTAGAAAAAATGGATGTGGCTTTTTCTAGAGATACAGACCACAAAATATATGTCCAACACCGTATTATGGAACGCAGTGCACAGTTTAATGCATGGTTAGAAAAAGGAGCATCTATCTATATTTGCGGTGATGAAAAACACATGGCAAAAGATGTGCATCAAGCCATCAAAGATGTGTTAGTAAAAGAACAGGGACTTAGTCAAGATGAAGCAGAAGCATATTTAAAACAACTTAAGAAAGATAAGCGTTATCAACGGGACGTATATTAAAAGAAAGGCAGGGGGATTCAATGGCAAAATCGAATGAGCAACTTGAGCAAGAATTAAATCAAAAACTTGATCAATTAGAATACATCAAAGATGATAGTAATTATCTACGTGGCACGATTGAACAAGGTTTAGCAGACCCGTTAACTGGTGCTATTTCCGATGATGACACTAAGTTGCTGAAATTTCATGGTAGCTATCAACAAGATGATAGGGATTTGCGTGACGAACGGCGAAAACAGAAGCTTGAGCCAGCGTATAGCTTTATGATCCGTGTACGTCTTCCTGGAGGGACAGCTACACCAGAACAATGGATAGCCATGGATGACATATCAAATCAATATGGTAATCACACAATGAAATTAACAACACGCCAAACATTCCAATTTCATGGCATTTTAAAGCGTAATTTAAAAGCATCTATGCGCCATATAAATGATGCATTACTAGACACGATTGCTGCATGTGGGGACGTCAATCGTAATACAATGTGTAATCCTAATCCGTATCAATCACGTTTTCATCAAGAAATGAATGATTATGCAGCAGCAATCAGTAATCATTTATTACCGCAAACCAATGCATATCATGAAATATGGTTAGATGGTGAAAAGGTGTTGGATTCAAGTGAAGAAGTTGAACCGATGTATGGTAAAACATATTTGCCACGTAAGTTTAAAATAGGCATTGCTTTACCGCCAAGCAATGATATTGATGTTTACTCACAAGATATTGGTTTAATAGCTATTGTTGACCATGATGAGTTGATAGGATTTAATGTCTTAGTTGGTGGTGGTATGGGTATGACACATGGCAATAAAAATACCTATCCACAAATCGGGCGTTTACTGGGTTATATACCTAAAGAAGAAGTGGTCGATGTTTGTGAAAAGATTTTAACGATTCAGCGTGATTATGGTAATCGTGTAGACCGAAAAAATGCACGCTTTAAATATACCGTTGATCGTTTAGGGCTTGAGAGAGTCAAAACAGAATTAAATCAACGTCTTGGATGGGAAATTCAAGAACCAAAAGCCTTTAAATTTGAGCATAACGGTGATCGTCTTGGTTGGATTCAAGGAGAACACAATTGGAATTTTACGCTGTTTATTCAAAATGGTCGTATTAAAGATTTAGAAGATTATAAATTGAAAACTGCTTTGCGAGAAATTGCTGAAGTACATCAAGGAGACTTTAGATTATCACCCAATCAAAATCTAATTATTGCTAATGTGTCTCCAGAACATAAAAAGGATATACAAGATATTATTGAACGTTATCAATTAACAGATGGTAGACACTATTCAGGTTTACGACGTAACTCTATGGCTTGTGTTGCATTTCCAACATGTGGTTTAGCTATGGCTGAGTCAGAACGCTACCTACCTTCATTGATTGGTAAAATAGAAGATTTACTAGATGAAGCAGGTGTTAGTGAAGAAGACATTACAATTCGTATGACAGGTTGCCCAAATGGTTGTGCACGTCCGGCATTGGCAGAAATAGCATTTATTGGGAAAGCACCAGGAAAATACAATATGTATTTAGGTGGTGGTTTCAAAGGAGAACGTTTGAATAAACTGTATAAAGAAAATATTGATGAACAACAAATTTTAGCAAGTTTGCGACCAATATTAATGGATTACGGTAAGTCACGTTTAGAGGGCGAACATTTCGGTGATTTCGTCATTCGTTCAGGCGTTATTGCTGAAGTGCATTCTGGTCAAGATTTTCATAGCTAATCAGCTAAAAAGAGGGTGTTAATATGGGGAAAGTCTACTTAGTTGGTGCGGGTCCAGGTGACCCGGAGCTGATTACAGTAAAAGGTTTAAAGGCAATTAAACAAGCGGATGTTATTTTATACGACCGTTTAGTCAATAGGGAACTCTTGGATTACGCAACGGCAGGTACAAAATTGTTTTATTGCGGAAAGGATCCTAATAGACAGTCGTTGCCACAGTCAGAAACGAACAAAATGCTTGTGAGCTTAGCTAAAAAAGGTCATACAGTAACACGTTTGAAAGGTGGAGATCCCTTTGTTTTTGGCCGTGGTGGTGAGGAAGCGGAAATATTAGCGCAACATCATATAGCATTTGAAATTATACCTGGTATTACAGCAGGAATTGCTGCGCCAGCCTATGCAGGGATTCCAGTGACGCATAGAGATTTTAGTTCATCTGTCGCTTTTGTGACTGCAGTGAATAAGCCAGGAATGACTAAAGCTGCTTATTGGGAACATCTCGCACATGGACCGGAAACGTTATGTATATATATGGGTGTTAAACGTTTGTCTGAAATTTGTGGTTTATTAATTAAATACGGTAAACCTATTGATACCCCTGTTGCATTAATCCACTTAGGTACAACAGCATATCAACAAACGGTCACTGGCACATTGAGTACAATAACAGAAGTAGCTAAAAATATTAAAAATCCAGCTATGATTGTAATTGGTCAAGTCGTACAGATGCATGATAAAATTCAATGGTTTACGGAACAAACTGAACAGATGAGAATGGACTATTCACAAGTGAATTCTAAATAAATTAACAGGAGGATAAAGATATGAATATGCCACTTATGGTTGATTTAGCAGGACAACGCATTGTAATTGTCGGAGGTGGGCAAGTTGCTGCCAGACGAGCTTCCAATTTTATCGACTACTGCCAAGATATTCATATCATTAGTCCTCAAGTTCATTCGTCATTAGAAGATTTAATAAATGCTGGACAAATCACCTGGCATCAAAAAGAATTTGACGCCGCTGATATAGCAGGTGCATTTTTAGTCGTTGCTGCGACAAATAATAAGGCTGTTAATCAACAAGTTAAAGCGCTGGTACCTCCAGGCTGTTTATTCAATAATGCTGAAGATGCAACGTCTGGCAATGTCACTATTCCTAATATATTAAAAAGAGGTAAATTAACACTAAGCGTAGCCACGCAAGGCGCAAGTCCAAAGTTAGGGATACAAATAATTGAACAACTTAGCCACACGTATGATGAACGCTATGAGCAATACGTTGAATTTTTATATCAATGTAGACAGACGCTCAAACGAATAAATATTGAGCCATCTTATCGACAAGCATTATTGGCAAAGATCGTCTCTGACGACTATTTAGATCTTGATAAGCAACAAGCATTTTTACGATGGCTCCAAGCACAAGCTGAATAATAGGGGGCACTTAATTTATGAAAAAATTGTTGATTTTTGCATTAGCTGGATTTTTGGCCCAACTTGTAGATGGATCATTAGGCATGGGGTTCGGTGCGTCATCGTCCTCCATTTTATTAACATATGGTATTACACCAGCGATTGTGTCAGCAACGGTTCACTTTTCTGAAATAGCAACAACAGCAGCGTCAGGAACATCGCATTGGAAGTTTGATAATGTCCATCGATCGACCATGTTAAAGTTAGCAATTCCAGGTGCAATCTTTGGATTTTTAGGCGCGGCATTTTTAACACATATTCACAGTAGTGTTATTAAGCCATATATTGCAATATTTTTATTAGCAATGGGATTTTATATTTTATATCAATTTTTATTTCGTCGTCAGCATGAAACACATGAACATGTTGGTCAATTAAGTGGCTGGAAATTAATTCCACAAGGTGCGATTGCTGGTTTATTAGATGCGATTGGTGGCGGTGGCTGGGGACCAGTCAACACACCCATATTATTATCTAGTAAAAAGATACAACCTCGTTATGCGATTGGTACCGTATCAGCCAGTGAATTTTTCGTAACATTAGCCACATCGCTATCATTTATTTTATTTTTAGGGATAACACAAATTAATTGGTGGCTTGTTGTTGCATTAAGTATTGGTGGCATGGCTGCTGCACCTATTTCAGCATACTTAACAAAAATATTGCCCATTAATATATTAGCGATATGCGTAGGTGGTTTGATTATTTTTACCAATAGTAATGCTTTATTAAGTTATTTTGTCGACAATAGCACAATCATAAATGTCATAAGATTCGCAATTATTTGTAGTATTTTAGTACTTATCATTTTTGTTGCCATTCGCAACAGATTGTTATCTTTTTCTTACAAGAAAAACCGAGTAAACAAATATAATTAATTGGATAAAGGAGTTTTGTTTTATGTCAGTCTCAAAAGATATACTTCATTATACAATCAAACCACATGGTGGCGTACTTATTAATCGAGTCGTTGAAGGTATAGAACGAACACAGTTGAGTCAAGCAGCACAATCGTATAAAGCAATTACATTAAATCCATGGGCAATTTCAGACTTAGAATTAATTGCTATTGGCGGATTTAGCCCCTTAACTGGTTTTATGGGGCAAGAAGATTATAATCAAGTTATTGAAAAGACGCATTTAACAGATGGTTCAGTATGGAGTATTCCTATTACATTACCAGTTACAGAAGATGTTGCATCAAAGCTTGAAATTGGTGATCATATTGCTTTATATGGTGAAGATGGAGCACTATATGGCACTTTAAAGCTTACCGAAAAGTACACGTATGATAAGAAAAGAGAGGCTCAGCTTGTTTATGGTACGACCGATGTAAAACATCCTGGTGTGAAGAAAGTTTATGACAAAGGAAACGTATATCTAGCGGGACCAATTCAATTATTAAAGCGTCCACAGCATAATAAATTTGCGGATTACCATTTAGATCCGCACGAAACACGTCAGCTTTTTCATGATTTAGGTTGGAAGACGGTTGTCGGTTTCCAAACAAGAAATCCAGTGCACCGCGCACATGAATATATTCAAAAATCTGCTTTAGAAATTGTAGATGGCTTATTATTAAATCCATTGGTAGGTGAAACAAAAGCAGATGATATTCCAGCAGATGTACGTATGGAAAGTTACGAAACGATACTAAAACATTATTATCCTAAAAACCGTGCTCGATTAGTTATTTATCCAGCAGCAATGCGTTATGCAGGGCCAAAAGAAGCAGTTTTACATGCTATTGTACGCAAAAATTATGGATGTACACATTTTATTGTTGGACGTGATCATGCTGGTGTTGGCGATTATTATGGTACATATGAAGCCCAACAATTTATTTCTCAATTTGAAGATGAATTAGATATTCAAATTTTAAAATTCGAGCATGCGTTTTATTGCGAAGCATGTGGCAATATGGCTACGGCTAAAACATGTCCACATGATGCGACACAACATGTTCATTTAAGTGGTACAAAAGTCAGAGAAAAATTACGCAATGGAGAAGCATTACCAACCAAATTTTCACGACCAGAAGTTGCTGAAGTATTAATCAAAGGGTTACAACAACATTAAGGTGGGGGGAAGTAACATGAGTCAATCAAGTCATATTACATGGCACGATTCAGAAGTAACAAAAGCAGATAGACAAAAGCAAAATGGTCATAAAAGTGCAGTCATTTGGTTTACCGGACTATCTGGTTCTGGAAAGTCAACAGTGTCTGTCGCATTAGAGCAAGCTTTGTTTGAATTAGGAAAACATGCTTATCGTTTAGATGGAGACAATGTGCGACACGGTCTAAACAAGAATTTAGGCTTCAGTCCAGAGGATCGTAAAGAGAATATTCGACGCATTGGTGAAGTCAGTAAACTGCTTGTTGATGCAGGGACGATTGCAATCACAGCCTTTATTTCTCCATATCGTGTCGACCGTGATGACGTAAGGAATATATTAGAAGACGGGGAATTTATTGAAGTTTATACCCAATGTAGTGTTGAAGAATGTGAAAAGCGAGATCCTAAAGGTTTATATGCAAAAGCACGTTCAGGGGAAATCAAAGAATTTACCGGTATTAACGCGCCTTATGAAGCACCGTATCATCCAGAAATTACAATTAATACTGAACAGCAAAGTGTGGAACAAGCTGTAGCACACATTCTTAATTATTTGACAGATAATAAATATCTTTAATAAGTGGAGCATAGAGAGTAAGCCAGTTTACTTTCTATGCTTTGTTTATGGAACGAGAAATAACATCATAAAGTATTATCATTTACTGATAGATTCATTTGTACTAACGTGTTTAAAAATGCATTATTGCTGAACATGTGATGAAATTGAAAATCTGGCAGTTACAAAGATAATAAATTATAGAAATAAGATTGTTGCAAAACGTGTTGTCATATAAGTGAGACGCACATGAAAAATGTTTAGAAAAAAAGCATAGTGTGAATAATTTAAGAAACGTTAAATTAAAGTAGAAGAGGCGATATGAATGACTGTTTTGTCTGAACAGGAAAGAATAGATATTTTAGCAGACATCGTTAATATCAATACAGAGAATAATAATGAAATCGAGGTTTGCTATTATTTGAAAGAATTACTACAACGTTATGACATTGAATCAAAAATAATTGAAATTGAAGGTAAACGTTCAAATTTAGTAGCTGAAATTGGGTCAGGTAGACCTGTCATTGGTATATCTGGACATATGGATGTTGTAGACGCAGGTGATGAAGCGCAATGGATGTATCCCCCGTTTGAATTACATGAGCAAGATGGGAAATTATATGGGCGTGGTACATCTGATATGAAGGGCGGCCTTGCTGCGTTAGTCATTGCTATGATAGAAATAAAAGCTTCTAATTTGTTACAACAAGGTACCATCCGTCTTTTAGCAACAGCAGCTGAAGAAAAAGAAATGTCAGGATCAATGTTATTTCGTGATAAAGGTTACGTTGATGATTTGGATGGATTGATTATTGGTGAACCAAGTGATCATTATATAAACTATGCTAACAAAGGTTCAATGGGTATTAAAATTAAAGCTAAGGGTGTTGCCGCGCATAGTTCGTTACCTAATTTAGGACATAATGCAATAGATGACATAATTAGATATATACAAAAAATCAAAGAAAAATATGAAGATATTAAAAATAATGATAATAAACATTCATTAGACGTATCACCGCTAATTAAAGATTACTTTGGTGATAAGTTTAATGATAAGGAGCTTAGAAAATTAGAAAATGTTGCTGAGGGTTTAGTTATAGTTAACTCAATTATTTATGGTGGGGAACAGTTTAATACAGTACCTGAAAGTGCATATGCAGAATTTAATATACGTACAATTCCAGAATATGATAATGAAGCAATCATACAATTGTTTGAAGAAACTTTGTATGAAGTGGATCAGGCACAATTATCAATGGAAATCACTACGAATCATGCCCCTGTTTATAGCAACAAAGATAATTTGTTAGTGAAGTCATTTACTGAATATAAAGATGATTTAACAGTTACAGCGCTTGTCGGTGCGACAGATGCATCAGAATTATTAAAAGGTATAGATAATGTAGACTTAACCATTATCGGTCCTGGTTTTATGCGACAAGCACATCGAGCGAATGAATATATAGATAAACAGCATTATTTAGATTTTATTGATTTGTATCAACATGTCATTGTTGATTATTTAAACAAAAAGAGTAATTAAAAGAAACTTAACTATGAAGAAACATTTGATAATAAATGTCTTCATAGTTTTTTTATGAATAAATTTAATTGTTTTTGATGTCATTAACGTGAAAGCAATTATCAGTTTTATTACAACAAATGTAATAATCTGTTGATTATGATGTCTATCATTCCCAACATCATCGTTGTTAGAGATTGTTACAAAATAGCTATGAGTTTTACATCGAACGACTGTTTATTATGATTCTTTTACAAAATATTAACAACGCACACAGCAGCTTATTTTTCTGATAGAGTGTGATTTGTCGTTGAAACAACGAGAAAAAAATTAATCATGTTTTGTAACTTGAAGGTAGCCACGAGATAAAGAAATCATTATTTAAATGAATTTAGGAGGATATTTAATTATGAAAAAGATCGCTACAGCTACAATCGCAACAGCAGGATTTGCAACAATTGCACTCGCAGGAGGTCATGACGCACACGCTGCTGAACAAAACAATAATGGTTATAATCCAAATGATCCATATTCTTATAGCTATTCATATACAATTGACCAACAAGGTAATTATCACTACACTTGGCAAGGTAATTGGAGTCCAAATCAAGCACAACAAGGTCAATACTATTCATATAATTATACAAACACAGCAGGCACTCAAAACTACAACTACAATACGCAATATAGTCAAAACTATCAGCCACAAACTCAAGCATATCACGCAAACAATGGTGGCGGATTAGGTGCTAGCTATTCAACTTCTGATAGAAATGTTAAAGTAACAACTACACAAGCACCATCAAGTCATGCTTCAAATACTAGTGGTGGTTCAGCATTTTCAGGTAAATCAGGATCAAGCTCGAACCTATACACAGCAGGTCAATGTACGTATTACGTTTTTGATAAAGTAGGCGGAAAAATTGGCTCTACATGGGGCAACGCAAGTAACTGGGCTAGCGCAGCTGCATCAGAAGGCTATAATGTTAGCAATTCACCAAAACAAGGTGCGGTAATGCAAACATCTCAAGGTGCATATGGTCATGTCGCTTATGTTGAAAAAGTCAATAGTGATGGTTCAGTTAAAGTATCAGAAATGAATTACAATGGCGGACCTGGCGTTGTCTCTACACGTACAATTTCAGCAAGTCAAGCAAGCTCTTACAATTACATCTCATAATCAACTATTTGAACGGTTCATCCTACAATATTGCGCTTCAACAATATTGTAGGATTTTTTTATTGTCTGCTGCTCAAAGTTCAAGGATTATTAACAACTCTTTGACAGTTATGTTAACATGTGGGTTTTTATTTGAAATACTATATATAGTGTTATAAGTTTAATATAAGTACTATATATAGAAATGGAATGATTTTTATGAAACAACTTGAAGCTGAATTACAAGGTCTCATTACCAAAGATCCAGCAATTGTAAATGAGAATGCCAATAAAGATAGCAATACATTTTCAACGATGCGTGATTTAACAGCAGGTGTCGTTTCAAAGTCATATGCATTACAACATTTATTACCTAAAAGAGTCGCACAAGCACATAAGAATGGAGATATACATTTTCATGATTTAGATTATCACCCATTCCAACCTTTAACAAACTGCTGCTTAATTGATGCAACATCAATGTTACAGCATGGGTTTGAGATTGGGAACGCCAATGTCACTACACCGAAATCAATTCAAACGGCGTCCGCACAACTTGTACAAATTATTGCCAATGTTTCTAGTAGCCAATATGGTGGCTGCACGGTCGACCGTGTTGATGAATTACTTAGTACATATGCACGACATAATGAAGCACATCACCGCAAAGTTGCTGAAACATTTGTTAGAGCAGATGCTATAGAAGATTATGTAGATCAACAAGTAACTAAAGATGTTAATGATGCTATAGAAAGTTTAGAGTATGAAATAAACACATTGTACACATCAAACGGTCAAACGCCATTTGTAACACTTGGATTTGGTTTAGGAACAGATAAACTAAGTCGAAAAATTCAACAGGCAATTTTGAACACACGTATCAAAGGACTAGGTAAAAATAGAATTACTGCAATCTTTCCAAAATTAGTCTTTACGATAAAAAAAGGCGTTAATTTTAGCGAAGAAGACCCTAATTATGACGTTAAGCAACTCGCTTTAAAATGCTCAACGAAACGCATGTACCCAGATGTTTTAAACTACGATACACTGGTTGATATTTTAGGTGATTTTAAAGCACCTATGGGTTGTCGTTCATTTTTACCAGCTTGGCGTGATGCTCAAGGACAATTTGAGAATAGTGGTCGATGTAATTTAGGTGTCGTAACATTAAATATTCCGCGTATTGCGATTGAGTCTCAAGGCGATAAGTTAACGTTTTGGCGACTTTTCCATGAGCGTATGGATATTTTACATGAAGCCTTACTTTATCGTATTGAGCGTGTTGCACAAGCGGTTCCTGAAAATGCTCCGATTTTGTATAAAAGTGGCGCCTTTAAATATAAATTACAAGAAGGTGAAGATGTTACAGATTTATTTAAACATCGCCGTGCTACGATTTCTATGGGTTATATTGGGTTATACGAAGCAGCTACTGTATTTTATGGTCCAAACTGGGAAACAAATCCAGATGCCAAGGCCTTTACATTAGATATATTAAAAGAAATGAAGGATTATCAATTAGAATGGACGGAAGAGACGGACGTTTGGTTCAGTATTTATAGTACACCGAGCGAATCATTGACAGACCGTTTTTGCCGCTTAGATTATGAACGATTTGGCTCTATACCAGATATTACGGATAAAGGGTACTATCAAAATTCATTTCATTATGATGTGCGAAAAGATATTACACCTTTTGAAAAAATAGATTTCGAAAAGGATTATCCATACTATGCAAGCGGTGGATTTATTCACTATTGCGAATATCCAAAATTAAATCATAATTTAAAGGCGCTTGAAGCGGTTTGGGACTATGCCTACGATAAAGTTGGTTATTTAGGAACAAATATACCAATTGATCGTTGTTATGAATGTGGCTATGAAGGAGATTTTGAAACAACTGCTCAAGGATATACATGTCCACATTGTGGTAATCATGATCCTAAAACAGTAGATGTGGTCAAACGAACATGTGGTTATTTAGGAAATCCAGTACAACGACCTGTGATTGAAGGACGTCAAAAAGAAATTTGCGCAAGAGTTAAACATATGAAGGAACCAAAATAAAATGAGTGTACTTGACGTTACAGAAGGTCGTGGTTATATTGCCAAAATTGAACAACATAGTTTTGTTGATGGTGAAGGCGTTCGCGTCAGCATGTATGTATCAGGTTGTCCCTTTCTATGCGAAGGATGTTACAATGTAGCTGCTCAACGTTTTACTTACGGCGAACCCTTTAATGATGAAACGCTTGAAGCAATTTTGCACTACTGTGAACCGGACTATATTGCTGGATTGAGTATACTCGGTGGTGAACCATTTTGTAATGTTGATATTACCTTGAAAGTTGCTCGTGCCTTTCGTCAAAAGTTTGGACACCGCAAATCATTGTGGGTATGGACAGGATTTTTGTATGAATATTTAAGTCATGATGCAGGAATAAGACATCAACTATTATCTTTGATTGATGTCTTAGTAGACGGCCCATTTATACAAGCGCTATTTCAACCTAATTTAGCTTATAAAGGTTCATTAAATCAACGTGTCATTAATGTTCCAGCATCCTTAAAAAAAGGAACCCCAGTCATTTATGTAGAAGATTAAACATAAAGTAATAGGGAAGATAAATAGTATAAGTGCATGACTTAAGGTGCATAGGAGTGATGTATATGAAGTTAATCATCATCATCGGGCAATGGCTCATAGCTATTGGTTTGATTGTTGGTTCAATATTAGAAGAACGTCACTATCGCAAACAGCGCCAGAAAAAACAATCATCACAAAATAAATAAATATTTAAGAGGGATAGCGTCGAAGTGACGCATCTCTTTTATTTTTGTCACAATTTAAGTTATTATAAGACAAATATATATACATTTTTGTATACTTTTTGCATTCTATAGTGATAAAATATTTAATGTTAAAAATATCACAAAGAAATTGTGTTAGGAGTTAAGATTATGATTCTTTTTGCCATAGAAATAGGAATTATGATTGCAGCTATTTTATTAGGATTACGAACTGCAGGCGCTTTAGGTTGTGGTATTTTCGCAATTGTGGCGCAACTCATTATGATATTTGTTTTTCAATTACCCCCTGGATCTGCCCCAGTTACAGCAGTCTTAATTATTCTTTCTATTGGTATTGCTGGGGGGACACTCCAGTCAACAGGCGGTATAGATTATTTAGTATACCTAGCTTCTAAAGTGATTGAAAAATATCCAAAATCTATTATTTTTATCTCACCGATTATTGTCTTTATCTTTGTTTTTGGTATTGGTACTGCGAATATTGCTTTATCATTAGAACCGATTATTGCGAAAACAGCAATGAAAGCAGGTATTCAACCTAGACGCCCTTTGATTGCCTCTGTATTGACAGCAAACTTAGCATTGCTATGTAGTCCTGCAGCTGCAGCTACAGCTTATATCATCTCGGTGTTAGCAGGTTATGACATTAGCATGGGCAAATATTTAAGTGTTGTTTTTCCTACAGCAATTTTGACAATGTTGCTATTAAGTGTATTTTGTACTTTGGCTGGACGTAAAAAAGAACAAGCACAACGCTTTGAATTGAAAGATTTAGAAGTCAAAGTACCAACCACGTTTCCATCAAAAGTAAAACTTGGTGTGGCTAGTTTCTTATTATGTGTAGTCGGGATATTAACATTTGGAATTTTTCCGCAATTGATGCCAAGCTTTAATATAGATGGTAAGTCAGTAGAAGTAACGATGACTGAAATTGTTCAATTCTTTATGTATTTAGCTGCTGCGATTAATCTATTATTAAATAAAATTGATACGACGGATATCTTATCATCACACATTACACAATCAGCTATAGGTGCTTTATTTGCGGTTCTTGGACCTGGATGGTTAGGTGCCACGGTATTTAATGCACCTCAAAATTTAAAAATTTTAAAGGAAGATGTAGGTGCTGTGATTCAAGTAGCACCATGGTTAGTTATTCTTTTAGTCTCTATTGTAGCGATAGTTGTTATATCACAGACTGCAACAGCTTCGATTATGTTTCCTATTGTTCTTAGTATAGGTATCCCACCAATGTTTTTTGTCGCTATGGTGCAAACGATAAATGTGAACTTTGTCATCCCAGCGCAACCGACTTTACTCTTTGCAGTTGACTTAGATGAAACGAAGCGCACTAAAGTGACCAGCTTTATTATTCCTGGATTCTTTATGATTACGGTGTCAGTGCTTATTGGTTTTTCAATTAAAGCAATATTAGGTTATTAATAGTAGTAAATTATTTACGAATCTAGAACATTATGCCTAGGAAAAATAGTGAGCGAGACAGAATTCATAATGAATTCCTAGTTTCGCCCTTGCAAGGTTGACTGGGATTGAAAAAAGCTTGGTATAAGGGTATTTTCAATCCAGTCAACTACTGCCAAT
>NZ_KV830929.1:24090-62958 GCF_001836955.1 Staphylococcus sp. HMSC063A07
AATCCAGTCAACTACTGCCAATATATATCGCTCATAGTCTAAAATATAATGATGTCCTATACAGTTATTTTTTACAGTACTTTGAATTTTGGGCTCGCTAGCTTAGGAGAAAGCTTTCTTAACCCCAACTTGCTTTGCTTGGCGAATTTCTGCTCGAAATTCTCTTTGTTGGGGCCCCAACCCCAACTTGCTTTGCTTAGCGAAATGTGCTTTGCATTTTTTCTGTTGGGGGATGTATTCTCGGAGTCTTGCCATAAATATGACTTATTAATATTTAAAATATTTTTGAAAAAATAACATAACTCAATATGTACGTTACCAATAAAAATCTTCAGTTTTAATACCTCTTACCATATTAATGATATTGTGGAAACCATATTTGAAGAAAATTTTTGCGTTTTAATTTTAACCCATTTCATTTATACTCCAGATTGTTCCTTATCTTATCAGAGAAATCGATGTTTCAGTCTCATTTTTTATCAATAAAGTACGATTTGAAAATAAATATATATTCACTAAATATGTATATTAATTCAAATAAAAGCATAGGCATTGAGCGTTTAGTTTGTTAAATCCAAACTTAACACTGTTATTTTGGCAATGTTCTCTCTGCTTGTAAAATGACATAATATATAATTATTCACTTATTACTAACTATAATTTTGTATTGAATTTGCATTATTATGTTTTTTTAGATATTGTCAATTTTGTGAATTAATAACAATTTGTTTGATAACCATATTTTCAAAGTTTCAATCTTTATCGATACTAAAGGAGGATCAACATTGAAAAAAGAGAAAATAATGGATTGGCCTACCTTTATAGGTACGGTAGTCATTTTATTGTTAGCAGTCATTCCAATGATGGCTTTTCCGTCTGCAAGTGAAAAGGTCATTACAGATATTAATAGTGCTATTTCTAATTCTATAGGTTCCTTATATTTATTTATTGGACTTGCAATTTTATGTTTCGTACTTTACATAGCATTTGGTAAATATGGGAATGTCACTTTGGGTAAAGCAAGTGATAAGCCAGAGTTCAGCAATTTCAGTTGGGCATCTATGCTGTTTTGTGCAGGTATAGGTTCAGATATTTTATACTGGGGTGTTATTGAATGGGCATATTATTATCAAGTGCCTCCAAATGGAGCGAAACCAATGTCAGATCAAGCATTAACGTTTGCGACACAGTATGGTATGTTCCATTGGGGACCAATTGCTTGGGCAATTTATGTCTTGCCAGCACTTCCGATTGGATACTTGGTCTTTGTAAAAAAGCAACCAATTTATAAAATTAGTCAAGCGTGTCGCCCTGTGCTCAAAGGTCAGACAGACAAGTTTTTAGGTAAGCTTGTAGATGTACTCTTTATCTTCGGTTTGTTAGGAGGAGCTGCAACATCATTAGCGCTTGGTGTACCAATGATCTCAGCTGGCGTTGAAAAATTAACTGGACTTGATGGACAAAATATGGTGCTACGATCAATTATCCTTTTCACAATTACAGTGATCTTTGCTATTAGTTCATATACAGGTTTAAAAAAGGGTATTCAAAAATTAAGTGATGTCAATGTATGGTTATCATTTTTATTATTAGGATTTGTGTTTATCGTTGGGCCAACCATCTTTATTATGGAAACAACAATTACAGGATTTGGTAATATGTTACGTGACTTTTTCCACATGGCAACGTGGATGGAACCATTTGGTGGAATTAAAGGACGTAAAGAAACGAATTTCCCTCAAGATTGGACGATTTTTTATTGGTCATGGTGGCTTGTTTACGCACCATTTATTGGACTGTTTATTGCGCGGATTTCTAAAGGTAGAAGACTAAAAGAAGTCATATTAGGTACGATTGTTTATGGAACATTAGGATGTGTGTTGTTCTTTGGTATATTTGGAAACTACGCAGTATACCTACAAATTTCTGAACAATTCAACGTTATTCAATATTTAAATAGTCATGGTACTGAAGCGACGATTATCGAAGTAATGCATCAATTACCTTTTCCAACAACAGTCATTGTCCTATTCTTGCTTTCTGCGTTTTTATTCTTAGCAACGACATTTGATTCTGGGTCGTACATTTTAGCGGCAGCAACACAGAAGAAAGTATTAGGTGAACCATTAAAAGCGAATCGTTTATTCTGGGCTTTTGCATTATGCTTATTACCATTTTCACTTATGCTAGTGGGTGGCGAACGTGCGTTAGAGGTGCTAAAAACTGCGTCAATATTAGCCAGTGTGCCACTGATTGTCATCTTTATTTGCATGATGGTATCGTTTATTATTACCTTGAGTAAAGATAGAATTAAACTGGAAACTCGTGCGGATAAATTGAAAGAAGTAGAACGTCGTTCATTGCGTATCGTTCAAGTAAGAGAGAATAATGACGAAGACGATAATTTATAATATATGCAAAAACGTCTATGATCAGCTGATAAAGATCATAGACGTTTTTTGTTTAATTATTGTTTTCTTGGCTGTTTGGAATAGGAAAGTAGTCAAATATTTCGCCAGTTTCTAATGCTGTAGTTAAATTTGACAACCACTGACAATATATTTTTGTATGTTTCAATTGCTGCTCAATATTAAGCGCATCTTGCTTAATTTCATCATCAATTGCCTCATCATTTAGCACTGAAGTAATGATTTTTTCGGCTTCAATAATTGCTGCCATATTAGTGTCGACTTCACGCTCCCATTTTTTAGTGAAGAAATTGCGGAAAAAGGTAAAAAAGTCTTTTTCTGCGATAAAATGTTGTTTTCGACTGCCTCGCGTAAACTGTTGTTTCACTAAATCGAATTCTTGAAGCTTCTTGACACCTGCACTCATACTTGGTTTGCTCATCTGAAGATGTTCACGCATTTCATCTAATGTCATGCTACCTTCGAAGACCATTGTCCCAAACAAATTTCCGACGCTGCGATTTGTGCCATACAAGTCCATAGTTTGCCCAATAGAATTAATGACTAAATCTTTAGCAGCTTCTAATTTTTCTTCATTTGACTGTGAATGTACCATACGCTCACCTCCATTATCCAGTTCATTAGCTGCATTCACTGTTAGATATTACCAATTCATACTTGCACATTATAGAAAATTTTTCAATCACTTTAAAAAGATAGAAGCAGGACAGCATTCATTATGAATTCGTAGTTCTGCCCCGGCAAGGTTGACTAGAATTGAAAAAAGCTTGGTATCAGCGTATTTTTAATCCAGTCAACTACTGCCAATATATCGCTCATAGTCTAAAACATCATTATGTCCTAAACTCTAGATAAAATTATGACAATATCATGAAATTTGACATTAAATTTTCACATATGCTAGCATATGATTTATAAAATTCGTTAAATATAAATTTAACAAACTTAACGGAGGTCGTTTGATGAAACTTGTAGAAAAATTGTCGCAGCGTCAATATATCGATGGTAAATGGGTTGAAAGCTCAAATAAAAATACAAGAGAAATTATCAATCCTTATAATCAAGAGGTTGTTTTTACCGTAACAGAAGGTACAGCTGAAGATGCCGAACAAGCTATTTTAGCAGCGCGTCGTGCATTTGAAGATGGCGAATGGTCATTAGAAACAAGTGAAGTCAGAGGGAAAAAAGTTAGAGCTATTGCTGACAAAATTACGGAACATCGTGATGAGTTAGCTCAATTAGAAACACTAGATACAGGTAAAACACTAGGAGAGTCATATGCAGATATGGATGATATTGCTAATGTCTTTAACTATTTTGCTGGATTAGCTGATAAAGACGGTGGAGAGATTATCAATACGCCAATTCCAAACACTGAAAGTAAAGTTGTTAAAGAACCTGTTGGTGTTGTCACTCAAATTACACCTTGGAATTATCCTTTATTACAAGCGTCTTGGAAAATTGCGCCAGCATTAGCAACTGGTTGTTCGCTTGTAATGAAACCAAGTGAAATTACACCATTGACTACAATTAGAGTATTTGAATTAATGGAAGAAGTTGGTTTCCCTAAAGGCGTGATTAATTTGATACTTAGTAGTGGTGAAGAAGTAGGGGACACATTATCGGGTCATAAAGAAGTGGATCTAGTTTCATTTACAGGCGGAATTGAGACCGGAAAACACATTATGAAAAATGCTGCGAATAATGTAACGAACATAGCATTAGAACTGGGTGGTAAGAACCCTAATATTATTTTTGCTGATGCTGACTTCGACTTAGCGGTAGATCAAGCATTAAATGGTGGTTACTTCCATGCAGGCCAAGTTTGTTCAGCTGGATCACGTATTTTAGTTCATAACGATATCAAAGGTGATTTTGAAAAAGCACTTATTGATCGTGTAGGTAAAATTAAATTAGGGAACGGCTTCGATGATGATACTGAAATGGGGCCAGTTATCTCTACAGAACATCGTGACAAAATTGAAAGCTATATGGAAATTGCTAAAAAAGAGGGCGCTACAATTGCTATTGGCGGCAAACGTCCCGATAGAGAAGACCTACAAAATGGGTTATTCTTTGAACCAACAGTTATCACAAATTGCGATACATCAATGCGTATTGTTCAAGAAGAAGTCTTTGGACCTGTTGTGACTATTGAGGAATTTGATAGCGAAGAAGAAGTTATAGAATTAGCTAATGACTCAATTTATGGCTTAGCTGGTGCCGTATTCACAAAAGATTTAGGTAAAGCACAGCGTGTGGCTAATAAACTTAAATTAGGTACAGTGTGGATAAATGATTTCCATCCTTACTTTGCTCAAGCACCATGGGGTGGTTTTAAACAATCAGGTATTGGTCGCGAATTAGGTAAAGAAGGATTAGAAGAATATTTAATCAGTAAACATATTTTAACGAATACGAAGCCAGAACCAATCAATTTCTTTAGTAAATAAAAGAGCGTTCATACATTGTAAATAAAGTTAAAACAAACTTATATATGCGAGAGACACATCATTTTATTTTATAAGGGAGGACGAAATCAACATGAGTGAAAACAAGTCATATGATTATGTCATTATTGGTGGTGGAAGTGCAGGTTCTGTATTAGGTGCGCGTTTATCTGAGGATAAAGATAAAAATGTACTTGTATTAGAAGCAGGCCGTAGTGACTATCCCTGGGATTTATTTATACAAATGCCAGCAGCATTAATGTTTCCTTCAGGTAATCCATTCTATGATTGGAGATATCAAACAGAAGAAGAACCACATATGGGACGTAAAGTAGACCATGCGCGTGGTAAAGTCTTAGGCGGCTCAAGCTCTATCAATGGAATGATTTATCAACGAGGCAATCCATTAGATTACGAAGGTTGGGCAGAACCTGAAGGTATGGAATCTTGGGATTTTGCGCACTGTTTACCTTATTTTAAAAAATTAGAAAAAACCTTTGGAGCAGCGCCACATGATCAATTTAGAGGACATCAAGGACCAATAAAATTAAAGCGAGGACCAGCAACAAATCCTCTTTTCAAATCATTCTTTAACGCAGGTGTTGAAGCGGGTTACCACAAGACAGAGGACGTCAATGGTTTTAGACAAGAAGGATTCGGTCCATTCGATAGTCAAGTCCATCATGGTCGACGTATGTCTGCATCAAGAGCATACTTAAGACCAGCAATGAAGCGTAAGAATTTAACGGTTAAGACACGTGCTTTCGTCACTGAATTGCACTTTGAAGGTAATAAAGCTACCGGTGTAACGTTCAAACGTAATGGAAAAAATCATACTGTAAATGCAGGAGAAGTGATTTTATCAGGTGGTGCTTTTAACACACCGCAATTATTACAATTATCTGGTATAGGAGATGCGGACTTCTTAAAATCAAAAGGCATTGAGCCACGCGTGCATTTACCGGGTGTTGGAGAAAACTTTGAAGACCATTTAGAAGTTTATATTCAACATGAATGTAAAGAACCAGTCTCTTTACAACCTAGTTTAGATGTTAAACGCATGCCATGGATTGGTTTGCAATGGATTTTTGCACGAAAAGGTGCAGCAGCTTCCAATCACTTTGAGGGTGGTGCCTTTGTTAGATCAAATGATCAAGTTGCCTATCCTAACTTAATGTTCCATTTCTTACCAATTGCTGTAAGATATGACGGACAAAAAGCACCAGTTGCTCATGGTTATCAAGTACATGTAGGACCAATGTATTCAAACTCACGTGGCAGCTTAAAGATTAAATCTAAAGATCCATTTGAAAAGCCAAGCATCGTGTTTAACTATCTTTCAACAAAAGAAGATGAACAAGAATGGGTAGAAGCGATTCGTGTAGCGCGTAATATTTTATCTCAAAAAGCGATGGATTCATTTAATGGTGGTGAAATTTCTCCGGGACCATCTGTACAAACAGATGAAGAAATATTGGACTGGGTGCGTAAAGATGGTGAAACAGCATTACACCCATCATGCAGTGCAAAAATGGGGCCGGCAACAGATCCAATGGCAGTTGTAGATCCACTAACAATGAAAGTCCATGGCATGGAGAATTTGCGCGTCGTGGATGCTTCAGCAATGCCAAGAACTACAAATGGAAACATTCACGCACCGGTACTTATGCTTGCCGAAAAAGCAGCAGATATCATTCGCGGCAAAAAACCATTAGAACCACAATACGTAGATTATTACATCCATGGCAAACACGACCCCAACGATGGTGCAATGGAACACAATCCATACTACCCATACTAATGAGGCCAGCAGAGAGAATTTCGACAAGAAATTTGACAAGTAGAGCAAATTGGGGTGGCCCCCAGCATAGAGAGATGCTACAAGCATTTCCACAAGCAAAGCAGATGATGCAGGATAATGAAATCTTTAAAATTAGATTTCAGTCCTGCTTTTTTTATACTTATAAAATTACTTGAGTGTGTGTCACAACAAATCTTATTGTGAAAGATTTATAATGGACTTATAAATAATAAAAGGAGTGGTGAATATGGGGGAAACATTAGTTGAACGTTTAAAAGCAAAAGAGCAACGTATGATTGATATACGTCGATATTTACATGAACATCCAGAATTATCATTCCATGAAACAGAAACACCTAAGTATATTGCTGAATTCTATAAGGACAAAGCGTGTGATGTCCAAACGAATGTTGGTCCTAATGGTGTAAAAGTGACCATTGATAGTGGCAAACCAGGTAAAACGATTGCCATTCGTGCGGACTTCGATGCGTTACCAATTCAAGAAGATACTGGATTATCATATGCTTCCCAAAATGAAGGAGTCATGCATGCTTGTGGTCATGATGCGCATACGGCATATATGCTTGTTCTAGCGGAAACATTAATTGAAATGAAAGATCAATTTAGTGGTAAAGTCGTTGTCATTCATCAGCCAGCAGAAGAAATGCCACCAGGTGGTGCGAAAGGTATGATTGAGGACGGTGTTTTAGAAGGTGTTGATCACGTTTTAGGCATTCATGTTATGACGAATATGACATCAGGTAAAATTTATTACCATGAAGGTAATACGCAAACAGGACGCGCTTATTTTAAATTAACTATACACGGAGAAGGTGGACATGGCTCATCACCTCATACTGCTAAGGATGCGATTGTCGCTGGTGCTAACTTCGTCACTACAGCGCAAAATGTAGTTTCAAGACGATTGAGTCCTTTTGAAACAGGCGTTGTGACGATAGGATCCTTTGATGGTAAAGGTCAGTTTAATGTAATAAAAGATACCGTTGAAATCGAAGGAGATGTTCGTGCTTTAACAGATGCCACACGAGACACGATTAAATATGAACTTGAACGTATTGTTCAAGGTATAGCTACATCATTTGATGTTCAATATGACTTTGAATTTCAACCAGATTATCCCGCGTTATACAATGATCCTCAGTTTACATCTTATATTGTTGAAACATTAAGACAAGCGCAATTACCAGATGTAATAGGCGTAGAAGAATGTGAACCACAACCACCATCAGAAGATTTCGCATATTATGCTCAAGCGTTACCAAGTACGTTTTTATATTCAGGAGCTGCACCACAGCAAGGACATGCATATCCGCATCATCATCCGAAATTTAATATCGACGAATCTTCCATGTTAGTTGCTGCAGAAGCTGTAGGTACAATTGTTTTAGATTATTTACAAGGATAGATATCTTAATTTAAATTAACTATTTGTTAAATTAAATTTAAAAATTTATAACTTTTTATTGGAAATAGTTAAATATATGATGTTTTATTATTGTTTACGTGTTAGTATGGGGATACATACTAATGAAGAGGTGAAAGTGTGACTTTTTATGATTACATGCAGAACTTTGTCGGAGACCAGACGCCTCTAGGAGAATTAGCTCATTATTTAAACAAGGATTGTCAGTTTCCTAAACATGAGAAGACAACTGATAATATATTGAGCTATTTTATCGATGAGATTGAGTTAGATGATGAACATTTAGAAACAGTAAAGCGTTCATTATCTTTATATGAACAGCAAACAGTGCACTTTAGTTTAGTAGATCACATAAAGACAGAACCAAAGGAAAATGTTAATGAAGATTAATGAAAAAGCACCGTATTATGCTTTAGAAGCTACTTCGCCGCAAACAATGCGCATTTATAAAAATCATCAGCACTTTGAATATATGATTTTAGAGTCTATAAATGAATTAATCGATAATGGCTATTGTATGTTAAATCATTTATATGTGAATAAAGGACAAGAAGGAGCATTTGAGCAAAAATTTTTACAGTGTCAACAACATTTAGCATCTGTACCTGGTTTTAGAGCGCTACGCTTTTTACGCCCAAATGAACAAGGTCAGCATTATGTCATCATTACGCAATGGTTGAACCATCAATCGTTTAAAAATTGGCAACAATCTTCGGCCTATTCACAGACACATCAAAAACGTGGCACGTCACAAGGTGCGGACGTACGGTTAGTCAATCGCAAATTGTCTTATCATATTGGGATTATATGTGAACGATATACTTCATAAAAGTGTCACCAGACTTGAGTAGGTGGGACATCAATCACTGTAAGTCGAAAAATGGCAATTTCTATTAAAATAAAGTAGAAATTGTCATTTTTGTTGTTTAGAATATTAAATTTCTTTTAAAAAGTGTAATTAAAGTTATGAGCTACTGCATTAGATAATCTCTTATATCAATATCTAAGTAGTGAAACAATACGAGTTGATAAGTTTGAGAAGTTAGCATGATTCATAATCTTTCTTAATTAATTTTCATATACACGGAGTCTGGGACATCATTATGTTTTAAGCTATGAACTCTATATTGGCGGTAGTTGACTGGATTGAAAATGGGATGGTACCAAGCTGTTTTCAATCCTTATCAACTTTGCAGGGGCGGGACTACGAATTTGTAATAAATGTTGTCTCGCTATCAAATTTCAAAAGGGAAGAGCTAATTATTTTATGAATTGAAAATAGAAGTCTGAACAATTTTTAACTATTCATTGTTATAAAGAAATCGATCATCACAGAATTTTTATAATTAATTTTAACAACTTTATACTTTTTTATAATGAAACCACTTTCATAAGTGTTTACTTTTTCAATGCATTATAGGGTTTGATAAGATAATATCATTGGAAGGCGAAAGGAAGTTACGATATGAAACAATCAAGTTTATTAGCGCCAGAAACATATAATATTGTCAGTGAAATTGAAAAACATGTTTCTGACCAAGATAAAAATGCAATTATTTATGAAAATGGACATAATGACCCAATCGCGGTAACTTATGCAGACTTAATGAAACAAGCTAATCAAGTCGGGCATGTGCTGTTAAATCATGGTCTCAAAAAGGGAGATAAAATTTTAATCATGATGCCGCGGTCAATCTCTACATATAGAATTTATATCGCTGCATTAAAGCTCGGTATTGCAATTATTCCAAGTTCTGAAATGCTGCGTACTAAAGATTTGCAATATCGTATTTCGCACGGAGAAATAGATGCGGTTATTACTATGCCGGAATTTATTAAAGAGTTTTTGAATATAGAGGAGTATACATCATTAACTAAATTTGTTGTCGCAGGACACCATGAAGCATGGATTTCTATTGATGACGAGCGCTTGAATCAAAGTGAAGAATTAGATATGGCACCAACCAGTCGAGATGATATTGCGATACTATCTTATACGTCCGGTACAACAGGGAATCCAAAAGCAGTTACACATACACATGGTTGGGGTTTTGCTCATATGAAAATGGCACCTAAGCATTGGTTAAGTATTAAAGAAGATGATCTGGTGTGGGCAACCGCTGCACCAGGTTGGCAAAAATGGGTATGGACACCTTTCCTTTCTATTATGGGGTCAGGAGCTACAGCATTTGTTTACAATGGCAAGTTTAATCCTACTCGGTACTTAGAGCTATTACAAAATTTTAAGATTAATGTCTTATGCTGTACGCCAACAGAGTATCGAATGATGGCTAAATTATCCAATTTAGATAAGTATGATATTCATCATTTACATAGTGCAGTATCAGCTGGTGAGCCTTTAAATAAAGAGGTTGTTAATCAGTTTGAAGCGCACTTTGGGCTTACTGTTCGTGATGGCTATGGTCAAACAGAGAGCACATTATTGATTGGATTTTTAAAAGATACAAAACCACGCCCAGGTTCTATGGGTAAAGCAATTCCAGGTAGTGACACAACAGTAGTTGATGATGAAGGACGCCAAGTTGCTCCTGGTGTGAAAGGAAATATTGGTGTACCACTAGATTTACCAGCATTATTTAAAGGTTATTATAAAGATGAAGCGCGAACTAAAGCCGCACATGCTGGGAAGTATTATATCACTGGTGATTTAGCACATATTGATGAAGATGGTTATTTCTGGTTTGAAGGACGCAGTGATGATATCATCATCAGTTCTGGTTACACGATTGGACCTTTTGAAGTAGAAGATGCATTAACTCATCATCCAGCCGTAAAAGAATGTGCAGTGGTAGCCAGTCCCCATGAAATACGTGGAAATATAGTCAAAGCATTTGTTATTTTAAATGAGGGTTATAAAGCAAGTGATGACTTAGTTAAAACATTGCAAGACTTTACTAAAAAGACCGTTGCACCATATAAATATCCTAGAGCGATTGAATTTGTAGAAGATTTACCAAAGACCAATTCCGGAAAAATTCGTCGTGTAGAATTGCGTGATGCAGAACGTCAAAAGTACAACCAACAATTTAAACAATAAACTGTTATATTAACTTAACCGTAAAGGATGTTGAAGCATGCTTTACGGTTTTTTTATGTACTATTCAAAATAGTATGACACAATAATTTAATTACTGCATACACATTCAAAAAGACTAATAATGTTACTGAAATGTGACTTTAAAAGTATATAATATTTCATTTTATATATGTTATTGTTGTAAAACTCACACATTTATGACATACTTTAAAATAATTAGTATGACATAATAATATGAGGTGAACACATTGACAAAATATATTTATGCATTTGATGAAGGACAACGCACAATGAAAGATTTACTTGGTGGCAAAGGCGCAAATTTATCAGAAATGAAACGCCTTGGCCTGCCAGTGCCCGATGGCTTTACGATTACTACTGAAGCGTGTATCGAATATTTAAGACAACATGCGCAACTACCTACAGAAGTTAAGACACAGTTAGTTGATCATTTAGCTGCATTCACTAAACGTACTGGAAAAGCCTTTTCTTCAGATACCAACTTATTACTAGTTTCCGTTAGAAGTGGCGCAAAAATTTCGATGCCGGGCATGATGGATACAATTTTAAACTTAGGGCTTAATGATGATAATGTGGAAACACTTGCTAGCAAAACGGGTGATGTAAGATTTGCTTATGATTGTTACCGTCGCTTACTTCAAATGTTTGGCGAAGTTGTTTACAATATTCCAATGGTTGCGTTTGATACATATTTTGAAGACTATAAGCAACGACATGGTTTTGAAAATGATGCTGCAATTAGTGCAGATGGCTTAAAAGATATATGCGAACGCTTTAAAACAATTTATTTAGAGGAAGCACGTAAACCATTCCCTCAAGAACCATTGAAGCAGTTAGAAGAAGCCATCGAGGCTGTATTTAAGTCATGGGACAATGATCGTGCACGTGTCTATCGCGATTTAAATGAAATTCCACATGATATAGGTACAGCAGTAAATATTCAAGAAATGGTCTTTGGTAATAGTGGTGATAAAAGCGGTACAGGTGTTGCTTTCACACGTAATCCAGTAACAGGAGAGAATCGATTGTTTGGTGAATATTTATTGAATGCACAAGGTGAAGACGTTGTAGCTGGTATTCGTACGCCACAAGATATTCAAACGTTATACGACCAAATGCCAGATGTTCATCAAGCCTTTGTCAAAGTAACAAAACAATTAGAAGCACATTATAAAGATATGCAGGATATTGAATTTACGATAGAAAACGGTAAGCTTTACTTATTGCAAACACGTAATGGGAAACGCACGGCAAAAGCAGCTGTTAAAATTGCGGTTGATTTAGCTAATGAGGGATTAATTACACAACAAGAAGCGATGCGAAAGGTTGACGTTAAAGCAATTGACCAATTACTGCATCCTAACTTTGATGACAAAGCTTTAGCGGAAGCAACTACAATATCAACACTCGGGTTACCAGCAAGTCCAGGGGCTGCGACAGGTCAAATCGTCTTTTCTGCTGAAGATGCTAAAGTACAAGCTGATTCAGGCAAAAAAGTAATATTAATGCGTCCAGAGACATCTCCAGAAGATATAGAAGGTATGGTTGCAAGTGAAGCAATCATTACGACACATGGTGGTATGACATCGCATGCAGCAGTAGTAGCACGTGGTATGGGTAAATGTTGTGTAACAGGATGTTCAGATTTAGAAATCAATACATCAGCTAAGACTGTTTATTATCCAGATGGTGAATTACATGAAGGAGATACAATTTCTGTAGATGGTTCCAAAGGTGATATTTATTTTGGTGAAATTAAAACGGTTAATGCAGAGCATAGTGAAGACTTTGACCAATTTATGACATGGGCTGAAGATACGGCACGTTTAAGTGTACGAATGAATGCTGAAACGCCACAAGATATTGAAGCTGGTTATCAATTTGGTGCTAAAGGTATCGGTTTAGTTCGAACAGAGCATATGTTCTTTGGTGCAGAACGTTTAGTTGAGATGAGACGTTTTATTTTAGCGTCATCATATGATGAGCGTGTTGACGCTTTAAATGCAATTGAAAAATATCAGGTTGAAGATTTCGAAGCCATCTTTAGATTATCAGGAGAACGTCCAACGATTGTTCGATTATTAGATCCACCATTACATGAATTTTTACCTAATTCAGCTGAAGACATACAACATGTTGCTCAACAATTAAATATTTCCGAGGACATATTGAAAAAACGTATTGTTGATTTGCATGAAGTAAATCCAATGCTCGGTCATCGTGGTTGTCGTTTAGCCGTTACTTATCCTGAATTATATGAAATGCAAGTCGAAGCAATCATTAGTAGTGTCATAAGGTTGAAAAAAGAAGGTATTAATTGTAAACCAGAAATTATGATACCGTTAGTATCTACAGTTGAAGAATTTACGGTTTTAAAAGAAGATTTAGTGGAAACAATTCATAAATTAGAACAACAAGCTGGCGAAAAAGTCGATTATCTTGTAGGTACAATGATTGAAACACCACGCGCATGTCTTATTGCTGGTGAGTTAGCTGAACATTGTGATTTCTTTAGTTTTGGAACTAATGATTTAACGCAATTAGCATATGGTTTTTCACGTGATGATGCAGGAAAATTCATAAATGTGTATACTGAAAGAAATATATTGAAGCTTGACCCGTTCCAAACTTTAGATAAAGACGGTGTAGGACGATTAATACAAATAGCTGTTGAACAGGCCAAACGTGTCAATTCGAATATTAAAATTGGTGTTTGTGGTGAATTAGGTGGCGATGCGAAATCAATCCATCAATTCAATAAATTAAGCATCGATTATGTTTCTTGTTCACCATTCAGAGTGCCTGGCGCAATTATTGCAACAGCACAAAGTCAAGTGGAGGAAAGTGAGTAGTATAGTGAAGCAACATGTATTAAAGTTATTTATCGTTTCTGATTCTATTGGTGAAACTGCACAGCGGATGATCCAAGCCACATTGACACAATTTCCGGATTTAACACAGGTTGAAATTAAAAAATTTCCCTATATTAAAAATGAAGAAGAATTTTTAAATGTGTTGAATTTAGCACATGAACAAGGGGCGATCGTTGCGACCACACTAGTGAATCCGTCATTTAATTCACTAGGACATCGCTTTGCCGAAGAAAAAGCACTGCCTTATGTCGATTATATGTCAGAATTGATTTCAATCGTTCAGGAACAGACACAAACTGAACCGTTACTAGAAAGTGGCGCACTTAGAAAACTAAATGATGAATATTTTAAACGTATTAAGGCTATTGAATATTCAGTGAAGTATGATGATGGCAAGCATTTTTCAGATATCGGAGAGGCGGATGCACTTATCGTAGGTGTTTCCAGAACATCAAAAACGCCATTAAGCATGTATTTGGCTAATAAAGGTTATAAAATAGCCAACATTCCATTGGTGCCAGAAGTAGCAATTCCAGAGAGTGTTTTTAAACAAAAGGGATTAAAGGTCTTTGGATTAACAGCGAGTCCACAATATATAGCTAACATACGTAAAAATCGTGTTGAAACTCTGGGTTTAACGCAAGAATCTCAGTATAATAGCTTAGAACGTATCAAAAAGGAGTTATCATATGCTGAGGAAGTATTTAAAAAGTTAAATGCCACAGTGATTAATACAGAGTATAAATCCATTGAAGAATCAGCATTTTATATTGAAAAATTTTTACAGCCAAAATACTAAATATGAGGTATATGAAAAATTCAACGTCACACAACTTGTTAAGTGCTGACGTTGGATTTTTAGTAAAAAATGTTATAACAAAATTTTTATTGAAGTTAAATTATATTGTACGATAACTTTTTTCTTTGAGATGTAGATTAACTGATTTACAATTTCATAATATTGCTTTAAAATTATACACGAAGTACTTATTTAATTTAGAAGTTTAGCGATTTGCTAAATTAAAGCAATAAATGGGTGTTTTAGGAAAGAGCACTATTTATTGTATATATAAATTAAATGTAATCAATAGAGAGGTGTAACATATGGCAAACTCACAACCAAAAGACGTCATTTTAATTGGCGCTGGTGTCTTAAGCACTACATTTGGTTCTATGTTAAAAGAGCTTGAACCTAACTGGAATATCAAGCTTTATGAACGTATGGACCGTCCTGCACTTGAAAGTTCTAACGAACGACATAATGCTGGTACAGGTCATGCAGCACTATGTGAATTGAACTATACTGTTGAACAACCTGATGGTTCAATTGACATTGAAAAAGCGAAAGAAATTAATGAGGAATTCGAGATTTCTAAACAGTTTTGGGGTCATTTAGTTAAATCAGGTAGCATTGATAACCCAAGAGAATTTATTGACCCACTACCACATATTAGTTTTGTTAGAGGCGTTAATAACCAAAAATTCTTGAAAAAACGTTATGAAGCTATGAAAGATTTCCCAATGTTTGATAATATCGAGTATACAGAAGATATAGAAACATTGAGAAAATGGGTTCCATTAATGATGGAAGGCCGTGTCGATGACGGTAAAATGGCTGCAAGTAAAATCGACGAAGGTACTGACGTTAACTTTGGTGAGTTAACACGTAAAATGACTAAAAATATCGAAGCACATCCAAATGCTGAAGTTCACTTTAACCATGAAGTGCTTGATTTCAATCGTCTTAAAGACGGTAAATGGGAAGTGAAAATTCGCAACCGTGCTACTGGCCAAGTGCAAACACAAGTGACTGACTATGTATTTATTGGCGCAGGTGGTGCAGCGATTCCATTATTACAAAAAACAGGTATTCCTGAAAGCAAACACTTAGGTGGATTCCCAATTACAGGTCAATTCTTAGCTTGTACAAATCCACAAGTTATCGAGCAACATGATGCCAAAGTTTATGGTAAAGAGCCACCAGGCACACCACCAATGACTGTGCCGCATTTAGATGCGCGTTATATCGATGGTCAAAGAACATTGTTATTTGGACCATTCGCTAACGTTGGACCTAAATTCTTGAAAAATGGTTCTAATTTAGATTTATTCAAATCTATCAAGCCACATAACATTACAACAATGTTAGCGGCTGCCGTTAAAAACTTACCATTACTTAAATATTCATTCGATCAAATTATTATGACTAAAGAAGGTTGTATGAATCACTTACGTACATTCTATCCAGAAGCACGTGATGAAGATTGGGAATTATACACTGCTGGTAAACGTGTTCAAGTTATCAAAGATACTAAAGAACACGGCAAAGGATTTATTCAATTCGGTACAGAAGTGGTTAATTCACAAGACCATACAGTTATTGCTTTACTTGGTGAATCACCAGGGGCATCAACATCAGTATCAGTTGCACTAGAAGTTCTTGAAAGAAACTTCCCAGAATATGCTGATGACTGGAAACCAAAAGTAAAAGAAATGATTCCTTCTTATGGTGAATCATTAATTACAGATGTTGATTTAATGAGAAAAACACGTCGTCAAACATCTAAAGACCTTGAATTAGGTTATTATGATGATGAAAAATAATAAATAATGCGATAACAGAAGTCAGTGACATCAATGTCTCTGATAAGCAGAAGAAGGTAATTCTATTAATTTCAATAGAAATTGCCTTCTTTTTTTACAATTAAGTGAGACTAGGACATCATTATGTTTTAGGCTATGAACGATATATTGGCAGTAGTTGACTGGATTAAAAATACGTTTGCTGTGTTCAATCCTAGTCAATCTTGCTGGGGTGGGATTATAAATTCATAATGAATGCTGTCTCGTTCCCATATTTAGCTAACTGAAGCTATGATGACACTAACTTTCTATAGGTATAAAAAAGTTAGCATGCTTGTAGTGGTAGACAATATTGGAGTAATCAAAAGGTTCACCTTTACTTGTATAGAATGTAAGTTCATGACGCATACAAGGGTCTTGAGCGTTTAAATCTAAATAATTTGCTTCATTATCGTTTAAAAAGTCGATATAGAAATAAATATCAGAAAAACCAATATTTATCTTGAGACGCGTCTGTAAATAATCAAATATTGAAGCTTGAGCAACTTCTTTGTCCAATGTGGTAACTAATGCTTTATTGAAATAAGAAGTTTCAATGCAAAGCGGCTTATCGTCTAAATAACGAATGCGCTCTACTAAATAGACTTGTGTGTCTTTATCTTTTATCTGTAAGTGTTTTTGTGTTTCCTCGTTAGGCGGTATGATGTCGATGTTAAGCACTTTACTTGTTACACGATGTCCTTGTAAATTATCTGAAAAGCCCTTTGTTTTTAACAGATTAATATATCCAGATTTTTTGCTATTTCTAACATATATACCACTGCCCCGAGTTTGATAGATAATACCATCTTTTTCAAGTAACTCTAATGCTTTAACAATCGTACTTTTACTCACTTGATACGCTATTTTTAGTTCTGCTAGGCTTGGAAGTTTGTCACCAACTTTATATTTCCCATTTGCAATAGCTGCGGTAATTTCATGTGCAACATGTTCGTACTTTAACATGATTAATCTCCTTAATGCTGTATTTACAATATAGTATACCAAAAATAAGCTGAAATTAAATTGTACCGGTATAATTGTATAAAAACGATTTACAAATTGTACCGGTATAATTATAATGAGTTGTGTAAGGGTTTCCATATTTGGGATAAATAAAAATTAAATAGATTGGGAGGTTGTGTTATGAGTGAAAGAGATAGAAAATTAGCGATACATATCCTTGAAGCCGTTGGTGGAAAGGAAAATATCGTTAATTACACGCATTGCGCAACGCGATTACGTATCGTCTTAAAACGTTCTATTCCGGATGCTAAAAAGAAAGTAGCAAGTATGGATGGCGTAGTAACGGTAGTTGAAAATAATGGACAATTTCAAGTGGTTATTGGCAATGCGGTCGCAAGTGTTTATCAAGAATTTGAGGGATTATTGGGAGAAGAAAATCAACAATCTAGCGATGAAGACAGTGAAAAAGGTACGATTATTAATCGTATTATTGCAACGATGTCTGCCGTCTTTGCACCATTTATTTATGTCTTAGCGGCTGCCGGTATATTACAAGGTATATTAATTATTGCGAAAATGTTGTTTTCATCATTTGAGAAGACTGGCACATATGAAGTATTTAACTTTATTTCATGGGCACCATTTACATTTTTACCAATATTTATTGC
Source organism: Staphylococcus sp. HMSC063A07 (assembly GCF_001836955.1). Taxonomy (NCBI): domain Bacteria; kingdom Bacillati; phylum Bacillota; class Bacilli; order Caryophanales; family Staphylococcaceae; genus Staphylococcus; species Staphylococcus sp. HMSC063A07. The sequence continues at coordinate 42,423 of NZ_KV830929.1, forward strand.
GATTACTGCAGCAAAACATTTCAAAGTGAATACTTATATCGCAGTAGCTTGTTGTGCTGCACTCGTTAGCCCGGATTTAGCAGGAATTGTAGAACGCATTGGGAGTGGACATACGTTTACATTTATTGGTATTCCATTAAGTGAAACAAGCTATACATCATCAGTGTTACCACCACTATTATTAGTATGGGTGTTGTCATATGTTGAAAAATATTTAAATAAATATATTCATGAAGTTATACGCCCGTTATTTGTACCGTTCTTCAGTATTGTAATTATGGTGCCATTAACATTATTAATTATTGGTCCATTAGCATCTGGGGCTGCACATGGTATTGCACAAGGCTTTAACTGGCTCGTAGCTGTAGCACCATGGTTAGCAGGATTATTAATTGGTGCATTTTGGCAGGTATTTGTTATCTTTGGTGTTCATTGGGGCATTACGCCAATGGTATTGGCAAACTTTGAACAGTATAAAAGTGATGCTTTCCAAGCCTTTCAAACAATTGCTGTTATTGCTCAATTTGGTGCAGTTATGGGTGTATTCTTCAAAACGAGAAATAAGGATTTAAAGCGTGTATCGTTATCAGCAGGGATTACAGGCATCTTTGGAATTACTGAACCGTCTATGTATGGTGTGAATTTGCGCTTTAAAAAGCCATTCATTATCGCTTGTATTAGTGGTGGTATTGGGGCTTTAGTTGCAAGTTTCTTTAATCCAAAATATTATGCATATGCTGGTCTTCCTGGGCCGATAACAATTGTCAATGGTTATAGTCCTGATAACATCTCATCAATATGGGGAATTTTACTTGGTTCAGCCGTTGCAATTATTTTACCTATCATTTTAATCCAAGTACTTGGCTATGGTGAAGATGTGACAGAACAGGTAGAAGGTGTTGACGTCGAAGAAGGACATGAGATAAATGAACAAACACGTTTGACTACTACATCTGATCAACTTGAAACAGAGATACATGCTCCACTAAAAGGTTTAGTAGTAGCATTATCTGAAGTAGATGATCCAATATTTGCGGAAGGTATGATGGGTAAAGGATTAGCCATTCAGCCAGAAAGTTATGAAGTGACAGCACCTCTCAAAGGGGTGATTAGTATGGTTGCAGTAAGTAAACACGCGATAGGTATTACATCGCCAGAGGGGATCGAACTTTTAGTTCACGTTGGTTTAGATACTGTGCAATTAAATGGACAAGGCTTTGAATTACTTGTTGCTGAAAATGATCAGGTCGAAGAAGGGCAGCCTTTGCTGAGATTTGATGCAAATTATATTAAAGAGCAGGGCTACGAACTTATTACACCTGTAATTATTACTAACAGTGATGAATTTGAAGACATTATCATAGCTGACAGTCAAAATATCACATCTAGAGAAAAAATAATGACAGTAATTAAAAAATAGAGCGTAAAGGAGATTTAAACATGGCTAAATTACCACAAGATTTCTTATGGGGCGGCGCACTTGCTGCCAATCAATTTGAAGGTGGCTATGACCAAGGTGGCAAAGGCTTAAGTGTAATTGACGTAATGACAGCAGGCGCACATGGTCAAGCACGTGAAATTACACAAGATATAGAACCTGATAAATATTATCCTAATCATATGGGTATTGATTTTTACCATCGCTATAAAGAAGATGTCGCATTGTTTGCTGAAATGGGATTGAAATGTTTGCGTACATCGATTGCATGGACACGTATTTTCCCTAATGGTAATGAAACAGAACCGAACGAAGCAGGACTGCAATTCTATGATGATTTATTTGATGAATTATTGAAATATGACATTCAACCAGTGATTACATTATCGCATTTTGAGATGCCACTACATCTAGCACGTGAATATGGCGGTTTTAGAAACCGTAAAGTAGCAGATTATTTTGCATATTTTGCTGAAACTGTATTTAAGCGTTATAAAGACAAAGTTAAATACTGGATGACATTTAATGAAATTAATAACCAAATGGACATCAATAATCCTATTTTCTTATGGACAAACTCTGGTGTATCGTTGACAGATGATGATAATAAATTAGAAGTATTATATCAGGTGGCACATAATGAATTGATTGCGAGTGCGAAAGCAGTAAAAATTGGTAAGGAGATAAATCCAGATTTTGAAATTGGTGCTATGATTTCCCATGTACCAATCTACCCATATAGCTGTAATCCGCAAGATATAATGGAGGCAGAAATCGCGAGTCGTATGCGTTTCTTCTTTCCAGATGTACAAGCACGAGGTTATTACCCAGGTTATGCGACAAAAATGTTTGAACGTGAAGGCTTCGACATTGGTTGGCAAGAAGGAGACGATGTGATTCTACGTGAAGGTAAAGTCGATTATATTGGATTTAGTTATTATATGTCTACGGCCGTTAAATCTGATAATGAGGCTAGTGTAGAAGATAATATAGTAAATGGCGGATTACCAAATTCGGTTGATAATCCTTATATTAAGAAAAGTGATTGGGGCTGGGCCATTGATCCGGTTGGCTTACGTTACACATTAAATGCATTATATAATCGTTATCAAATTCCTTTATTTATAGTTGAAAATGGATTTGGTGCCGTAGATGAGTTTGATGATAAAGGTAAAATCCATGACGAATATCGTATCGAGTATTTACGTGAACATATTGAAGCGGCTATTGATGCAGTAGATCAAGATGGCGTAGAATTAATGGGCTATACACCTTGGGGTATTATTGATATTGTATCCTTTACGACAGGTGAAATGAAAAAACGTTATGGTTTAATTCATGTTGATCGTGATAATGACGGTAACGGTTCATTAGAACGTACCAAGAAAGATTCATTTGACTGGTATCGCAAAGTTATTGAGTCAAATGGGGAAGTTTTGTAAATTAAAAAGAGAGCTGAACAGAATTCATTATGAATTCTTAGTCCAGCTCTGGCAAGGTTGACTAAGATTGAAAAAGCATGCTATAAGCATATTTTCAATTGAGTCAACTACTGCCAATCATTAGTTCACAGCCTAAAACATGATGATGTTTTAGGCTGTTTAATACATTTAGCTATTTTTTATTAATACTTTCTACCCATTTGATGAAGTTACTATCACTATTACCTGATGTTTCTGCCATTGTATGACCTTGATCCCAAACTGTTTTGAAGTCAACGTTTTTAGAACCAACGCGTTCTTTTAAAGCTAGAGAAAGATTAGTTTCAGTATTTAAGGCCGTATCTCCTTGTTGAATACCTGTTCTAATTCTCCAATGATTTGCCACATTAGATTTACCATACCCGCTATAGTAATCAGATAAGTAATACATTGGATTGTACATATTCATTCTTGTTGACATGCTTGTGCCTAATTTATCTGTTTTTGTTAAGTCATTTTTATATGATGAAACATAGTTACTATTCCAACCATTTAGTTTGCTATAGTTAGATTTATTTTCTGTTAAAAGTTTAGCTAGTGATTGATCAAAATGTAATTTACTGTCACTACCTGATGTTCCAAACACTTCATTTTCAGCTTGGCTACGTTTTAAATCATCAAAGGCTGAAACTGATTTAGAAGGTTGTTTATAATATTTCGCAAAGTCTTTAAGACTTGTAATATGTGCGCGTTTTGTTTTCTTATCATACGTAATCCATGTGCCTTTTTTATTTAGATCTTTTAAGTAAGCATCCATTGTTTTGTATGTTTTATTTGAAGATTGTTTTCTCATTTGAGGCATAGATCCCATTTTGCCAGAAGGTTTTCCACCGCTAGGTCCACCATTACCCATGCCTGCTTGCTCAGTGCTATTTTGTTTGTAAGGGAATGTTGTATTATTTAAGAATTCTGTAGCTGAATCTTCAATTTCTTTTTTTAGATATTTAGCATATGAGCCTTCAGTATATTGACCATTTTTAGATTTAGTTTATTTAAGTAGCTTGCATAAGATGATGCTAAATCGGTTGATAATTGTTTTTGGAATGAATTTTTCTTGCGATTACCTTCATTACCATATTGTCCCATTTGCCATTCATAAGCAGCATCGGCTTGATCTAGACTTGTAATAGGGCACCACGCCATAGCACCGTCAATTTTATCACTGATATATTTTCCATTTTTATCTGTCATGGCTGCGCCAATTTGTTCTAAATATTTATAGTAGAGCTTGCTATCACCTGATGCACCGGCAATAGCACTTTGAGCACCACCGCCACTATGACCAAAAGTATAAATCTTACTACTGTTACCTGGTAGACTACTATCGTTGAAACGGTAATATCTGATTGCTGCTTTAAGATCGGTTACACCCCAAGGAGAACCGGTTTCATATGATTTAGTTGATGCATTACTGCTGTTATTGCCCATGCTCATACTACGTCCTCGTAATCCTGCTTCAACATATATGAATCCAGCTTTCATATACTTAGAAATATTACTATAACGATATGACGTAGGTGCACTTTGTTCGGCATAACCAGGTGTATTGACTGGATAAACGATAGGTGCTGTTCTAGCAGAATAGCCGTTAACTTTCTTAGCATCGTTTACAGTAACGGTATATGTCCCATTATGATTCTTTTTACCTTTGAAATAAGCAGCTGGTACATAGATACCTAATTTTTCTACATTTTTAGCTTGGGGATTGGAGACATAACTTATATTTAGTTGATAATAAACGTTATTTTTACTATCATATTTCCATTTTGAATTATCTATTTGCAGCGCAGATGATGCTTGGTTATAATTTTTGATTTTAACATTTGAAGTGTTCACACCTTTAGCATCATGATTAGAATTATTATTTTGATGTTCGCCAACGCCACAACCTGAAAGTATAACTGTTGCGGATAAGAGTGATATGAAAGTCTTTTTCATCTAATTAGCCTCCTTAATTTGTCGTAGTTCTATTATTAGTCGCAAATAAGGAGCATATCAATTCGGATTGAGCGCATGAACCATTCTACATTAGAAAGATGATGTACACCTTAGGTCTCTTGACAGTATTTGCTTGTAATTAGTTTCTGTGCTTTTTGGCTAACTCTAGCAAATATGCCACCTCTTTAGAAGCAATTAAATGATTATGAACATTAACGTTAATATAGAGTTTTATAGGTGAATTCAGCTGAACGATTTTTAAAGGAGACGTTACGTAATAATTAGCCTGTTGTTCCATAATCAATGCGACGCCATTATTTGTATTTACCATTTCAAGTAAATTTTCAATACGAGGTGCTGTAAATGAAATTAATGGATAAAATTGTTGTTCTTCACAATAATTTAAAAAAGCTTGATGCTCCAATGCGAACTCAGGTGGTAAATAGAGTTGTTCATTTTCAAGCATCGATAGATCGATTTGTGAGACATAGGCTAATGGATGAGATTCATGCACAATAGCACATAAGCTTTCTTCAATATAAGTAAAAGAATGATTATCATGAGGTGGATGTGGTGATCTTAAAAAGCTAATGTCAATCTTACCTTCATTAATCAATTGAGCTAATTCTTGTTCTGACCCTTCATGAATACGAAATCTAACATTAGAAAATTTTTGAACACATTTTGAGATTAAGTTTGTAATACCATATTCAATCATTAATCGAGAAGCGCCAAGGTTAATGGTGATTAAATTATCATTTTCCTGTTGCTCAAGCTGTTTTGATAAATCTTTATAATTTTGGCAAATGATTTTGGCATAATGCAGAAATAGTTTACCTGATTCTGTTAGTTCAAATTGTTTATTTGCGCGATCTATAAGACGATAACCGCACTCATTTTCCAAAGAAACAATGTGCTTAGACAGTGTAGATTGCGCTATGTAGAGTTCTTGAGAAGCTTTAAAGTAATTTTGGTATTTAGCTAAGACAATAAATTCATTTAAGTAAGAAATTTCCATGTCAATCAACAACTTTCGATAAGTATAATTATTTAAATCATACTTGATTATCATTGGTATATTCAATTGAAAGAACATTGCAGTTTGAATATTCATAATAACTTTACTTGAGGAAGATGTGTTTGATTATGAAGCGTGCATTTACCATCAAATGATTGAAGATTGGAAACGTAATTTAAGTAATTTCAAGCACGAAAATTTAATCAATCAAATACTTATTAACGCTATGCTGACGGGTTTGTTAGTGTAGTATTTAATTTCCTAAAAATAATTTCGATATATCGCTTTACATTTAACGATATATCGTTTATTATATCGATATATCGAAATTGATTAAAAATAAGTAAAGGTGATGAAAATTATGTTTAGAAGACATTTAGAAGGTATGAGACAAGGTATGGCACATTTTGAACAATTTGATGCAGGGAGAGGCCCTCGAGGTTTTGGAAATTTCGGTGGTTTCGGTGGCCGTCACGGTGGGCGTGATAGATTTTTCAAAAAAGGGAATTTACAATTCGTTATTCTTAAAATGTTAGAAGAAGAATCACGTCATGGCTATCAAATAATTAAAGACTTAGAAGAAAGATTTAAAGGTTTTTATTCACCAAGTCCTGGTTCTGTTTATCCAATTTTACAAATGTTAGAAGATAGAGACTTTGTATCTATTTCTAAAGATGGAAATAAAAAAGTGTATACCATTACGGATGAAGGTAAAAAGTTTTTAGAGGACAATGTAGATCAAGATGCGTTTACAAAACGCTTAGAACAATTTAAAAACGTTGATTTTGAAGAACTAAAAGCAGTGCGTGAACAAATGCAAACATTATTCCATGAGTTTATGAAAGCAAGTCAGCAGACATTACAAGATGATAAAAAGAAAGCAGAATTCGACGTCTTTATACAAGAAACAAAAGAACGATTACAACAATTCTATAAATAAAAGGTTGGAGAAATAGGGTTATGAATATAAAAGATATTAGACGAGTTGGCATTATTGGTGGGGGACCTGGAGGCTTAATGTTAGGCCTATTGTTACAGCACCAAGGCTTTGAAGTTAATATTTTTGAAAAAGCTGGTTTAAATGTTAACACTGATCGTGGAGGTTCTTTAGATATCCATGATGATAGTGGTCAATTGCCATTGCAACAAGCAGGCATTATCGATAAATTTAAAGCACGAGCACGCTTTGACGGCGAAGATACGCGCGTACTAGATAAAAATGGTAACGTATACTATGAAGCGTTAGTTGATCCACAAATAGAAGGTGGACGACCAGAAATTGATCGTGGTGAATTATGTGATATTATTTTTGAACAATTAAAACCTGAAACCGTAGTTTATGGTAAAGCATTTAAATCTTTAACGCATATAGATAATGAGCAAATTGAAGTAACATTTGATGATTACAGTACACGAATATTTGACTTTGTAATTGGTTCAGATGGTGCTTTTTCAAAAGTAAGACCTTATTTAGCAAATACGGACGTAGAGTATAATGGGATATCGATGGTAGAATTAAATGTTGAAGATGTCTTTCATCAGTATCCTGATTTAGCTGAATTTAACAAAAATGGGAAAATGATGGCATTTGGCGATCACAAAGCGATATTAGGTCAAGTTAATGGAGATGGACGAATTAAAGTCTATATGTCGTATAAAATGGATTATGATGAATTTGATCAATTTAAAGCCATGAATAGACAAGAAATTAAAGAACAGTTATTACATGACTTTAGAGATTGGGACGTCAATTTGAAAAAATACATTGATTATGCGAGTGATGATTTATTATTACGACGTATTTATAAACTGCCTATTGGTTTCAAATGGGATAATCAAGCGAACTTGACGTTAATTGGTGATGCAGCGCACTTAATGAGCCCTTTTGCAGGAGAAGGTGTCAATATGGCACTTTACGATGCATATCTTTTGGCTGAAGCAATTAAAAGTCATGTAACGTTACAAGATGCACTAAAAGCATACGAAACAGACATGTACCAAACTTCTGAGCAAAGTGCTCGTGAATCACAGGCAAACTTAGAAGAGATGTTTGGCGAAGGTAATCCTGCCAAAAAATTTGGAGATTTCTTTAAGCAAGTAGGAAATTTGTTTGACGTACATCAAGCATAAAAAATAATAAAGTACCGACTGTTTAAGGTGAAACAGTCGGCACTTTTTTTAATTTCAATGTTTTTCGCTCAAAGCTGTTATCGCTTAAGCTTTAAACATATATCTTAGTTTTTATTCACTGATGCATCATAGATTGAGTCAACAGCTTCACCTAAAGCTTTATCAAATTCTTCTTTAGATTGGCTATATCTTAAGTCACTTGCTAATGCACGAGAGAAACTTGCGATTAATTCATCGTTGTCTTTCAATAATTTATTTGCTTCATCTCTGCTATATCCGCCTGACAATACAACTACACGTACAACATTTGGATGATCAGCTAATTCTTTGTATAAGTTTGCTTTAGTAGGAATTGTTAATTTTAACATCACTAATTGGTCATCATTTAAAGCGTCTAAGCCTTTTTTAAGTTCAGCTTTTAATACTTCTTCGATTTCGGCTTTATCTTTAGCATTGATGTTCACTTCAGGTTCGATAATTGGAACTAAACCTTTGGCAATAATTTGTTTACCAATTTCAAATTGTTGTTCAACAACGTCTCTAATACCTTGTTCATTTAATTCTAAAATGTTAGAACGCATTTTAGTACCAAAGATGTGACGTTCAACTGCACGATCTAATGTTTCATCTAGGTTATCGATAGGTTTCATTAATTGAACACCATTTTGTTGTTCAGCTAAGCCTTTGTCTACTTTTAAGAAAGGAACAACACCTTTGTCTGCTAAGTAGTCACCAGTATATTTGCCTTCAACTTCACGATCCATTGTTTGTTCGAATAGAATCGCACCTAAAATTTTATCTGAAGTGAATGATGGTGAAGTGACAACACGCGTACGCATGTCGTGAACAAGTTGGAACATTTCGTCTTCGTTGTTATATTGGTCTTCGCCAACACCGTATTCTTTTAAAGCTTTAGGTGTACTACCACCACTTTGGTCTAAAGCGGCGATAAAGCCTTTACCATTTTTTACCTTTTCTAATTGTTCTTTATTCATTACTTTCCACTCCTTCTAATAAGTTTCACTAATAGTATGATAAAAAATGAATATATTCTCAAGCTTTTTTACTCATATTTATTGAATATTCTTAATAAAATTTGTAGAGTTTCAAAAAATAGACGTATTTTTATCGTAGGGGAGTCGAACACGGCATGACGACTATTGACCGTTGGGGAGTACCAGACAGGGGTAAATCTTCATTAGCATGTCAATTACAAAATATTTTAAGCTTTCCATACTATTATATTGATCGTATTCAATGATTGATGATAATCAGACCATAAGTGAATCGCAGTTAACTGAAGCATTGATGTGTATTATGTAACAGGATAAATGGATGATCGATAGTAAAGTAGCCACTCTAGCGCTAAGGGTCATGTGTGTAGATAAGTCAATTGACTAAAAGAAACGCGATTGAAATGCATAATTAGAGTCATAATCTGTTATTTAAAATAATGACGTAAGCCACAAACAAAGAACCTTTACGGCAATCCGCAAAGGCTTGATTGAGAATTTATTCAATATATTTGGAATTTACCGAAGCAACAACGTGATTTATTAAGACAGCTTTAAGCGGGAACTGAGCATCAAGTTACTTGGTTTACATGTAAAAGTAAACAGTACCATTCATTATAATTGGTATACACGGTGATCATAATGATCATCGAAAGAGAACAATACATTTGATTTGTCCTAAATGTACTTATGAATACTTTAGTGTTTTGAATTGCGCATGAACGTCAATGCCAAACCACTCATAAGTGCTAAAATACCAAATGCTAATGTTATTATATTATTTGAAGTGTGACCCGTTTCAGGGAGTGAGGCATTCTGCTGAGGTAATTCCGTAGATTTGATATTACCCACATAATAGCGATTAAGTTCCTTTTTACAATCTACGGGGTTATTTTGCTGTTCTTGTTGTGCCATATGAGTTGAGGTATTAGCTATTTCGCTAGCTGCATATGTTTGGTTAGGGTTTAATAGGTTATATACACCAAATTTACCATTTTTATATTCAACTTGGCCGTTTTTATAAACTTTATAAGTACCGACACTGTCATTAGTTTTAAGTGTGATTTTGATTTTAAAGTAGTTACCTTTGTCTATAACTGTATTAAAATTTTGCAAATCTGGATTGCCACCACTACGTGCCATAGCTTGCTTTGCAGTTGTGATTGCATCTTGTTGGGACATGGTATCTGCTTGAGTAACACATACGCTTGTTGCAGTTAATACCAAGAATAGCGCAAAAACAGATAAAATAATTTGAACCATTTGTTTCATTATGAAACCCCCATTCACATAGTAAATAACTTTACAGTGTAAGTGTATCATCATCAGCTTAATGTGCGGGCGTTTTTAACAAATCCTAAGGTAATCTTAATATTGTATTTACGTAGTGCTAAAATTAACTTTATACAAATATAGCATTTGCTTTTTTAAATGTTATCAAAGCTTAATTATAAAGTGATATACTTATTTATCTTTTATCAATAAATGGAATACTTCTAGCCACACAAACGATAAAAATAATATGTGCTAAAAGCCATAGACTATATTCTGACCAGCTAAAATGAAAGATAGGTCGAACAGCGATATGAATGAGAAATGGATACAGCACTATAAAAGATAACATAGATGCCACATAACCAATGGCATACCATTGCTTTCTAACTCGATAGAGCAGTAATAACATCATATAAACAACAATACCAATGATTAAATGAATAAGGATTTCAAGCCATAACGGGGTGAATTGTTTAGGAATAATAAAGTCTATATTGATAAGTAATTGAGCTAACTGGGTTGTGTCAGTTAACAAATCTATGATAAACAATATGAATAATAGCAACATACTAATTAGACAGGCGCTCGTTAAATGATATTTTAAATAATACATTAGGCATTCCTCCTTAAAACGATTTAGTTATCTTTTCCCCTAAGTGTAAAAAACAATTATTAGTCAGAAAATTCAAAAATCTAATTGACGTTCTCTTTGCATAGTGATAGGATAAATTTAATTCAATAAAAGTAAGAAGACTCTTATCAAGAGTGGTGGAGGGATGTGCCCTATGAAGCCCGGCAACCGTCAGTGAATGACATGGTGCCAAGTCACATAAAGTTTAAAGTACTTTAAGAGATGAGAGAAAGTGTGCGTACTTTCTCTTAATTTGAGAAAGTATTTTTTATGTCTTGAATTCGACTGTTTTCATCTTTATTGAAGTAGCAATTAGAAAGGTGAGGATACAATTGAAAAAATGGGTCATCATGATTAGTGTGTTAATTATTACTCTAGCTTTATCAGCGTGTGGCAAAGACAATAAAGAAGCGAGCAAGACTATTACCGTTGCAGCAACACCAGCACCACATGGAGATGTGTTAAAACATGCACAAGAAGCAATGAAGAAAAAAGGCTATGATTTAAAAGTTAAGATTGTTAATGACTATAAAGTACCAAACAAATTATTAGATAAAGGTGATGTAGATGCCAATTTCTTCCAACATGTACCTTATTTAAAGGCAGAACGAAAAAGTCATGGCTATAAGATTGAAGAAGTAGGCAAAGTCTTTACAACTCCAATGGGCGTATATAGTAAAAAATATAAACATATTAAAGACATACCAGATGGTTCAACCATTTATGTTTCAAATAATCCAGCAGAAGAAGGACGCTTTTTATCATTTTTTGTTAACGAAGGCTTAATTAAGTTGAAAAAAGGAGTGAAAATTGAAGATGCGAAGTTTGAAGATATTGCTGAAAATAAAAAGCATTTGAAATTCAATAATCAACAAGGCGCTGAATTTTTACCTAAAACATATAATAACAGTGAAGGTGCAGCAGTTATCATGAACTCAAATTACGCAATTGATAATGGTTTAAAACCATCTAAAGATGCGATTGCATTTGAAGGAAAATCATCACCTTTTGCTAATATTATTGCAGTACAAGAAGGACATAAAAAAGATAAAAAATTCCAAGAATTATTAAAAGTTTTACAATCAAAAGAAATTAAAGCATATATTAAAAAACAATATGGTGACGACGTGATTCCATATGAAAATTAAAGTGACATAATAGCGTGCTGCGATACAACATATGTTAATTTTAGTACTTGTTGTTTTAATCATTTTAAATATCCACAGTAAGCGTGAACAAACAACTTAATAATTTAATTATTCAGAAAATATTTACAAATCTGATAATTAATTGTATATTGGGTTGTATTACATTGCTGTGCGAATAAGTCAGCAGTATTTGGAGGATGAATTGACTATGAGTAAAGCAGCGCAACTTATTGAAGAAGATGGGAAATATTTTGCAAAATCAGGACGTATCAAATACTATCCGCTCGTGATAGATCATGGTTATGGTGCAACGCTTGTCGATGTTGACGGTAAATCATATATTGATTTATTATCGAGTGCCAGTTCGCAAAATGTTGGTCATGCACCTAAAAAAGTATCCGATGCTATAAAAGCGCAGGTAGATAAGTTCATTCACTATACACCCGCATATATGTATCATGAATCGGCGGTTAAATTATCTAAAAAGTTGTGCGAGATTGCGCCTGGCAACTTTGAAAAAAGGGTAACCTTTGGTTTAAGTGGATCTGATGCTAATGATGGTGTCATTAAATTTGCACGTGCTTACACGGGACGTCCTTATATTATTAGCTTTACTAACGCTTATCATGGATCAACATTTGGCTCATTATCTATGTCCGCGATTAGTTTAAATATGCGCAAACATTATGGACCATTACTAAATGGCTTTTATCACATACCTTTTCCTGATAACTATAGAGGAATGTTTGAACAGCCAACTGCAAATACAGTTGCTGAATATTTAGCACCTCTAAAGGAAATGTTTGCGAAATACGTACCCGCAGACGAAGTGGCATGTATTGTTGTTGAAACGATACAAGGTGATGGTGGATTACTAGAGCCAGTCGCAGGCTATTTTGAGGCATTAGCAGCTTTATGTCGAGAACACGGAATTTTAATTGCTGTTGATGACATTCAGCAAGGATTAGGTCGAACAGGCACTTGGAGTTCGGTGGAACACTTTAATTTTATACCAGATATGATTACATTTGGAAAGTCATTAGCTGGAGGCCTACCAATGTCTGCGTTAGTGGCACGTAAAGAAATTATTGATAGCTTGGAAGCACCAGCACATTTATTTACTACTGGGGCTAATCCGGTAAGTTGTGAGGCAGCACTCGCAACAATTGAAATGCTTGAAGAAGACGACTTATTATCAGAAAGTGTCAATAAAGGGCGCTATGTACGCCAACGTATGGAACAATGGACTTCACGTTATGAGTATGTTGGTGATGTTCGAGGCATCGGGCTTTCTATAGGCATTGATATTGTGTCAAATAAGCAAAATAAGACAAGAGATCCAGAAGCAGCTTTAAAAATATGTAATTATTGTTTTGAACATGGTGTTGTCATTATTGCCGTTGCAGGTAATGTATTGAGATTTCAACCACCATTAGTCATTACCTATGAGCAATTAGATGAAGCACTAGCAACGTTAGAACAGGCGTTACAAGGTTTACAAGATGGGCAATTAGATACATTAGATATCGATGGTCAAGGCTGGTAATAAAGGTGTACGCGCATTAATTAACTTCGAAAGTATATTGCTAAATAGGATGAATATATTTAAATCTAGGACCTCTCAGGAGGTTCTTTTTTTGTCAGTGATTTAAAATTTTAATATTTGAAAAGTGTATTCGCTTGGCAGTTACAACGATTATAGGAAAGTGTTTATTAAATAAAAAATATAGGTTATATTTTAGTTAATAAATGGTGTATAATCATAATGTATTTTGTTAATATACAGTATTTAATTAGTAGTTTGTTTAAAACGCGTTAATAAATAGATAGCCTTGTTGCATCGGAAGGAGCTTACGAGTGTTTTCAATCATCATTCCTACATACAATAGTGAAAAATATATTGCACATACACTAGATAAGCTATTAAGCTGTCTGTATTTTGAAGAGGATGAAATTATTGTTATCAATGATGGTAGCACTGATTCGACGGCACAAATTTTAAAAGGCTATCAAAATCATGCACAGATTAAAATTATTAATCAAACGAATAAAGGTGTCAGTGCAGCTAGAAATTTAGGCATGTCACTTATGAGTCCTGAGACAAAATTAGTGACATTTATTGATGACTCTGATTATGTGAGCACAAATTTTTTCAAAGAAGCCAGTCGATTTTTTCTTAAATATCCGTACATAAAATTAGCAAGTGCGCCTATATTAATACGTAAAGGCCATACATTATCAGCTCAAAATTTAAATTATCGTTTTCAACAACGTAGGCATGTAGTAGATATTACACAGCAGTACCAAGATATTCAATATCATATTGGAGGAATGGTCTTTCGAAAATCGTTGTTTACCCATCATAAGTATACATTCGATGAGACGATTGATTTTTGGGAAGATGCAAAGTTTATTAATACGATTCTATTAGACGTCAAGTCTTATGGCTTAATTAAACATGTTAATTATTTCTATAACAGAGATGATTACCGGTCATTAAGTATTAACTCATGGAAGGATCAAAATAGGTATGCGCCTCATATCGTTAAAAATTATCTTGAATTAATTCAACGCTCTACCGATTTATACGGCAGGGTTTTACCTTATATTCAATATTTGGTCGTGTTACATTATTTGAACTATATATTAGAACATAACCAGGGTTATTTAAATTTAAAATACATTCAAGACAATACTCGTTTTAACATAGAAACAAAAGTATTACTACAATACATAAGCATAGAGATGATAGATGCATTACCAATTGATAATTGCTATAAACACATTCTTTATCAGCATAAAGGGATGGTATTTCCAGCTGAAAAGGATTATAAAAAAATAAATATCATTGTGCATCGATATCATTGGTGCAGTCGTGAATTACACTTTTCATTGTCTCAAGAGGCGTTTGATATGAGTGATAGTACGCAAATTTATATTGATTCACATGGCAAGTTAAAAGCTCGAGCAATGTTAATACACGATAAGCCATTAATCATTTTAGGTGTTAAGGTGAAAAATTTTAGTCGTAAAACTTTTCAAATTCGACTGCCACGCTATCGTTTGCTAATAGGTGGTTACTTCAGAATTATTGATAATGAGCGTGGTATCAAAATGAGTATTTATAATCCATCTTTAGGGATACGCATGTTAAAAAAGTTAATGTATTCAATCAAATATTATAGCGTTTCAAGTCGTAGAAATAAGGAGGTATCTTAATGTTAATTTCAGTCATTTTGCCTGTATACAATGTGTCGGATTACATTGAAGCATGTTTAGACTCGTTGCTTCATCAAAGTATTGGGCAAGAAAAGATAGAAGTCATTCTTATAGATGATTGTTCCACTGATGATAGTGTTGCTAAAATGCGTAACTATGAACAACAATTTAGTCATTTTAAATTATATCAATGTCCTGTTAATTATGGTGCACCAGGAAAACCACGTAATATTGGTGTGGCTCAAGCAACTGGCGATTTTCTTCACTTTATGGATCCGGATGATATTTTAGCATCGGATGCGTATGAACAATTGTTGGCATCAATGGGAGATCAAGATGATTTTGCTATGGGAAAAATGGTGTCTTTTAATGAAGATGGATCGACATTCCAGCATGTGACATTTAAAGAATATAAATTAAATAAGACGTATGAGCATGTAAAGCTCGACGATGTTCCATTTTTCTCGCAAGTGAAAGTTGGCGTTGTACTGAAATTAATTCGAAAATCATTTTATGATGCACATCATATTTCGTTTGTAGAGGGGCTTCGTAATGGAGAAGATAAATTGGTGGATACATTGCTGTATACCCAGGCACAATCATTTTCATACACGCCACAAATTATTTATTACTATCGTAATCGTGATACAGGTGATAATAAATCAATCACACATCAAGATGTGATGCGCTCCATTGAAAACGATATTGCCGCATATCATATTTGTAAACCTTTTTATAATAAAGAACAATTACAATTTTTTAAAATTAATGCGCTACGTTCAATCTTTTGGAAAGTCTTAGATCAAGAATTTTATCTTATTGATAATAGTCAAAAGTTAAAAATATTTACTGAGCTTTTTGACATTGTAAATCATTATGAACCACGTATTTTTAATTTATATTTACGTCATGAATTACCTATTATTCATTTGATACAACAGCGCGAATATGAACTTGCAATTTCTTATGCAGCATTATTGGAAGCGCGACGAAGATATTTTTATAGTGCAACCGCATTACAAGCGAAAGCTGCAGAAATTAAACGCTTTAAGAGCAGTAAAAGTTACAAATTACACCGTTTAGTGACAACAATAAAACGAACTATAGGATTGAAACAACGATGAACATATTATTAGTACTCTTTAAAACAAGGAACATGAATGTCCAACAATATAAAGCACTTAAGCATTGTGAGGCTTTTAAACATGTTGAAACGATTTATATAGCAGATGAAAAAAGTATCAATATAGATATTAAAGGTTATGACTATATCTTGTTTGCCAACCCTAACTTTACTTTTAATCATGTAGAGCTTGAACAAGCAATTCAAACATTACAATCATCTGATGCTACTGCAGTACAGTGGACACTTAGAGATGTAAAATATCTCAAACAAATGCCTTATACATATAACAATTATAGAGAATGGTTTGCTACTATTTTAATACGGAGAGATGAAACACAAGAGCATTGTGATTTAATGACCTATTTTCAAGCTACGGCTACGATAACATCAAAAGCGTATATTTCGGCAAATTATATTGGAAGAAATACGCAAAACAAGGAATATAAGCATGATATTATCGATTTAACGATCGACTTATTGGAATCTTTATCAACCGCTCAAATCATAGGTGGTTTCGCTTCAAAAAAAGATTTAATTCACTTTTTAGACTTTGTTATTGATAATCAAGTATTTGAAAGAGACGTGGATAAAGAAAAGCAACTTAAATTAATGAAGATAATTGCACAAAAATTTAGTGGTTTGAAAGAACTGAGGGAACGTAAACAAACAAGGTTGTATTTATTTTATGGTTTAGTATTTAAACGATACTTTGATGAAGCATTGAGTGCATTGACATTATATCGCAGTCGTCGTTATTGGTACCAAGTTAATCAAAATTTGGAACAGAATAGGGATAATGAATTTGAACAACTCAGAACTTCAGATGCTTGGATAAAGACACAAAAATATCGCGATGCACGTATAAAATTACAGCTAATACTAAAATATCTAGAAAAATATAGTTTAAAATGCTTTGCACATTTATTTAAAATGATCATACACAAGCCAATATGGCTGATTTCAGAACGTAAAGACAGCGCATCAGATAATTCTTATTTCTTGTTTAAATATTTAACGCAACAATGTAGTGAAATTAAAGCATATTATATTTTGGACAAACATGCTAAGCATGCACGTGCAAAAGTGAAAAACCTAGGAAAAGTAATCAACTTTGGTTCGATTAAACATAAGTTATTAATGCTTGCTGCGGATAATTATATTACGTCATTTACAGCCGAAGAAACGCTGTTACCATACAATAATCAGTTGTATAAACATATTTATCAACAAGAACTTGCACAAAAGAAAATTATCTCTATTCAGCATGGAATGATTATTCACAATATATCGCCATATTTAAGTAAGAATAATTATTTAGTGAACTATATAACAGCAAATAATCAATTTGAAAAACAAATTATTACTGAAACATTAGGTTACGATGAACATGAAGTATTGATTACAGGTATGGCAAGACATGATAATTTATTGGAAACATCTGTGGAAATTAGTGAAAGTCAAAAAGTATTATTTATGCCAACATGGCAACGTGGATTACAATATTTGACAACGGCACAATTTTTAAGCAGTGAGTACTATCATAAAATGGTAGAATTGCTAAATAACTCTACGGTATTAGACTTTTTGCAACGCTATAACTTAACGCTAAGGGTATTATTACATCCACAATTTGATAAATATAGTAAGTACTTGATGAGTGAACATGCTGAAATTGAATTTTGTTCAATGAGTGATGTCGAAATTCCAACGGCTATCGCACAATCAAAATTTTTAATTACTGATTTTTCATCGGTAGCGGTGGACTTTTTATTCCAGCAAAAAAATGTCATATTTTATCAATATAATAAATATCTGTCACATCATGTGCCGTCTAAACAGATTCAATATCGAGATATCGGTCAAGTTGTGACTACAATTGAACAAGTTACAGAAGCACTTCAGAAATTGGCTGCCAATGACTTTAAACTATTACCACAATATCAAATAGCTTACGATAAATTGTTTGAAGTCAAGCACCATATTAATCAAACATTAGTTGACACTATTAAGCAGTTGAAGTGAGGAAAAAGCAATGAAGACGACTATATCAGTACAACAGGGAAAGCTCTGTTTTCATCACATACAACAACCAACCGATATTATGTATCAATTTGAAGATCGCATTGGTATTTTTTTACAAAAATTTCCATTAACATTTGAAATAAATAATCACATGGTGACTTTAGATTTGAAGCATCATTTTAGTTCGGGTATCATCAGTGGTTTGAAAATTAAAATGGCACTTGATGTAGAGGCCAGAGAACCTATTATTTTGGACGATATTAATCCACTTTATATTGTAACTATACACGTTGATAAAGAAGCGTTGTATATTACTTTAACGGCTAAAGACACTCTCGTAACAATTCACTGTCAAGGCAATCAACTTCAATTAATCAGTGATTACAAATGTACGACATATTTAGGGCAATTAGTCGCTGGAACGATGTTGCCAACTGCTAAATACTTTGTAACTAAAGATAAGCACATAATCATGGAAGATATGCTAACAATGATGCAACATCTAGCTATTAGACAACAACGCTGGAGTGTTTATGTACAACTAAAAGATGATTGTGGAAATCAGCATGTAGAGAAAGTGCAATTAACGGATTGGATTCATCAAAATAAGGCGTTGTTAGCACAATATTCTGTTGATTATCATCAAAAAGATAACTTTTTATTATATGGAAATGTGCAGCAACAAGTGACATCATTACCTATATCCATACAAGCAGTCAACCAACGATTATATAGTCTGACTTGTGATAGGGAATTGGCTCATGACACTATTTATCTAGCTTTACGTTCGCGACAAGACAATCCATTTCATTATCGCGAGTATGTTGAATTTCCTACAATTAAGCAGAGTGCCATCATTGATCTAGGTCAATTGCACAAAATTTATACTAAAGACGGTGATAACTTTGATGTGCTCATTGGTAAAAATTTTGAGACAGCACGATTCGTTATTCCTACAAATCATAAACAGATAGATACGCGCTATGTAACACTGAGTAACACGATGAATGCTAAGTTTTACATTAATGGGCGAGGAGGTTTAAGTCTTTATGTCTTAGAAAAGACACAATCACAAGCCTATGAAGTGCCGAAAATTGCTGTTTTAGGAACTTGTTTTTCGCGCAATGGTTTAAATACATCACCTTATTTTAATCCAGATTATAAAAAATATATGAACTGTGTATTCACTCAATTCCATAGTCGTTTGGATGCTTTAAATGCAGTGCCAGCACCAGCATCATTAATGCAGCAATATAAGCAACATCATGAATTTGAGCATATTGCACGTGATATGGCTAAAACCTTTTATGATGAGCTACGCCAATCAGGTGCTGAAATACTCGTTATTGATTTATATGCTGATGCTTTATTAACATCATTAAAGTTAAACAATGGTAGCAAGATTACTTATAATTATTTGATTAAAGATAATCCCAATTTAGGGGACTATGTCAGTGAATGGAATGCGCATGAATTTGACAATGATACAGACTATTATAATGAGTGGTTAGCTGAGTTACATAAATTTATGCATCATATAACTAACATCATTCCTGAAAGTCATATTATTTTAAATAGAGGTCGATTAGCGGAAAAGTATAGTGAAGAAGGACAGCTCAAAACATTTTCTACGATACAACAAATTAAAAAAGCGAATGAAATATGGGAGAATTTAGACAATTTATTGCTTCAACATTATCCACAAGTCAAAGTAATTGATTTAACAGGAAAGCAGTATCATGCAGATAAAAATCATCCTTTTGGTTTCTCCTATTCACATTACGAATCACAATATTACAAAGACTATTTTAGTGAACTTGTTAAACAAGTATTGTTAATTAAAGCGTTGTAATAATGTAGATTATAAGCGCAAAAGGCGCATGAAAAGTTGCATTATTTCTCGGCTAGAAACACTGATGACGTATAAGCATATAAAATCACATGCTAAAGCATAGTACACATGGCCAGATACCTGAGATAGCACCCTAGGAACGCAAAGTCATACATTTCAGAGTATTGAATATAAAATAAGAGCCTAGAACATCATTATGTTTTAGGCTATGAACGAAATATTGGCAGTAGTTGACTGGATTGAAA
>NZ_KV830929.1:63058-80064 GCF_001836955.1 Staphylococcus sp. HMSC063A07
ACGAATTCATAATGAATTCTGTTCCGCTCCCTATTATTTTAGAATTTATATCCAGCTTTTTTATAATGGTTATGTTATTTTTGCTTTGGCACGATATATTCTGGTTCTTCATTTTTCTTAGAATGACGCACGCCATAGAAAAGATAAATAACAATACCGACTACAAACCAAATTAATGTATATAGTTTAGCTTCATAGCTTAATCCCCAAAATACTAAAAATACTAAAACAAAAGTAATTGCCGGTAAAACAGGATATAAAGGTACTTTAAAACCTGGTACGGGTAAGTCATTACCTTCGCGTTTACGTAAACGATACATTGCGATAGATACAAACATAAATGCAACAAGTGATCCAGCTGAAATCAATTGTGCCAAGAATGCGAATGGGAACATTGAACCGATAATGACTACAATGATAGTCAAGATAATTAAAGAACGATTAGGCAAATGTTTATGATTTAATTTCGCTAACCAAGATGGCAATAAACCATCGCGTCCAAATGAGTATAGTAAACGTGATCCAGCCAACATCATACCAATCAATGCAGTAAACATACCGATAACAGAAATACCTTGTACAATTGCTGCAACAACGCCATGACCACTTTGACGTAATGCCCAGCCAACAGGTTCAGCATTATTAGCATATTGTGAATAATGGAACATACCTACGAGCACAAGTGCTACAGCAACGAAAAGAATAATAGCGACTACTAATGAACCTAAAATACCTCTTGGCATTGTTTTTGATGGGTTAATTGCTTCTGCTGAGTTCGCTGCGATTGAGTCAAAGCCAATATAAGCTAAGAAAATCATAGATACACCAGCATAAACACCTTGCCAACCTCCAAAGTCACCTGTATCTGTTACTTTATGTTCTGGAATAAATGGAATGTAGTTCTGTACATGTAATGCTGTTAAGCCTACAACAACAAATAACAATATTGCAAAAATTTTAAGAACTACTAGAATGTTTTCAATGCGTGCTGCTTCTGTCATACCTCTTGATAAGAGCAATGCTGTTAAAATAATAACGACCGCAGCGATGATATCAATAATACCACCATTTGCACCAAATGGAGCTGATAATGATGTAGGTAATTTAATACCTAATGGTGAAATCAGTCCACGTAAGTTAGCAGAGAAACCAGAAGCCACAAAGGCAACAGCGATAAAGTATTCTGCTAATAGTGCCCAACCTGCAACCCAACCAAAGAACTCACCAAATAATACGTTAACCCATGAATAAGCTGAGCCAGCAAATGGCATGGCAGAAGACATTTCGGCATATGTAAATGCGACAAGTCCAGCTACTATTGCAGCGATTAAAAATGATAAGGCAACAGCAGGACCAGCATGTTCGGCCGCAACAATTCCCGGTAATGTAAAGATAGAAGTCGAAACAATTGTACCTACACCAAGCGCTAGGAAATCTCTAACACGTAAGGTACGTTTTAAATGACCATCTTTATTTTGATAAATCGTAGGATTCTATTTACGAGTAATAGTTTTGAAAAAACTTGACATAGCAATTAACCTCCACAGTTAATAATAATCTATATTTAAATGTGATATTTTAATAATTAACATCATATCATAAAATCACCGACCATAGTCTAAAAATTCTGAAAAATTTCATTTTTCTTACTTTTTAAAGCGGATATACGATAAATTTATACGATAAAATAGATTATAGCAGACTTAAAGCATAATGTAAGTGGCTATTTTGGTACATCTATCTTTTAAGAGAAAAATTGCCATTATTATAAATTTTTTAAAAAATAATAATAAGAATTGCATAGGAATGGAAGATGAAAGATTTAGGATTATAACAACATTAATTGTTACAATATTATTGAAAAGCCTAGTTAGGATTGATATTCCTAAATCTAATTTCTACAATAAAAGCAAATAAACTAATATAGGTCGTGGAAGAATATGGAAATTAAACAGATAAAGTATTTTGTCGAGGTGGTTCGACAAGGCGGAATGACGCAAGCTTCTGAACACCTTTATATTGCACAATCAACGATAAGCAAGGCAATTAAAAGTATTGAAAATGAATATAATATCACTTTGTTTGATCGCTCACAAAAGCAAATTAAACTAACAGATATTGGTCAAACATTTTATGATAATAGTTTAGAGTTTTTAGCACTTTTTGAAAAGTTATCATTAGAAATGAATGACGTTGTCAATCTACAGAAAGGTCATATTCGTATTGGCCTATCACCGATGATGAATGTTCAAATGTTCACCGATAGTCTTAACCAATTTCATCAACAATATCCTAAAGTAACATACGAAGTGATTGAAGGAGGTGGTAAAGTGGTAGAACATAATATTGACAACGATGAAATTGACATCGGTATTACCACACTACCTGTAGATTCAAGTGTTTATCATTCATATTCACTTTATGACGAAGAATTATTGCTAGTCGTCAGTAAAGCGCACCCCTTGTCGCAGCGCACGAAAGTAGATTTTGCCGAGTTGGAAGATGAAGAATTTATACTTTTTCATGATGATTTCTATTTGAAAGATCAAATTATTGAAAATTGTAAACGCATTGGCTTTTATCCTAAAACAGTTGCTAATATTTCACAGATTAACTTTATTGAAAATATGATTAGTCAGGGATTAGGCATCAGTGTTGTTCCTCAAAGTTTATACAATATGATGGGAGATGAGGTTACAGCTTTAAAATTAGAAAACGCACGATTATCTTGGCACTTAGGTGTTATTTGGCGCAAAGATACTTACTTATCGCATGTCACTCGAGAATGGATTCAAACCATAGGCCATTTAAGTCCAAAGTAATAAATTTTAGAGATAACTTGGAATACGATGTTTTATAGATGTATTCCTTTTTGGAATACTTGCAATCGAAAATATGTATTTTATTAATACGTTCAACCGTAATATAATGAATAACGTAATGAAGTTGCAAGTGATTCAAAATATTTTTCATATAGTAAAGAAATGATTGTCTAGTAGTAAGTTATTTAAGGCAGTTATGCTTTAAGTGTACTGATTATATGAAAGAGTTCTAGCCCAACTCGGAGTATTATCCCAAATAGTCCAATTTTGAACGCTTGAGCGGATTTCACACAACAATGAATGACAAGGCATTTTGATATTAAAGAAGTCATGCACTGTTCACTGTCTTTCCCTCTTTTCCTAAAAAAATTGAACATGCAATTGACTTCTTTTTATCTAAGTGTGCAGCAGTGTGAAAATTTGTTAATTATCGAAAGGATATGGATATAAAATGACTAAAAAAAATTACTCAGCAGCAGATATGGTTATTGATACGTTGAAAAATAATAATGTAGATTATGTGTTTGGTATTCCAGGTGCTAAAATTGACTACTTATTTAATGCATTAGAAGATGATGGACCAGAATTAATTGTTACAAGACACGAACAAAATGCAGCTATGATGGCGCAAGGTATTGGACGTATTACAGGAAAACCTGGTGTCGCTCTTGTAACAAGTGGACCAGGGGTAAGTAACTTAACAACAGGACTTTTAACAGCAACATCTGAAGGTGATCCTGTCTTAGCTATTGGCGGTCAAGTTAAACGTAATGATTTATTACGTCTCACTCATCAAGCAGTAGATAATGTAGATCTTTTAAAATCATCTACAAAATATAGCGCTGAGGTTCAAGATCCTGAGTCATTATCTGAAGTTATGACAAATGCAATCCGAACAGCAACTTCAGGTAAAAATGGCGCGACTTTTATTAGTATTCCTCAAGATGTCATTCAATCACCAGTTAATAATAAAGCGATAGCATTATGCCAAAAACCAACTCTAGGTGTTCCAAGTCTTCAAGATATTAAAGATGTTATCACTAAAATCAGCAATGCTAAGTTTCCAGTGTTACTAGCTGGTATGAGAAGTTCAAGTGAAGCAGAAACAGAAGCAATCCGTCACTTAGTAGAAAAATCCAATCTTCCAGTCGTTGAAACATTCCAAGGTGCCGGAGTCATTAGTAGAGATTTAGAAAATCACTTCTTCGGTAGAGTAGGATTGTTCCGCAACCAAGTTGGTGACCAATTATTGAAAAAAGCAGACTTAGTTGTCACTATTGGTTATGATCCAATTGAATATGAAGCGAGTAACTGGAATCACGAATTAGATACTGAAATTATCAATATTGATGAAGTTGCTGCTGAAATAACGAACCATTTACGTCCTGAAAAAGAATTAATAGGTAATATTGCAGGTACAATTGAGCTTATATCTGAAAATATTGATGCACCAATTATTGATGACAAACATTTAAATGACTTGGAAAAATTAAGAGCAGAAGTTATTGAAACATCAGGTATTAAATGTACACATGTTGATGGAGTGTTACATCCATTAGAAATTATCGAAACGATGCAAAAATCACTTTCAGATGATACTACAGTTACTGTAGACGTAGGTAGTCACTATATTTGGATGGCACGTAAATTTAGAAGCTATAACCCAAGACATTTGTTGTTTAGTAATGGTATGCAAACACTTGGTGTTGCTTTACCATGGGCAATTGCTGCTGCATTAGTACGACCTAATACGCAAGTAGTTTCAGTTGCTGGCGATGGTGGTTTCTTATTCTCAGGACAAGATCTTGAAACAGCTGTACGTAAAAAATTAAACATCATCCAATTAATTTGGAATGATGGTAAATATAACATGGTAGAATTCCAAGAAGAAATGAAATATAAACGTTCTGCAGGTGTAGAATTTGGACCTGTTGATTATGTTAAATATGCAGAATCAATGGGAGCAAAAGGTATGCGCGTTACAACTCAAGAAGAATTAGAAGCAGCAATTAAAGAAGGTTATGAAACTGAAGGACCTGTATTAATTGATATTCCTGTAAACTATCAAGATAATATTAAACTTTCAACAAATGTATTACCAGATTCATTAAACTAAATTTAAACATATAAATAGGAGTGAATACAGTAATGAGTCATGTATTATATCAGCACGGCACATTAGGCACATTAATGGCAGGTTTATTAGAAGGAACTGCAACAATTGATGAACTATTAAAACACGGAGATTCAGGACTAGCCACTTTAACTGGTTCAAATGGAGAAGTTATCTTCTTAAATGGAGAGGCTTTCCATGCCAATGAATACAAAGAATTTACCAAACTTAAAGGTGATGAAAAAACACCTTACGCAACGATTACACATTTTGAAGCGGATGAAACATATCAAACAAGCGATAAATCTTCTGAAGAAGTATTAAATGAAGTTGAATCACATATGTTAAGTAAAAACATGTTTTCAGCAGTGAAAATTAGTGGTACATTTAAAAAAATGCATGTTCGAATGATGCCTAAACAGGAACCACCTTATACACGGTTAATTGATTCTGCACGTAGACAACCAGAAGAAACAGCAGAAAATATTAAAGGTACAATAATTGGATTCTATACGCCAGAATTATTCCATGGTATTGGTTCTGCAGGTTTCCATATCCATTTTGCAAATGATGACCGCAATTTGGGTGGACATGTATTAGACTTTATCGTGGATGATGTTACTGTAGAAATTCAAAACTTTGAAACGTTTGAACAACACTTTCCAATTAACAACAAGACGTTCACTGAAACAGAAATAGACTATGGTGATGTCGCCGACGAAATTAGAGAAGCAGAATAAAGGAGTCGCGATTTAAGATGTTAGTTGAAAGTTTCAATCCGTTTAATAATATGCTGATTTCAGCAATTGTAGCGGCAGTGCCTATTATTTTATTCCTGCTGTGTTTAACAGTATTTAAAATGAAAGGCGTTTATGCGGCATTGACAACACTGATTGTCACTGCATTGGTAGCAATGATATGCTTCAAATTACCTGCACGTATTGCAGGAGGCGCAACATTTGAAGGATTTTATCAAGGTATTATACCAATTGGCTTTATTGTTATTATGGCGGTATGGCTTTATAAAATTGCAACTGAAAGTGGACAATTTAATATTGTCCAAGATAGTATTGCAAGTATTTCACAAGACCAACGTATTCAATTACTGCTTATTGGTTACTTATTTAATGGGTTTTTAGAAGGTGCAGCTGGATTCGGTGTACCGATTGCCATTTGTGCCGTATTGTTAATGCAACTAGGTTTCAAAGCATTGCCAGCAGCTATGTATTGTCTAGTTGCTAATGCAGCAGCTGGTGCTTATGGTGCTGTTGGTATTCCTATTGCGATTACAGATACACTAAATTTAGCAGGTGGTGTTAAAGCATCACAAGTTGCATTAATTGGTAATTTAACATTAGGTTTGATTAGTTTCTTTGTACCGTTTTTATTAATGTTTATTATTGATGGTCTCAAAGGTGTTAAAGAAACGTTTCCAGCTACATTAATAGCCGCATCTGTATTTACCGGTTTACAAGTATTGATTGCAGCATTTGCTGGCCCTGAGTTAGCTGATATCATCCCAGGCTTAGGTGCTATGGTTGCACTTGCATTATTCTCACGTAAATTTCAACCTAAAAATATCTTTAGACTTGAAGATAATGAAGCGGTCGGCAAGGTTGAGAAACATTCAATTAAGCAAATTGTCTATGGATGGAGTCCTTTCATTATATTGACCGTTATTGTTATGGTATGGAGCTTACCAGCATTTAAAGCACTATTTGAAAAAGGTGGTGCACTAAGTGCCCTTGTTGTTAACTTCAATGCTCCAGGTACGATGAATAATGTGACACATCATCCCAATGTTTTGACGTTTAACTTTATTGCACAAACTGGTACTGCAATATTAGTTACGGCTATCATTACCATCTTAATTGCTAAGCACATGTCGTTTAAAACTGCAGGCAAACTTTTAGGAGTGACAGTTAAAGAATTGTGGGTTTCTGTATTAACAATTTGCTTTATCTTGGCTGTCTCTAAAATTACGACATATGGCGGTTTGAGTAACGCTATGGGTCAAGGTATTGCTAAAACAGGTGCAATATTCCCATTGCTATCTCCAGTCCTAGGGTGGATTGGTGTGTTTATGACTGGTTCAGTGGTGAATAACAACTCATTATTTGCACCTATTCAAGCTTCTGTAGCAACACAAATAGGTACAAAAGGCTCGCTCTTAGTTGCGGCTAACGTCGCTGGTGGAGTTACAGCTAAAATAGTATCTCCTCAATCAATTGCTATAGCCACAGCGGCTGTTAATAAAGTCGGTAAAGAGTCTGAATTGATGAAAATGGCTATGCGTTTTAGTATAGGTTTACTTATCTTTGCTTGTATTTGGACATTTATGTTGAGCCTATTTGTTTAAAATATAGTAACAGCTATCTGACACGATGTAGATCAGATAGCTGTTTTTTAGCTTATTCAAGTTAATATCATGTAATGGAAGAAGAAAATGCAAATTATTATTTAATAATAGTGTCATTTATATTTGACATACTTAACGATGTCGGTTATATTTGACACATAGGATAATAAATAAGGGTGAGTAAGCATATGAACAAATTCAAAAATAAAATGATTAATAGTCTTCTTGGTACGATAGGTGACAAAGATGAACGTGA
This sequence comes from Staphylococcus sp. HMSC063A07, assembly GCF_001836955.1. NCBI lineage: Bacteria > Bacillati > Bacillota > Bacilli > Caryophanales > Staphylococcaceae > Staphylococcus > Staphylococcus sp. HMSC063A07. Next base: position 70,609 of record NZ_KV830929.1, read on the forward strand.
AATTGCCATAATCAATGCTAAATTTACGACTGTATTTCTAACGGCATATGTTTTATTATTTTGTTTATTGCTATTAGGTGTCATTTTAGATGCGATGCATGACACCATTTCAGTGCTAACTATGGCAATCACGATTGTATTTTTAATTATCAATATTCAAACTCTCGTATTAATGCGAAAAGAAAAATTAGACGATTTAACCGTTTATTCTGATAAAGAATATGTCCAGCTCATTAAAAAATTAAAACGACAAAGTGTAGTTGGAGGGTTCTTTTTTGGAGCTTTAACAACGTTATTTGACATGGTATTTCGCTTTTTTAACGATACGGATGTAACGGTATGGTTTGCTGTAAGTAAGAATATCTTGCCGGGACTAGTATTTGGTGTACTTGCATATTTCTTTGCTAAATCTAAAGTTCGTAAGGATTATTAATATAGAGGTGAAGGACGTTGTCACGTTTAAATGACTTTTTAATTAAGTGGTTTACGAATAGCTCAACTGACAAAGATGAACGCGAAAAAATTCAATTGAATGAGCGTTTAGCTAATATGTACATGATTACTACAATATTAATAGCATTGCTACTTTTATTAAGCGTGATAGATATAATACACACACAACAAATAATGATGACACATGTTGCTGTATTTATTTTATTTTTTGGTTTAAACATAATTTCTTTAGTCATAATGGGAAAAGGTGGTTTAGACCATTCGCGAGTTAATTCTAAGGCTGAATATCGTCACTTAATTAAGAAATATGCTGTAATTTGTATAGGATTTGCTATTTATTTTGGTTTAGCTCTTTTTGGACTAGATTTATTATTTGATGCCGTAGGTGGGATAAAGACCTATGGTGGAAACCCAATTAATTATATCGTTGGTGGTATTGTGATGGGTATCTTGATGTATATTATGAGAGTCGTCAAAATAAAAAAAGAATATTAAATATTGTATGCCTTTCTCGTGTTCGATATTATATAATTAAACTATATTTTAAAGAACGAGAGAGGCTTTTTATGATAGATGCTGAACCAATTGTATTAAAAATGAAAAATCAAAAAATTAACTATGACCGTGTCTTGAAAAAGTTAATACAGCAATGGAAGCGTGCGGAGCAAAAACCGAAAATTTTGTTACATAGCTGTTGTGCGCCATGTAGCACGTATACGTTAGAATATTTAACGCAATTTGCAGATATTGGTGTTTATTTTGCTAATCCCAATATTCATCCTAAAAATGAATATTTAAGACGTGCGAAAGTACAAGAACAATTTATTGCAGATTTTAATGAACGGACTGGCAATCATGTTCAATATATTGAAGCGCCATATGAACCACAAACGTTTATGAAAATGGCTAAATCACGTGGCTTAATGGATGAACCAGAAGGCGGATTGAGATGCTCAGCATGTTTTGAAATGCGTTTAGATCTTGTTGCCGATGCAGCACAGCGGTTTGGCTATAATTATTTTGGTAGTGCATTAACGTTGTCACCTAAGAAAAACGCGCAATTAATTAATGAATTAGGCATGAAAGTACAAGAAGCCTATGATGTGTACTATTTACCAAGTGACTTTAAAAAGAATAAAGGATATGAACGGTCATTGGAAATGTGTAGAGATTATAACGTTTATCGACAATGTTATTGTGGTTGTGTCTTTGCTGCAATGCGTCAAGGCATTGATTTTAAAGAAGTTAATAAAGAGGCTAAAGTTTTTTTAGAACAGTATCAATCTTAGAGTGAATTGATACCAAGTTGAGTTTTAATCAAAATAAAGAAAAATCAGCAGTATTTGTCTCGATTCCCGATAAATATTGCTGATTTTAAATTTTAGGCATCTAAGCCAATGATATCTTTAACATTTGTATAATTATTTTTAGTTAAATATTGAGCGATGCCTTTATTGATTTTTTTAGTTAAGCCGGGGCCTTCAATCACTAATGATGAATAAATTTGTATTAGGGAAGCACCATTGCGCATCATTTGAATGGCATCATCTGTGCTAAAGATACCACCTGTACCAATGATTAGAAATTGACCTTTTGTTTGTTGATATGCCCATTTGACAAGCTCTAAATTACGTTTGAATAATGGTCTACCACTCAAGCCGCCTTCTTCGTTTTTATTATCAGAAGATAAGCCTTCTCGACGTCGTGTTGTATTCGCTAAAATCATTCCATCAAATGTTTCTGTAATTGAAGGTAATATATTTTTAAAATCATCTAAATTTAAATCTGAAGTTAATTTTAAATAGATAGGAACTTGAATATCTGTTTGAGCTTTAAATTCCTTTAATGCGTTGCATAGCATTGTAAATTCATCTTTATCGTGGAAGCTTTGTAAATTTTCTGTGTTAGGTGAGCTGATATTTACGGTAAAAAAGTCAACATCTGCCTTAAATGTATCCATGACTTTGATATAGTCCTGATCACGTTCTTCATAAGGAGTTGTCTTATTAACACCTACATTTAAACCTACAGGAATAGAATAAGCATGACGGCGTATATTAAATAAAGCACGATTCATCCCGATATTATTAAAACCCATGCGGTTGATTAAGGCATCATCTTCGAGTAAACGATACATTCGTGGTTTCGGGTTACCATCTTGAGGTTTCGGTGTGATGCCACCAAGTTCTAAGGCTCCAAAACCAAGGTATTCTAAAGCTTTAGGCACTTCACATGATTTGTCGAAGCCAGGTGCTAGACCTACAGGATTGTCGTAAGTATTACCTTGGATCGTTTGTTTCAATGAGGGATCTTCGTACACGAAAAGTTTTTTGACAATAGGAAAGATAAATGGTGCTTTTTGTAAAAGTTTGAGCGCGTCAATAGTTAAACCATGGGCTTTCTCCGGCTCAATTTTAAATAACAGGGGTTTGATTAATTTGTACATAGTAATGCTCCTTTTTCATTGTATTTGAGGCTTTCTATCCTCAATTAATAGCATTGAAAATAACATTTTCTATAATAGACTAGCACTTTATGTTTGTTTTTCAAAGCCAAAATATAGAAGTTCAATACTTTGCCATGATTTTTTCAAATGTTTGATACATTATTAAAAAGAGAATAAAAAATGTATTTTTTACAATAAAAACTTTCAAATGAGGTAAAGTTAAATCGAAAGGGTATGACTTTATAGAGTAGTACGGTGATTGAGAAGGCACAAAAAAGGAAATAGGATATAAACGAAAGGAGTATGTATATGAATCAACAATGGATAGATCAATTACCTTTAGATAATATTCGAGATGTGGCACCTGTAAGTGGTGGGGATGTGAATGAGGCATTTAAAGTGACGACAAAAGATAGTACGTATTTCTTACTTGTACAACGCAATCGCGATCAATCATTTTATGCAGCTGAAATAGCAGGACTCAATGCTTTCGAAGCTGCAGACATTACAGCGCCACGTGTAATAGATAATGGCAGCATTAATGGAGATGCTTTTTTAATTTTGAGTTATTTAGATGAAGGGCGTACAGGGAGTCAGCGTGAATTAGGTCAATTAGTGGCTAAAATGCATAGTGAACAACAATCTAATGGCCAATTTGGGTTTGATTTACCTCATGAAGGTGGCGATATTTCATTTGACAATTCTTGGACGGATTCGTGGATAGAACTTTTTGTGGCACGTCGTATGGATCATTTACGTGACGAGCTCATGCACAAAGGATTATGGAATGAAGAAGACGATAAGGTGTATCAACAAGTACGCATGGTGATGATTAATGAGTTAGAAGCACATCAAAGTAAGCCATCACTCTTACATGGAGATTTATGGGGTGGCAATTATATGTTTTTAACTGATGGACGTCCTGCGCTCTTTGATCCAGCACCGTTATATGGAGATAGAGAGTTCGATTTAGGCATCACAACAGTTTTCGGGGGTTTTACGGATGAATTTTATGATGAATATGCCAAACACTATCCTATGGCAAAAGGTGCAGAAAAACGGTTGGAATTTTACAGATTATATTTATTTATGGTTCATTTATTAAAATTTGGTGGAATGTATGCGAATAGTGTGAATCGCTCAATGGCTGAAATATTAAAGTAGACAACTTCAACAATCAATGGCAATATCTATTTTAATTTCTAATTAATGATATTGTTGATATGTAAATGATATTGTTAAATTCATAGCGGATAATGAAAAAGAGACTCGGACATAATTATGTTTTAAGTTATGAACTCTATATTGGCAGTAGTTGACTGTGGAAAATATACGCTTTTAGCAAGCTTTTTCAATCCTAGTCAACCTTGCCGGGCGAGACTAAGAATTCATAATGAATTCTGTCCCGTCCCTTTCTTTAGCTTATCAGAGATATTTTTGTCTCAGATTTTTATTTTAGTATATTTTCAAGAATGAAAACTTAGTCTGTTTCATAATTTAAACACTGGACTATTATTGCCGTGCTTAGCCCCACATTTCACGTAAGACATTCGCAAAGCCTTCAGGTTTTTGTGCGTAACCTAAATGACCACCTGGAATATCAATAATGTCGATTCCGGTATGTTTAGAAATATAGAAGTTTACGTCTTGAGGGAATGAACCTTTTGAATCAGTGCCATTTAATAATGTAATAAGTTCTTTATGTTTGCTGAAATCTTCAATAGAAATATCGGATTCTGTATATTGTCGTATTTCATATTTAAACCAATTCATCATTTGTTCGAATACTTTTTTGCTTTCAGCATCATCTGATGATTGTGCAGGTTTAGACATATATTCAGCATCTAATTGGCTAATATGCAGCGTTTCACCAAATAATTTCATCGCTTGAGGCATGCCTTCATTTATTGCAACATCAATGATTTCAGCATTTTTATCTTGCCAATATTTAGCATCTGGTAAGAAGGTGTTAATAGGAGGCTCGTGAAATGCAATACGTTTAACGATGTCAGGGTAATCTTTTAACACATGCATGGCAACAATTGAACCGGAACTTGAACCTAAAATGTAGACGGGTTCATTACTAAGTGATTTTGCTAATTCGGCAATATCTTGTGCGTCGCGTTTAATACGGTAGCGACTATTAGGATTAATTGTTTCATCAGGTAGAGGTTCTGTCAATTCACTTTCTCCATAACCACGACGATCAACAGCCACTATTGTGAAAGTATCTTTTAACTGTTGCGCGAGTGGCATAAAGATATCACCTGTACCATTTGCACCAGGTATCAAAATAAGTAAAGGACCGTTGCCCACTTTATGATAGCGTAATTTAGCACCTTGTAATTTTAATGTTTCCATATATAAACCCTCCAAATTAATCTATAGTTTTATATCTAATATAAATTATTCTATGCCTAATAATTTAGCACCATTTGTATAACTAATTTTCTCTTGTTCTTCTTTAGTTAAACCTAAATCACTTAAAAAAGTACCTAATTCTTCAGGTTCAACATATGGATAGTCCGCTGAATAGAGTATTCTGTCTACACCTAGTTCAGCTTTGACTAAATCAAATTGTGGTTTAGTTAGCATACCGCTTGGTGTAATATAGAAATTGTTTTTAAAATAATAGCTAATCGGATGTGCCAAATGCTCAGCAACTAGTATGGTATCCATGCGTTCTAAAAAGAAAGGAATAAACTCTCCCCAATGCCCGATAATGATATTTAAATTAGGATATCGGTCAAATATGCCAGATAGTACGAGATGAATGGCATGAATACCTACATCTACATGCCAGCCATATCCGAAACATGCAAATGTTGCTGCAGTGACCTCTGGATAGTTTCCTTTGTAGTAAGCTTGATAAACATCACTTTGTACAGGTGAAGGGTGTAGGTATATCGGTGCATTTAATTCTTCTGCTGCAGCGAACAGACCTTCGTACGCATCTTGATTTAAGAATCCGCCATTAGGGTGTCCCATTATAAGCGCACCTTTAAAGCCAAGTTCTGTTATACAACGTTTAAGTTCTTCAATTGCTGCTTCAGGTTCATTAATCGGTAATGTTGCAAAGCCAACAAAACGCTCAGGATATTGTTTAATATAATCTGCTAGGGTATCATTTGCTTGTTGACATAACTCAATAGCACGTTCTCCTTGTAAATTTGAAGGTGAACCATTGCCATACGATAAAACTTGCATTTGAACATCATGTTTATCCATAAAACCAATGCGTTTATCGTGATAAGACAGTTTATCGGCATCTGTGAAACCCGATTTTAGTGCAAGTCCGTCAAGCATCGTTTTTAGCGGTACACCATTTGGATCTGGTGACATATATTTCATTGTTTCTTGTTGAATATCCTCAATAACATAATGTTCTTCAAAATTAATGCTTTTCAATTTAAAAGCTTCCTATAAAAAATGATTAATTCTACCAGGGCATTGAGCCGTTGCTATCAATAAATGTACCAGTTGGACCATCTTTATCAATTGTTGCAAGTTTTACGATAGGAATAATCCCTTCTGAAGCAGGTTTTGCATTGTTACTAAAGTCTCCCACCAAATCAGTATTCGTTGAGCCAGGATCTGCTGCGTTAATTTGTATATGTGGAAGGCCTTTTGCATATTGCAATGTTATCATTGTCACCGCAGATTTAGATGAACAGTATGCTAAGGAGTTCACTTTTGATTCTTGTGTGTTTGGATTGGTTACCATACCAAATGAACCTAAACCGCTGCTAACATTGACTACGACAGGTTGTTCTGACTTTTCAAGGAGTGGGATAAAAGTATGCATCATACGTACAATGCCAAAGACATTTGTATTGTAGACTTGTTGCACGTCATTAACAGTCAAATCTGCAGGTTTTTTGAAGCCACCTGAAATTCCAGCATTGTTGATTAAAATATCTAGGCGTCCTTCTCTATCTTGAATTTGAAGATATGCTTGTTGAATGGAAATATCATCTGTAACATCAAGTTGGACGTACTTGACACCGAGTTCATCTGCAGCTTGTCGTCCACGTTCAGCATCGCGTGAACCTATATACACGTTGTAGCCTTTTTGTTGTAAAACTTTCGCTGTTTCAAAACCTAATCCTTTATTGCCGCCAGTGATTAATACAATTCTTTCCATTATTTTGTCACCTCGTTAGGTAAATATAATTTAATTAAGTTATCGCGAAATGTTTCGTTCGATAATTGTCGTTCAGATTTTTGAAATTCAAACGTTGTGGTTGTTAATGATTTTAAAAACATATCTGTTTTGAATATAGCCCATGATGTATCGTTGTAATCATAAAATAACTCAAAGTAAAATTGATTCAAATTTTTGAAAAAGTTACTATCACGGAATAATTTAGTGTTGTCGTTGCCTTCAATACAATTGAGTAAATCACTTTTATCCGTTTTAAAAGCTAAAAATATATCAAGTGAATATTGCATAATATCACGTGCTGACGTGTATTGTTGTTTAATGGTTAACATATCTTGCATAATATCATCAAAATCATGTTCAATGATGTGATAACATAAATCACCTTTATCTTTGAAATGGCGATAGAGTGTGCCCATACCGATATTTAATTCTTTAGCAATGCGATTCATACTGATATGTTCAACACCTTCTGCATTAAATAATTCAAGTGCCTTGGATTCTATACGCTGTCGATTTTTAAGTGCATCTTTACGCAATCATGTCACCTCATTAAAAATTTTTATTATTGACAAACGGATAATGCTCCGTTTATTATAAAGCGTATTAATTAGAAGTTCAATAATTTAGGTTTAAACGCATTGAATTTTAGAAAAGGGTGATGAGTATTGTCATTAAATAAAGAACAAAGACGCGTGACGAGCGCTGAACTTAAAGCACATTTTCATCAATCAACACTAACTATTGAAGCACTTGCACAGACATTAAATATTTCTGCAGCTGAAGTAAGAAATGTATTAGATATGCATGCACCCAATGGTATTTTTGGAAATAAATTACATACATTTATTCACTTAGTTTGGGATGTGCGTGATTTAATAAATGAAAATATAAGACAAAATGGTAACGAGCCAAAAGCATATTCATATTTAAAAGGTGAAAAAGAAGATTACTGGTTCTTACAGTAGGGAGATAAGTGATGAAGAAAAGTATTTTAGTTATTGGAGCTACAGGTAAACAAGGGAATGCTGTAGTCAAACAATTATTACATGAGGGCTGGCAAGTCCGTGCTTATACACGCAATAAACAAAATGACAAACTTACTACAATTAAACATAAAAACTTAGAAATTTTTGAAGGGGATTTGGGGAACCTAGATAGCTTAAAACAAGCGATGGAAGATCAATTTGGTGTCTATAGTGTGCAGCCAATTATACTCGATAATGTGACTGAAGAAATACGCCAAGGTAAAATGATAATTAATACAGCTTATCAACAAGGTATTGAACATATTATTTATAGTACAGCTGGCGGTGTGAATCGTAATCGTACGGGCCCTCATTTTGAAGCATTAGCACAGATTGAAAATGAACTTCAAAACAGTCCATTAAATTATACAATTATTAAGCCAGCTTTCTTTATGGATAATTTCTTGAGAATTATCACTGTAGAAGATGGAGTCATTTACATTCCAGAATTTATAAATAAAGCTGTTAAATTTGCGATGATTTCTTCTATTGATATTGCAAAAATTGCAGCACATATTTTTAAAAATACAAAACAGTTTAATCACCGTGCTATCGAGATTGCTTCAGATGAACGAACATTAGAAGAAGTTGTTAAAACATTTGCAACAGTGACTGGGAAGCCAGCACAAATTAAGGGTTCATATTCAAGTGGTACAGCTGAACGAGAATGGTTAGAAGACAAAGGGTACGAAATTGATTTCAATCAAATGGAGAATATAAATCCACAACAATTATCATTACAACAGTGGATAGATAAAGCTGGATTTTAAAATTTTAAAAATGAGGTGAAGTATATGATGCAATCAATGTGGTTTAATTTACATGTAAAAGACTTAAAACGTAGTGAGCAATTTTATGAAAATTTAGGATTTAAAATTAATAAAAATCCAGATATGTTAGATAAGATGGTAGGTATTTCAATTGGTGAAACGATTGTTATTCTGATTGAAAATAATCATTTCGAAAATATCACTCATGATAAAACTTTAGCGCAACCTAATGAAGTTATTATTTCTCTTGGTGTCAAGACAAATAGTGAAGTAGATGTATTAGTACAAAAGGTTGAACAAGCAGGTGGGACTATCATTGATAAACCAGGTTTCTATCAAGGTTATTATGGTGCAATGTTTGCAGATCCAGATGGTCATAAATATAATTTCTTAGTTTGTTAACAAAAAGAATGTATAGAGTAAAGTTTAAACAGTAATTTATAGATCATTAAAGTGATGATGTATATATGCGATAAAATAAAAGCAGTATAGATTGTTGATGTAACGGATTAAAATTAAAGCTTCTATTAGTAGTTTTGGTAGTTTAAATTGAATCATATGATAGCTTTTATACATAAGGCACCTCGTTCATTTAGT
>NZ_KV830929.1:80164-96109 GCF_001836955.1 Staphylococcus sp. HMSC063A07
GTTTAGTGATATTTATTAAATGATACGAAAGGGCCTTATTTTTTAAAAGTATGTTGATGTGAAATTACATATAAATGCGACGTATTTATAGTGATACATCTGAGACGCCATCCCTAGGAACATGAAAGTAAAATATGTAGTGTTGAATATAAAAATGGGAGCGGTACTACGAATTCATAATAAATTCTGTCACGCTCCCATCATCTTAAGAGTTATGTCTCAGTTTGTATTTTATTATATTAGGTTTGCTATAGATTATTCATTCCCTATGATTCATTTTCTTGAATATTGTCGTATTGTTCTCTGAGATCATATACTTTATCAGGTGTAACATCTTGGCCAAGAGGGTCTAGAACTTTCATAGTAGAAAATGTATGAAGAACTTGTCCTCTAATCATGGCTAAATAATCTTGTCTTAAAGCTTGTTGCTCTTGTTTTTCTTCTATACTAAGTGTTTGTATTTTTTCTTTGTTTGCTAATTGATTAATTCTTTCTAATAAATTGTTCATTATTTGTCCTCCTAATTTGTATGTGTTGTAAAATGTGGCACAATAAGAATGCTTATTTCTTCAATAAGATTTATTAAATCTTGCTCATTATTTGTGAATCTTAAAAAATATGATTTGTGTTCGTGCCTCATATACTTTTACTAAAAAACAACACTTATAATCTAAACGACATATGTTGTTTAGATATACTATACATGTGAAGGAAACAATGTGCAACTTTCATGCTTATATCATTTGTAGCTTAAACGACATATACCTAAAGGTGTTGTATAGCATTCGTAAATAAAATATAAAAGAACAGGTTGGGATAAAAATCTCAAAATAAAAGCACAAAGAGGATTTTTAATTAAAAAACTCTTTGCGCTTCTTCTATTTTCAATAATTCGCACGCTTGTCTTGCTAAAGGATAGCTTCAGTCTTTTAGAAACGTTTATGTTCTTGACGCTTTTACTTAATTAAAGATGTGTGATGTGATGGAGTAGAAAAGGAAGATTCTTGTCAATAAAGTCGTCGGCAGAAAGTTGGCTTGTATCAAGCCAATGTCTAACAAGTCCACATAAGCCAGCAGTTAAAAAGCTTGCGCTACTAGCAAGAACATCAATGTCTTGCTGTGGATAACTGTTACGCAGCATAATCGTAAAAATATCTTCCAATTCATTATGAATGCGTTTATGCGCTTGATTACAAAATGTTTCACTGTTCATCTTGCATGAGTCCTGTACTTCAATCATGTATTGTGCGATAGTGATAAACAGATTGGAGATAACCGACGCATTAACAATTTCAGAAATCGTTAAAGCATCATTTAAATCTTTTAGAATCGTGACAGATAAAGTGTAATCTAAAATGTCATATTTATCGGTAAAATGAGCATAAAATGTGGCACGATTTACCGTTGCACGTTCGGTAATATCTTTTACAGTGATTTGAGACATCTTTTTCTCGCGAGACACTTGTTGAAAAGATTCTACTAGCAACTTTTTAGTACGTAAAATACGTGGATCAACTTTGGTTGTAGGCACATTTAGCACCTCCCTTGTCAAAAATAACTTTATACTAAATTATCATCTGAAAGTGGAGCGTTGTCAAAATTCAAGCTTATCGATTTTATTTCATCATATCTTTAATTTGTTGTGTAATATACCGTTTTTGTTCCTTCTCTGCAATAGCTTTTATTGTTTTATCGGATGCTTTAGGATGTTCTTTTTTATATGTGATTATTTTATTTTGAATAGCTTCTTTAGCCTTTTTTTGAAAATTCTTAGTTAGTTTTGATTGTTGTTTTTGTAATTTTTTAGCTTCTTGTGCATTAAGTACTACCCACGTATCATCTGGAACAGTCACAACTGATGTTTCTTTAATAAGTTCTTTATCTTCTTTACCAAAATCAAATAAATAGCGATAGTATTTATTTTTCCATACCCAATATTCTTTTGTATTTTTTAACGTAGCATTATCGTCATTAGATGTTTCATAATAAGCCTGTTTTTTAGTAGATTCAGATATATCTTCTTTTGTAGTCTTTGGTTTAAAATGAGCCGTAGCTTTAGTATCATCTTTGTTATCTTTATATACCATGACATAATTGTTAGAATTGTTTCCAATTTCATTTGCTATAAGCATCTGTGCTGGTGATTTTGAATTCGCAGCTGAATAAATACGTTTTTCCGATTCGTGAATCGTTTCTTGTTGCATACCAAAATGATGTGTCATATTCGCTACAATACCTATGATTTGAACAACAAATAGGAAAGTAACTATTGAACCAATGATATAGCGACTTAACTTTTGAGGAATGAGTAACCATGATGCGAATAGAGCTATTGTTAAGATAATTAATATAATCATTTATTTTTCCTCACTTTCTGAATGATACATTTTTAAGAAAGGTACGATGATTAAACCAATCACTGCAAACGCAACACCGATTAAAAATGATGTATTAAAACCATCAATAGAGGCTTGTTGAGCATGTGCAGCATATTGAAGTGGATTAGCATCTTTTAAACTTTTTGTTGGCATATTATTGTTGATTATGTTTTGTGTTATAGATGTAAGTAATGCAACGGCAATTGAAGATGCCACTTGTCTTGCAGTGTTATTTGCAGCAGTACCATGTGTACCCATTTTTGTCGGTAAAGCATCCATAGCATTTGTTGTTAAAGGCATCATCATTAATGCCACGCCAAACATTCTAATAGAGTAGAGCACTAATATAAGTGAAGGTGAAGTGGTATCTGATAAGAAGCCAAACGGTAAAGATGCTAATGTTAAAATTAAAAATCCTACAAATGTCAGACGTTTGATACCTATTTTATTATAAAGTGAGCCTGAAATTGGTGAGATAAAACCTAACATTAAGGCACCAGCAAGTAAGGTCAAACCAGATTCAAATGGTGAAAAACCATGAATATTTTGTAGGTACGTAGGCAACATCATTTCCACGCCATACATTGCCATTGTGACTACAATAAGGCCAATTGTTGCAATTACAAAACCTGAAGATTTAAAAACACGTAAATCTAAAAATGGGTCATCCAATTTAAACTGTCTGAAACCAAACCAAGCGATGATAATCAAGCTTAAAATGAGCGGTAAAATTACATAATTGAAACTACGCCATCCCTCTGTCGAAACATTGGAAAATCCCCATAAAAATAGCCCAAATCCTATACAAGATAAAATCAGTGATAATATGTCTAATTTAATCTTTCTATTTGGGATTACATCTTTCATAAAAAAGAAACTTAATATAAAGGCAATGGCGACAATGATGATTGGAAAAACAAAGATATTACGCCAAGAGTCACTAATTGTTAGACCTAAAATAACGTGGTCTTTATTTAAAATCCAACCTGCAAATGTGGGACCAAGTGCTGGAGCTAAACCAACTGCTAAACCACTAAGACCCATAGCACCACCACGTTTATTAGGTGGGAACATATTAATAATAATGATTTGCATTAAAGGTAACATCAAACCAACGGCAATGGCAGTAACAATGCGACCAGTTAAAAATATGTTCCATGAATCACTGTTGGAAGGTGCAATCGCAGTTAGAATTAAGCCTACTAAGAGAATGGCATATGCAATGACATGTAACCACTTAGTTGAAAAACGCGTAGCTAAGTAGGCTGACAAAGGGACCATGATACCGTTAGCTAATAGGAACCATGTAGTAGCTTGTTGTGCCGTACTAAAATCTATATCAAAATCCTTCATTAATGTTGGTAATGCTGTCCCTAGTGACGTTTGCATTAAAGCTCCCGCAAACGTCGCAAGTAATATAACAAACATTACCATAAATTTACTATAAGATTTACCGTGTTCATCTAAATCAAATTGAGTATTAATATTCTCTGACATAATATTCCTCCTTTGAAGTTATTGGATTAATGTAACAACTTTTTTAGAGAAAAAGGAGAACAAAATAAACTATATTGTATAAAATGACACACTGCGTCTTAAAATGTATTATATTGAATATAAAGAAAGGATGAGACTATGGCATATAATAGAAAAATAGAACAAACGCAACGTTTACTTAAAGAGGCACTGATAAAGTTATTGGGACAGCAAAATTTTGAGGAAATTACAGTTAATGACATTGTCTCAGAGGCATATGTTACTAGAAGTACTTTCTATAGATATTACGATGATAAATATGAATTACTCTCTGAAATCGAAGATCAAATCCTTCAATTTATTAGAAATGAAAGGGAGGTCGAGTTCTTGATGGACGACAAAACTGAAATTTTCGACACTGATAATATAATTAAATTATTCAACGCTTTAGATCGCTATAGTGAAGTATTAAGAGTACTTTTAACAAATGTAGGGGTTTTGAGTTTTAAAATGAAGATTAGAAAAATTGTGTCACAGCGACTCGATTTCTTAAATAAAATGTTTCAAAGTTCGAATGTTAGGTTAGAGTTAGGAAAGGAGTATCTGATAGCTATAATTATTCAAACTTTTGAATATTGGGCGCAATATAAAGATAAAGTAAGTGAAGAAGAAATTGCTCAAATGATTACAGCAGTTTATCATCAAGGTTTAATCAATGCATTGAATATAAATGTAAAGGAATTAAAAAGTGCTCAAATAAAAATTAAAAAGAGTGAAAATTAGAGCTATGCTATGATACCAACAATTATTATGACACTAATTACATAGTTCATAATTTAGGGGATGGAGAAGAGGGAAATCATGGCTGATAAGCTTCAGAGAGAGTTAAGTAATAGGCATATTCAATTAATTGCAATTGGTGGGGCAATTGGAACAGGTTTATTCTTGGGATCAGGTGAATCGGTTCACCTAGCAGGACCATCAATATTATTAACATACGCTGTTGTAGGTTTTGTATTATTTATGTTTATGAGAGCAATGGGAGAAATGCTACTGTCGAATTTAGGTTTTAAATCGTTTGCTGATATTGCACATCATCATCTTGGTCCACTAGCTGGCTTTATGGTGGGGTGGACGTATTGGTTTACGTGGATCATCTCGGGAATGGCCGAAGTAACTGCAGTAGCAAAGTATGTACAATTCTGGTATCCACAAATTCCAAACTGGATTACTGCTGCTTTTACGATTTTAATACTTGTAACATTAAATTTATTCAGCGCTAAGTTGTTTGGTGAGCTGGAATTTTGGTTAGCTATTATTAAAGTGGTAACCATTGTTGCCTTGATTACTGTTGGAATTGTAATGGTGGTTTTCGCTTTTAAAACGCCATATGGTACAGCTAACGTGACACATATTTGGAGTCATGGTGGTTTCTTTCCTAATGGTGCCTCTGGTTTCTTTATGTCATTCCAAATGGCAATCTTTTCATTCATTGGTATTGAATTGATTGGTATTACTGCGGGAGAAACACAAAATCCACATAAAACGATTCCACAAGCGATTAATAATGTGCCACTTAGAATATTATTATTTTATATTGGCTCTTTAGCAGTGATTATGGCGGTTGTTCCTTGGGATAAACTTAACCCGGCAGATAGCCCTTATGTTAAGGTATTTGGTTTGGTTGGTATACCTTTTGCTGCAGGAATCATAAATTTTGTTGTATTAACAGCCGCTGCATCATCTTGTAATAGCGGAATATTTGCAAATAGTAGAACGATGTTTGGCTTATCTGGACGCAAACAGGCACCACCATTTTTACATAAGACGAATCGTAATGGTGTGCCATATTATGCCATCCTCATTACATGTGGCTTGCTTAGCATCTCTGTTATTTTAAATTATATTTATAAAGATGCGACCAAAGTGTTTGTGTCAATTACGACATTCTCTACGATTTTAAATATTATTATATGGGCGATTATAGTGATGTCTTATTTAGGTTTCTTAAAGCATAACCCAGAGTTGCATAAGCAAAGTAATTATAAAATGCCAGGCGGAAAATTTATGGCTACTGGAATACTCATATTTTTCGCATTTATTTTTATCGTTCTACTTATTAGCAACACAACACGTTGGGCAGTTTTATTATCCCCAGTTTGGTTGGGTATCCTATGCTTAATGTATCTACGCTATCGCAAAGAGACAAAAAATCAGGAATACAATCCTAATAAAGTCAAATATTAATACAACATACTTTAGCAAGACACTTGAAAGATTAGAATACCGGGGCCCCAACAAAGAGGCTTTCGAAAAGAAAGCCAACGGACAACGCAAGTTGGGGTGGCCCCAACAGAGAGAATTTCGACAAGAAATTCCACAAGCACAGCAAGTTGGGTGGCTAAAACGGTTCTATTAGCAAGTGAATCAACAATACGTAGCATTGTAAATAAAGAAGGGAGCGGGACTACGAATTCATAATGAATGCTGTCCCGCTCCCTATTTTTTAGCAATAATATGCCATGTATTTCATAACAAGACGACGTTCCTCTTATAATTGATGATTTCGTTATCTTGATAAAAATTCTGGTATATAAATGCATAAATTTGGCACTGTTTATGTCTATTTTGAAAATTTTTAAATTTAATATTCTGAAAATTCAGAACATGTGTTATTATAATTTTATCATTTAAAACATTGGTGAACTGCTAAATATATAGAATTCATCAGCATGAATGACAATACAACATATAGAGATGTGTCAGAGACACAGCAGGAGGTAATTTTATGACAACAATTAGAAAGATAGGAGTAAAAGATTTCACCTTTAGAGTACTATCCGGGGTAGCCATTGGAATCGTCGTTGGTTTAGTGCCCAATGCCATTTTAGGTGAGATTTTAAAATATTTAATGCAGTATTCGCCAATATTTGCCATATTATTACATGTGGTGCAAGCACTTCAGTTTACTGTACCAGCTTTAATAGGTGCGTTAATCGCATTGAAATTTAATATGACACCTTTAGCAATTGCTGTTGTAGCAAGTGCCTCATACGTTGGTAGCGGTGCCGCACAATTTAAACATGGCGTTTGGGTTATTGCCGGCATTGGTGATTTAATCAATACAATGATTACGGCTGCAATTACAGTTTTATTTATTTTATTAATAGAAAAACGTGTTGGCAGTATGGCATTAATCGTTTATCCAACAGTTGTTGGTGGTTTATCAGCATTTGTTGGGGTACTAATATTACCTTATGTACATTTAATTACTACAGCTATTGGTGATATGGTAAACAGCTTTACCGAATTACAACCTATATTAATGTGTATGTTGATTTCGATGGTATTTAGTTTCATTATCATTTCGCCATTATCAACGGTAGCCATTGCGATAGCGATTGGTATCACAGGACTTGCAGCAGGTTCGGCATCAATAGGTATCTCTGCGACAGAAGCAGTATTACTTATAGGCACAAGTAGAGTGAATCGTGTTGCTGTACCGATTTCAATCTTCTTTGGTGGTGTCAAAATGATGATGCCAAATATGGTTCGTTATCCAATTATCATGCTTCCTATATTAGTGAATGCTGCAATATCAGGTGTTGTAGGAAGTTTGATTGGTATTGCCGGAACAAAAGAATCTGCAGGATTTGGTTTTATCGGTATGATAGGACCTATCAGTGCTTTCAAATTCTTACATGTTGATTCTGCATGGATTAGTTTAGGTTTGATTGTTTTAGCTTTCTTTATTGTTCCATTAGCAGTTGCATATGCTTTAGATATTCTATTTAGAAGAGTATTGAAGTTATATGATTCAAATATCTTTAAATTCCTAGGATAAAGTTAAAGTCACAGGCTCCGAGAGTTCTGTGACTTTTATTTTGTACATAGTTCTTGTAGTACTATGGCTTGATTATATTTGGTATTTTTTGCGGCATAGAGCAGGATGACATCTTGATGACTTTCTTCTATTATATGTTTAAGCTTATTAAACGCCTGTGCTTGTTCATCATTATCTTGTAACTCTTTTTTATATTTTTCTTTAAATTGTTTAAATAAGTCATCTTGATGATTAAACCATTGTCGTAATGCTGTACTAGGAGCAATGTCTTTCAACCATTCATCAAGTTGTGCGTGTGCTTTGGAGATGCCTCGAGGCCACACTCTATCGACAAGAATTCTTTTACCCTCTGGGATAGGATCATCATAAATACGTGCAATTTTAACAGTCATAGTAAATCTCCTCCATATTACATATGTTCCCTGAAATAGATGTTATAAAGCATATGTAAAAACGCTGACAGATAGCGTATAGTAATAAGTAACAAATAATGCATGCCTGTGCATTAATATTTAATAAGTAAAGGATGACACACATGGTCAAAAATATCGAAACACTTGCACTGAAAGCTGCGAAATTAACGCGACAAACTCATGAATTAGGTATTCCAGTGATGATATTATTTGAAGGTGTTCCAGCATCAGGAAAGACACGTTTATCAAATGAACTATTATTAAATTTTGACGCTAAATATACACGCTTTATTACAACGCAATCTCCAAAAGAAAATGACTTGAGATATCAATTTCTACAAAAATATTGGAATAGCTTACCGAAAAAAGGGGGTATTAATGTTTACTTCCGTAGCTGGTATTCACATTATTTAGATTATAGAGAAAATGCTATTAAATCATTACAATACCCTAACTATGAAGTGTTAGAATCTCAAATTCATTCTTTTGAAAAGATGCTTATACAAGATCATTATGAAATCATTAAGTTCTTTATTGAAATAAATGAAGAGAAACGCCAAGAACATATTCGACAAACGAATAATAATCCATTAATGCAATGGAAAGTACAAGAATATGAGAAAGTTCTAGATAGTGATATTTATTTAAGAGATATGCATGGTTTTATTGAACGAGATAAAGATTGGAAAGTGATTGATTATACAGAGCGTCAACATGCTATAGAGAAGATGTATGAGCATATTATTAAACGTTTAGAAAAGGCAATTAAGAAACATCAACGACAATCGCACAATTATGACGGGTTATTTACATCAGATTATACGACAGACTTTTTTAATCAAACACTTGATAAAGTGTCTAAAAAAGAATATAAATCGCAAGTTGTTGACTTACAAAAACGATTACGTGAACTACAATTTGCTTTATATGATAGAAAAATTCCTTTGATATTAGTATTTGAAGGTATGGATGCTGCAGGAAAAGGGGGGAATATCAAAAGAATTAGAGAAAAGTTAGACCCTACAGGATATGAGGTTAATGGTATAAGTGCACCTACAGACGTAGAGCTACAACATCATTATTTATGGCGTTTTGCTAAAGAAATGCCTCGTACAGGGCATATTGAAATGTTTGACCGCAGTTGGTATGGTAGGGTACTTGTTGAACGTGTAGAAGGCTTTGCAACAACGAAGGAATGGCAACGCGCTTATGATGAAATCAATGCTTTTGAAAAGATGTGGACGGATGAGGGTGCTATTGTACTTAAATTTTTCTTGACTTTGGATAAAAAAGAACAACTTAAACGATTCAAAGATAGAGAGAATAACGTGAACAAACAGTGGAAAATTACCAGTGAAGATTGGCGTAACCGTGACAAATGGGATTTGTACTTAGAAGCGAGTGTGGACATGATTAAACGCACGGATACAGACCATGCACCATGGTATGTTATTCCAGCAGATCATAAGAAAACATCTAGATTGAAAGTAATGCAATATATTATTCAACAATGTGAACACGCACTTTGGGGAGTTAAACATTGATATAAAGTTATAGGAGACTGGGACATCATTATGTTTTAAGTTGTGAACTCTATATTGGCAGCAGTTGACTGGACTAAAAATACGCTTATACCAAGCTTTTTTCAATCCTAGTCAACCTTGCCGGAGCGGGACTACGAATTCATAATGAATTCTGTCCCGCTCCCTATTTTTATAAATAGATAAATATGTGTAATGTATTACATATTTGTAACAGAGCTGCAATTTGTAATAATTCAGGTGGTGTCATCCATGTGTAAATTTTTTAATATTCTATTGTAAATCAAGGGTTTAAGATGAAATTTTTTACTTATAGATACGAAATTGTGTGTTACATTGAAAGACAATTATGTTTCAACATTACAAATGATGTCTATTATTGTAATTTTTTGTAAGATAGGTGTAATATAAATCGCCAAATTTTATGTTATAGTTTCTAGTGTCAAAAGTTAAACATGAATTTGAGGTAACAACTCAATACGTTTTTTAGAACATTAGAGAACAGTAAACGAAAATATACAACAAATTTTTGGAGGAATTTATTATTATGAAAAAGACAGTATTAGCATCATCATTAGCAGTAACTTTAGGAGTAACAGGTTATGCATTAACTTCAGGTCATGAAGCTCACGC
The DNA here is from genome assembly GCF_001836955.1 of Staphylococcus sp. HMSC063A07. Classification (NCBI taxonomy): domain Bacteria; kingdom Bacillati; phylum Bacillota; class Bacilli; order Caryophanales; family Staphylococcaceae; genus Staphylococcus; species Staphylococcus sp. HMSC063A07. The sequence continues at coordinate 90,450 of NZ_KV830929.1, forward strand.
AGCTGAAACTACTAACTATGATCAATTAGCTAACTTAGCACAACATAATCCATCAGAATTAAATGCACACCCAGTAAAAGCTGGCGCATATGATTTTTCTTTCGTGAAAGATGGTTTTAGATATACATTCACTTCAAATGGTCAAAACTTTACTTGGAAATATATCTACACAGGTGAAGCAGACAGCCAACCTTCAACTCAAGGCTACACTGAAGGTTCTACACAAGCAGTTAGTTCAAATGCACAAGCTAGCAACACAAATGTACAAGCAGTTTCTGCACCAAGATCAAGCTACCAAACATCAACAACTTCTTACTCAGCTCCAGCTACTTCAAGCTACAGCAGTTCAGTAAGATTATCTAACGGAAACACTGCAGGTGCTACTGGTTCTTCAGCAGCAGCAATTATGGCTCAACGTACTGGCGTTCCAGCATCAACATGGTCTGCAATCATTGCACGTGAATCTAATGGTCAAGCAAATGCACGTAATGCTTCTGGTGCTTCAGGTTTATTCCAAACTATGCCAGGTTGGGGTTCAACTGCTACAGTAAACGATCAAATCAATGCTGCAGTTAGAGCATACAAAGCTCAAGGTTTATCTGCTTGGGGAATGTAAGATAAACATTACTACAATATAAACTTAAAAAAACACTTCAAAGCCTATGCTTTGGGGTGTTTTTTTACGTACTTAAATATTCTTACAACATTGTCACAATAAAAATGTCATCAATTTAATAAAACTTTGCTATAATGGTACAGTATTCGTTCATATTAGTAGATGCACTACATAATCAAATATAAATATGAATGTTAATAGTATTTTTCTACTGGGAATATAATATCTACAAACAATATCCAAAAAAATTAACATGGTGTATTGTGAAAATTGTGAACATTTAAGTTGTGGGAGTGGCTATTGTTGAAAAAAGATTTAAGACGTATTGATCGGAACTACAAGTTAAGATATATGCCTGGACTAGACGGCCTTAGAGCCATTGCAGTGTTAGGTATCATTATCTATCATCTTAATCCCCAATGGCTTAGTGGTGGATTCTTAGGTGTTGACACATTCTTTGTTATTTCAGGCTATTTAATTACAAGCTTATTAATCATTGAATATTATCGAACAGGTACAATTGATTTAAGGGCATTTTGGATTAGACGAATAAAAAGGCTTATTCCAGCAGTGTATTTTATGGTGTCTGCCGTACTTGTCTTTATATTGCTCTTTAAACCGGATTTAATCATTGAAATCAAAAAAGATGCTATAGCAGCATTTTTGTATGTTTCCAATTGGTGGTATATATCACAAAATGTTGATTACTTTAATCAATTTGCGATAGCTCCATTGAAACATTTGTGGTCATTAGCTATAGAAGAACAATTTTATGTCTTTTATCCAATTGTGGTTTTCTTCTTGTTTAAACGTTTTAAACCGCAAAAAATCACACTTATATTATGGATTGTCTCTCTATTATCTTTGGTAACGATGGCAATTATTTTTGGTGTGACAGGGGATAGTTCTCGCGTGTACTTTGGTACAGATACACGGTTACAAACGCTATTGCTAGGCTGTATTCTTGCGTTTGTGTGGAACCCATTTGGACTTAAAAAGACAAAATATAAAATGTCCTACTTAGGTATAAATTTATCTGGAATTATTGCCTTTATTTTATTAGTCAGCTTTTTCTTCATTATTAGTGACCAAGATAAATGGATTTATCAAGGCGGGTTCTATTTAATTTCTGCCATGACATTATTTATTATTGCCAGTGCAGTGCACCCATCATCTATATTAGCGAAACTGCTCAGCTTTAAATTATTTACTTATATTGGAAAGCGATCATATAGTTTATACTTATGGCATTTTCCAATTATTGTTTTAATGAATAGTTATTATGTACAAGGTCAAATTCCTGCATATGTCTACATCATTGAAGTTATATTAATGTTTGTCATGGCTGAATTTTCATATCAATTTATAGAAAATCCAATCAGAAAAAAGGGGTTCAAAGCATTTACATTCAACCCAAAACATGTCAAACGTATCATCAGAACAGTACTCATTTTAGTATTTTTAATTCCAACGTTAATAGCGTTTACTGGTGTATTTGATAGTTTAGGTAAAGAACACGAAGCAAAACAACATTCGAAAAAGACTTCTTTTAATACTAATCATAAAAAGCAGCCGAAACCACAGCCGGATCAAAATAAAGGACAGACTAAGTTTAATATTAAAAAATCTTCACCATTGTTATTAGGAGATTCAGTGATGGTTGACATCGGAGAAGTATTCGCCGATAAAGTACCAAACGCTAATATAGATGGTAAAGTTGGACGTCAGTTAATTGAAGCTGCGCCTTTAGCTAAAGGAAAATACCAACAATATAATAAAAAAGGACAAATTGTGGTATTGGAATTAGGTACGAATGGTGAGTTTACTAAAGATCAACTTAAAGAATTGGTTGATGCATTTGGTCAGGCTGATATTTATTTAGTTAATACACGTGTGCCAAGAGATTATCAACAAAATAATAATAAGTTAATGAAAGATATAACTAAAAATAAAAAGAATGTACATTTAGTTGACTGGTATAGCGCTTCAGCAGGACATCAAGAGTACTTTGCTTATGACGGCATTCATTTAGAGTATAGTGGATGTAAAGCCTTATCAAATGAAATTATAAAAACCATTGAACAAACAGAAAAAGAGAAAAATAAATAATAATTTATTTCGGTAGAGATAAATATCAACTAAGTCATATAACCACTGAACATAAATTCTAAAAATTTAGCCAGTAAATGCGTTTCTTGCAAATTCATTTGCTGGCTTCTTTATTTACAATGCTTTGTATTATTGGCTCACTTGCTTAAGGACAGCTTGCTTTGTTTGTTGAAATACTTTTCTCATTTCTCTTTGTTGGGGTCTCGTCATATTGTTTTATTCTCGCCAAGATATGGCCTATTTAAATATGATTGTACATTATGTTTTGAAAAAGTTAAGATACTTTCGCATCTATGAATAAACTTCATTAAACAAATTGCCTTATGAAAAAAGATAACGTGACGCACTCATATACGCTACAAATAGAAATGCCAGTTTTAATACTTTCAAATGATATTGTATTAACTATACTCAAAGAAAGGGCTTTGCCGTTTTAATTTCCGTTATATTTATGTCCCATAATGTGTTATGTTTTGCTAATAAAGTACATAACCCATAAATTGTTAGAATATTGACATTATTCACTCAATTACAATAGAATGTATATATTAAGTGGAACATTGAAATGTAGAGATTAGACAAAGATGTGATATATGACTAAATTAAGTAGGATAGAGTTTTTTAAGGAGGTTTACTTATGATTATTTCTCAAAGACTTGATAGCATACCAGATAGCTATTTTGGGAAAACGATGGGACGTAAAATAGAACATGGCCCGTTACCATTGATTAATATGGCAGTAGGTATCCCTGACGGGGAAACACCTAAAGGGATTGTGGATTGTTTTGCGCAAGCCGTAAGTATCCCAGAAAATCAAAAATATGGTGCTTTTCATGGTAAAGCCTCATTTAGACAAGCTATCGTTGATTTTTATCATAGACATTATGATGTGTTATTAGATCCAGAAGATGAAGTGTGTATCTTGTATGGCACTAAAAACGGCTTAGTGGCCTTACCTGCATGTGTTGTAAATCCTGGAGAGCATGTTTTGCTTCCTGACCCTGGTTATACGGATTACTTGGCGGGCGTTATGCTTGCAGATGCAAACCCCGTTCCATTAAATTTAGAACCACCACATTATCTACCTGAATGGGATAAAGTAGAACCACATATTTTAGAAAATACAGCACTTGTCTATTTAACTTATCCAAATAATCCCACTGGTTCAACTGCAACAAAAGCTGTATTTGATGCAGCGATAAATCAATTTAAGGATACTAAGACGAAAATTGTTCATGACTTTGCATATAGTGCCTTTGGTTTTGACGCTAAAAACCCAAGTATATTAGCATCTGAACATGGTAAGGATGTTGCAATTGAAATATTCTCTCTATCTAAAGGCTATAATATGTCTGGTTTCCGTGTTGGTTTTGCAGTAGGAAATAAAGAGATGATTCAAGCGCTTAAAAAGTATCAAACGCATACGAATGCAGGGATGTTTGGCGCATTACAAGATGCTGCTACCTATGCACTAAATAACTATGATGACTTTTTAGATCAACAAAATGAAACATTTAAGCGTCGTAGAAATTATTTTGAACAACAATTACTTGAAGCACACTTGCCATTTGTATCATCAAAAGGTGGTATTTATGAATGGTTGCATACACCCCCAGGATATGATAGTGAGACATTTGAACAATTTTTATTACAAGAATTGTCTATTTTGGTGGCACCTGGTATTCCATTTGGTCAAAATGGTAAGCACTATGTACGTATATCTTTAGCATTAGATGATCAATTACTTGAAGAGGCAGCACAACGTTTAGCAACGTTGACGCATTTATATACCAATAATAATTAGAATGTGAGGAATTCGAATGACGAAAATTAAAATCATGACAGTACGTGAAGAAGATATCCCTTTTATTGAAGATTGGGCACGAAATAATGATGTTGAAGTAGATTTAGATACTGCACAGCTCACCGAAGAAAATGTAGATACCGTAAAAGGTTTTGATGGTTTATCGTTATCACAAATGCTACCTTTATCGGAAAACATATATGCTAAGCTCCATGAATTTGGGATTAAACAAATTGCACAACGTAGTGCAGGATATGATGGCTTTGATTTAGAATTAGCTACTAAGTACGATTTAATTGTATCTAATGTGCCATCATATTCACCTACGTCAATTGCTGAATTTGCAGTGACACAAGCGATTAATCTTATTAGAAATGCCAACCAAATTCAAAACAATGTACGTCAATATGATTTTCGATGGCAACCAAGTATTTTATCACGTTCTATTCGTGATTTAACAGTAGCGGTTATTGGTACAGGACGAATTGGTGGTCGTGCGGCAGAAATATTTGCTAAGGGATACGGTAGCAAGGTGGTAGCTTATGATCCATTTCCAAATGAACATGTTGCTGAGTATGTTACATATACCGAAACATTGGAAGAAGCTGTTGGTCAAGCAGATATTGTAACAATCCATGTGCCAGCTACAAAATATAATCATCATTTATTTAATGACGATTTATTTAAACAATTTAAACAAGGTGCAGTATTTATTAATGCGGCTCGTGGATCACTCGTTGATACAAAAGCCTTATTATCAAATATTGATTCACAGCACATTAAAGGTGCTGCTTTAGATACTTATGAATACGAACGAGGTGTCTTCCCAATTAACCATCAAGGTCAAGAACTCAATGATGCATTACTGGATGAACTAATTGAACGTGAAGATATTATTTTAACGCCTCATATCGCATTTTACACTGATGCAGCAGTTAAAAACCTTATTGTTGATGCGTTAGATGCAACATTAGATGTCTTAAATACCGGAACTACTCATTTACGCGTAAATTAATAATAATACAATTAAAACGTTTATTAAATGAAACAAAAATACCTTATTTTAAAAAGAGACTCTCGAGCAAACAGAACAAGCTGAAAGGGGCCCCAACAAAGAGGCTTTCGAAAAGA
>NZ_KV830929.1:96209-147032 GCF_001836955.1 Staphylococcus sp. HMSC063A07
ATAATGAATGCTGTCCCGCTCCCTATTTTTCTAGGAATTATGTCCCAAACTGCATTATGTTGGGATTTATATCTCAGATTCTTAACACAACGATTTATTTTACATCGTAACCTTGGTCTTCAATAGCATCTTTCATTTGGGCTATTGTAACTTTATCTTCACTATAACCTACTCTTACTTGACCTTTATCTAAGTCAACTTCAGCAGATGAAACACCATTTAGTTTTGCAAGAGCAGACTCTACTGCATTACGACAATGTTCACAACTCATACCTTCTACATTTAAAGTATCTATTTTCATATTTAAACCTCCACATTTTTTATATTTAGTATTTACCCGTATTATAATATTTTTTACCATATAAAGAGAAGTTTTTATAGTTTCATACGTTTTAAACGTAACGCATTGGTAACAACACTAACTGAACTCAATGCCATTGCTGCACCTGCCACCCATGGCGCAAGTAAACCGCATGCGGCAATTGGAATACCAGCAATATTATAACCAAAAGCCCAGAATAGGTTTTGTTTAATATTATGAATTGTTTTTTCGCTGGCGATAATCGCTTTTGGTAATAAGGAAAGATCGCCACCTAAAATAGTGATGTCACTTGATTCAATGGCAACTTCTGTACCTGTGCCCATGGCAATGCCAACATCTGCTTGTACTAGTGCTGGTGCGTCATTGATACCATCACCCACCATTGCAACTTGATGCTGTTCTCGTTGTAAATCTGCAACATGTGACGCTTTGTCTTCAGGTAAAACATGTGCGATGACTTTATCGATACCAACTTGTTGAGCAATGGCTTTCGCAGTGTGTTCATTGTCACCGGTAAGCATAACAGTTTGAATATTCATATCATGCAGCTGGTGAATCGCTTGCTTTGCAGTAGCTTTCACTGTGTCTGCAACTGCGATCATGCCAGTTAGTTGATTTTTCACTGCGATAAACATAACGGTTTTACCTTCAGACTCTAATTGACGACGTTGCGCATCAAATTTATCTATAGCTATATTATGGTCAGATAACAATTTACGATTACCGATGAGCACGTGCTCATGATCTACGGTAGCTTGAATACCATGGCCGGGCAGATTAGTGAATGATTGTACAGTTGTTAATGTCTGTTTTTGCGCTTGACCATATGTCACGATGGCAGTAGCAAGTGGATGTTCTGAACTATGCTCAGCACTCATGGCTAATTGCAAGGTGCGTGAATCGCCGATATAGTCTGTAACTTGTGGTTTGCCATGTGTGATAGTTCCTGTTTTATCAAAGACAATCGTATCAATATTATGGGTAGTTTCAACAAACGCACCGCCTTTAAATAAAATGCCGTTTTCTGCTGCTTTACCTGTACCTACCATGATAGAAGTTGGTGTGGCTAATCCGAGTGCACATGGACATGCAATAACTAAGACGGAAATGGCTGCAACTAAAGCATCTTCAAAGGAGCCAGGATGGATCCATAGTAACCAAATACTGAATGTTAGAATTGCTATAGCAATGACAGTAGGTACAAAATAACCTGAAATGATGTCAGCAAGTCGTTGAATAGGGGCTTTAGAACCTTGTGCATCTTCTACAACTTTAATGATATTAGCTAAGGCAGTATCTTCACCAACTTTTGTTGCTTTCATTGTAATAACACCTTGCTGATTCATTGTTGAACCGATGACTTCATCATCAATTGTTTTATCTATAGGTAATGATTCACCAGTTAGCATGGATTCATCAATTGCGGTTTGCCCTGAAGTGATGACGCCATCAACAGGAATCTTTTCTCCGGGTTTAACAACGAAATGTTGACCGACTTGTACTTTAGCAAGAGGGATCATCGTTTCAGTGCCATCTTGTTGAACGAGACGTGCAGACTTAGCTTGCAGATTTAACAATTCACTTAAAGCGGATGTGGTTTGTGATTTGGCGCGTGCCTCTAAATATTTTCCAAATAGAATTAACGTGATAAGAACCGCGCTCGTTTCGAAGTAAAGATGTGGTTGATACGTATTCTTAGACAACCACTTTATCATTTCGTAAAGACTATAAAAATATGCAGCACTAGTACCTAGAGCAACGAGTACATCCATATTGGCACCGCCATGGCGTAAATTTTTATAAGCACCTACATAAAATTGCCAACCAATCATAAATTGGATAGGCGTGGCGAGCAGAAATTGGAACCATGGATTCATTAAAATATGAGGCAAGTTCATATGAAACAGATGAATCAACATGGTTAATACTAAAGGAACAGACAGTATAGCTGATACGATGAGTTTATTTCTTTTATGTGCGAGTGCTTGCGCTTTGCGCTTGTGCTGTGTTTCATCATTTTGCTTTAGCTGGGCACCATACCCTAATTGTTTAATTCGTTGGATAAGTGTATCTGCGTCGGTTTGTCCTGGATAATAATCAACTGATGCTTGTTCAGTCGTTAAATTAACGTTGGCTTGATTAACACCAGGTTGTTTACTTAGAACCTTTTCAATGCGATTTGAGCACGCAGCACAAGTCATTCCTGTAATATCGAGTTCCAAGTTATCTGTGGCAACATCGTAACCCAATTGTTGAATTTGAGTGATGAAAGCTTGCAGCGAATATTGGTTTGGATCGTATTCAATATGTGCTTGTTCAGTTGTTAAATTAACTTGGGCAGTGACATGATCTAAGCGATTAAGCTTTTTTTCAATGCGATTTGAACACGCAGCACAAGTCATACCTGTAACAGTTAATGTAGTAGATTTGGTATGGGACATATGCAAACCTCCCTTATATTACTTACTAATATACCCCTACTAGGTATATAGGTCAATCATTCTGTTTGCATATAAAAAAAGACTGAAATCAACCGTAGTGGTAGAAATTTCAATCCTTTAATGTTTTAACGGACTTATAAAGTACGATATAGCATATGTGTAGTTCATTTTCGCAACTTTTATAGGTTCAGTTAAAAGAAGTGTCAAAAGTTAACATAGGTTTAGAAGAAATCAGAAGGGGACAACGATTCAGTTTGCTTAGAATGATGTTGAAATTGATTAACCTTTTCAGCAAAGTTTTCGTGATAATAATTAGATACGTCATCTATAATTGCATAGTTTTCAAACGTTCGAACAAGGCCCAATATGACTAATATAATAAAGACACCTTTTAAAATTCCTTTCATAATTGTAATCTCCTTTGCTATGTCATGGTATAAGTATAGTAAAAATAAATAGCAATTTCATGAGACTTGAGCAGTGATTTTATCTGGTTCTAAAGTAGTAATGAGTGAAAAAATAATAGAGATATTAAGGGTGGAATATAGCCGACAACAATAACGGTTGTTAAAGTGAATATTAGTCATTAAAATGAAACTAATAATGATGTTGTGGAGGAGATTGTAATGACAGAAAAAGAAAAAATGCTTGCTCATCAATGGTATGATGCTAATTATGATACACAATTACATCAAGATTTATTACGTGCAAAGGATTTATGTTATGACTACAATCAAACGCGACCAAGTGATTCAAAAAAACGTATTCAGATTCTAAGTGAGTTGTTAGGTTATGAAACTGAAAATGTAGTTATTAATAGTCCTCTCGATATGGATTATGGTTGGAACGTTAAATTGGGGAAAAATATTTTTGTGAATAGTAATTGTTACTTTATGGATGGTGGAGGTATAACTATAGGTAATAATGTCTTTATAGGACCATCGTGTGGATTTTATACAGCGCACCATCCATTGACGCATCAAGAACGTAATATAGGATTAGAATTAGCACTTCCAATTACAATTGGAAATAATATATGGATAGGTGGTAATGTAGTAGTAACACCAGGGGTAACAATTGGAGACGGTTCAGTTATAGCAGCTGGAGCTGTAGTTACGAAAGATGTTCCACCCAATAGTTTAGTGGCAGGTATTCCTGCCAAGGTAGTAAGAGTCATTGATGATAGTGATTCACCGAAAATATAAATACTGTTAACAGAAATAACAAATCTTTAATGGCTTTAAATAAGAAAAGTCATTAAAGGTTTTTTGTTGAGAAACATTTCAATGAGCTACGTAACTTTATCACGCATAATATACACGATATAATAAAAAAATGATATAATGAAGTGATCTTATATTACTTTCTGTTTTATTGCCAATTGAACCTTTTAGCTATAGTGGTAGTAATAGAATTAATTTTTAAGCAACTAGAAATAATGTTAAATAGTACAACTTAGAAAGGAAAAATTAATATGGCATTAAAGAAATTTATAATTAATCAAATTCAAAGGAAGTTCAAATTTATATCAACTCCTCTTAAGAATAAGAAAAAATCGGCATATACTAGTAAAGTTATGACATATGCTAAATATTACGATAGATTGAAAGTAAAGAATAACTTGATTTTATATCAAGTGAGAGATGGAAAAAGTATTACAGATAGCCCCTATGCTATTTTTAAAAGTTTATTAAACAATAAAAAATATAGAAAGTATACCCATAAATGGGTAGTAGACAATGAAGCTACGCTCAATTTCTATAAACAAAAATTCTCTAAATTTAAGAATATTGAATTTATTATTAAAGAATCTGATGATTATTTAAAAGCTTTAGCAGAATGCAAATATTTATTTAATAACTCAACTTTTCCAGCTTATTATACTAAAAAAGTTGATCAAATCTACGTGAATACCTGGCATGGTACACCTCTCAAATGTATGGGCTTAGATATTGAAGATAGTCTTCGAGGTTCCCAAAACATTATCAAAAACTTTTTACAAAGTGATTATTTAATTAGTCCCAATCAGCACACTACAGAAATATTCAAGAGGGCTTTTGCACTTGAAACGATATATGGAGGACAAATACTTGAAATAGGATATCCTCGAATCGATTTAACATTTAATACAAGTAAACCATCCATATTAAGTAAAATCAGTACACATATTAATTTAGATGGCAGAGAAATAGCATTGTATTGTCCAACATGGAGAGGATCGGATGTTAACAATCCAACTGAAAGTCTGAACAACATTCTAGATGAAATTAAACAGTTGGAAAAGCATATTAACTATCAAGTATTAGTTAAAGTTCATCCATATGCATATCAAGAAGCATTAGAAAATGAAGCGTTACTCCCGTATTTAATACCAGATTATTTTGATACAAATGAGCTATTATCAGCGATAGATTTAATGATCACGGACTATTCAAGTATCTTTTTTGACTTTTTAGTTACAGATAAACCCATCATATTTTATACACCAGATTATGAAGAATATGAAACATCAAGAGGCATGTATATAGGAATAGATGATTTACCCGGACCAGTTTGTCACCACATCGAAGAAGTTATCGATGCTATTCAACAACAAAGCTACTTTTCAGATAAATATCTAAAGAATTATCAACATTTCAAACAAACCTATGTCAATTTAGATAATGGTAGCGTTACCCAAACGCTCATTGATTATGTATTTAAAGGTAAAAAAGTGATAGATCCAGTAACAAATGTTGTAAATAAAAAGAAAATCCTCATTTATCCGGGTGGCATGAAGAATAACGGGATTACTTCTTCGGCCATCAACTTATTAGAGAATCTTGATTATAGCCGTTTTGATGTAACAATATTTCTTAATCGTACTAATAATGCAGAAGTTTTAAATAATTTAAATAATGTAAATGAAAATGTCAGAATTATCTTGAGAAGAGGACCTTTATTTGCGTCATTAAAAGAAATGTATATTGTCAATTTTATTAGGCAAAGAGGTTTGAATAAAGCGTTTGAAAAATGGCTTTATCCTAAAAAAGTTTACGAACGTGATTTCCGTAAAGTATTTGGTAATAGTAAATTTGATTACGCTATCGATTTTAGCGGGTATTCTATGTTTTGGGCTAATCTTATTTTAGCAAGTCATGCGAAACGCAAATTCATCTTTTTACATAGTGATATGAAAGCAGATATGAAGCGCACAATTAATGGTAAAAGACCGCATTATTTAAATGTGAAAGGTGCTATTTCGACATATCAGTATTTTGATAAACTAATCAGTGTATCCGATGCGACGAAACAATTAAATAAAGAGAAGATTAATCAAAAGAACTTAAATAAGAAATTTGCTACTGCTAGAAATACAATTAATATTACTAAAATTAATCAGCTGAAAAATGATGATTCTGATAAATATGAAAAGCATGGTGAATCTTTATTAGTTAATGTGAGAGATAATAAAGTTCACTCTGTTCGATTTAGTGATGAAGATTTTAAAATAGTTACAGTAGGTAGATTGTCACCTGAAAAAGGCTTTGATTTATTGATTGAAGCAGTATTTGAATTAGTGGGACACTATCCTAAAGTAAAGCTTTATATTATAGGAGAAGGCGCACTTAGAAATCAATTACAAAAGCAAATTAAGCAATTAAAATTAGAAGACAATGTATTTTTATTAGGACAACGTAGCAATCCATTTTATATCATGAAACATTCTGATTTATTAGCTTTGACTTCTTACTATGAAGGTCAATCAATGGTATTATTAGAAGCTTTAACATTAGGTATGAACATTTTAGCGTCTGATATTGAGGCAAATCGATATGTCTTAAATGATGGCAAGTTTGGTAAACTTGTTAGTCACGATATTAAAGATATAGCTAAGGCGATTGAACATTTTATCAAAAAAGAAAATGACGTATATGAAACATTTGATTATCTTTCATATAATAAGCAAGCAATTAATGAATTTTATAAGCTACTTAAATAGTTGAAGAGAGATCTGAGATGAAAATAAATGTCTCAGATCTCTCTATTTAATGTTGTTTATTATAATCTAAATAAGCTGCGATACCTGTTGAAATAGTATATTGGGGTGTGTAACCAAGTTGCTGAAGCGGCTTTATGTCAGCTAATGAATGTTTTATATCGCCAACTCTCGGTGGTTCATATCGAACAGGAATGCTATAGCCATAACTATTCTCAAAAGCTTTAAATACATCATTTAAAGTTGTTTGATGGCCAGTTCCTACATTATAGATTAAACCATTCGTACATGAATGATTTAATACCATCCATAACGCTGCCACTAAATCATCAATATAGACAAAATCGCGGGTCTGTTTACCATCACCATAGAATGTAAAAGTTTGATTATGTGAAAATTTATTATTTAAAATAGACAATACACCAGAATAATCTGAAGTTGGATTTTGTTTAGGGCCATATATATTAAAAAATCTTAAACAAGACGTTGGCACATTATAGAGGCTATTATAAATTTTGACATATTGTTCACCAGAAAATTTTTGAATAGCATATGGAGACAATGGACAAATATAAGACTGCGAAACTGATTTTGGTAATTCAGGTAAATCACCATAAACGGCAGCCGATGAAGCAAAGATAAATTTCTTCAAATTGGAATTCCATTTTCGACAAGCCTCTAATAAATTAATCGTAGAATCTATGTTCACTTGGTTAGATTCTATTGGTTTTTCAACGGTTTCAACTACGCTAACCATAGCTGCTAAATGAATAACATAATCAAATTGATATACTTTTATTAATTCAGTTACAAAGTTAAAATCAGTGACATCTTTAATAAAAATATGTTCTTTATCAATAAAAGGGATATTGTCGAGAAATCCTGAACTTAAATTATCTATTACAAATACTTCGATACCTTCTTTTGAAAATTTTTCTGCTACGTGAGAACCGATAAATCCAGCTCCACCCGTAATAAGTGCTTTCATAGTACCACGTCCTTACTCATGATGTCGTTAAAAATATGATAATTATATTATACTTTATTTCTATTATAAAATTAATCCTCTATATAACATTTGTGTCGCGCTGCTTAGAATGATTAAATGTAGGTTACTTAAAGAAAGGTAAGACTTTTCAGATAACATTGTGTAAGCGATTGCAAAAATGGGGGATGTAATAGTAAAATGAACTTAATGATATGAAATATCATTTTATGTAAGACAAAATACGATTTAATTTAAAGCTTTTATAAACTTAGGGGGTAATTAAGAATGGTAGTACCTTTCAAAAATGAACCTGGAATTGACTTTTCAGTGCAAGAAAATGTTGAAAGATTTCAAAAAACATTAGAAAAGGTAAAGCGTGAACTTGGTCAAACACTTCCAATCGTTATTGATGGGAAGCATATCACTAAAGATGATACATTTGATTCAATCAATCCTGCTAATACATCAGAATTAATTGCAAAAGTATCCAAAGCAACTAAAGATGATGTAGAAAAAGCATTCGAATCTTCAAATAAAGCTTATAAATCATGGAGCAAGTGGTCACATAGAGATCGTGCTGAATTATTATTACGTGTAGCTGCAATCATTCGTCGACGTAAGGAAGAAATCTCAGCAGTAATGGTCTATGAAGCAGGTAAACCATGGGACGAAGCGGTAGGTGATGCTGCTGAAGGTATCGATTTTATCGAATATTATGCGCGTTCAATGATGGATTTAGCTGACGGTAAACCAGTATTAGACCGTGAAGGTGAACATAATAGATACTTCTATAAACCAATCGGTACAGGCGTTACAATCCCACCTTGGAATTTCCCATTTGCAATTATGGCAGGTACGACATTAGCGCCAGTGATTGCCGGTAACACAGTACTGTTAAAACCAGCGGAAGACACTGTCCTAACGGCTTATAAATTAATCGAAATTTTAGAAGAAGCAGGTTTACCTAAAGGCGTCGTAAACTTTGTACCTGGTGATCCGAAAGAAATTGGTGATGATTTAGTAGACTCTGTTCACACGCATTTCATCACATTTACAGGTTCACGTGCAACAGGTACACGAATTTACGAACGCAGTGCAGTCGTTCATGAAGGCCAAACATTCTTGAAACGTGTGATTGCAGAGATGGGCGGTAAAGACGCCATTGTAGTAGATGAGAATATTGATACTGACTTGGCTGCAGAAGCAATTGTCACTTCAGCATTCGGCTTTTCTGGTCAAAAATGTTCCGCATGCTCACGTGCCATCGTACACAGTTCTGTTTACGATGAAGTATTAGAGAAAGCGATTGAATTAACAAAAGAGTTAACAGTAGGTAATACTGTAGATAACACATTTATGGGTCCTGTGATTAATAAAAAGCAATTCGATAAAATTAAAAATTATATCGAAATAGGTAGTAAAGAAGGAAAAATTGAAATCGGTGGCGACACAGATGATTCAACAGGTTACTTCATTAAACCTACCATTATTTCAGGGTTGAAATCTTCAGATCAAATTATGCAAGAAGAGATCTTTGGTCCAGTTGTTGGCTTTACAAAGTTTGATACCTTTGATGAAGCGATAGACATTGCCAATGATACAGATTACGGTTTAACAGGTGCTGTGATTACGAATAACCGTGAACATTGGATGAAAGCAGTTAATGAATTTGACGTAGGTAATTTATATCTCAACAGAGGTTGTACTGCAGCGGTAGTAGGCTATCATCCATTTGGTGGTTTCAAAATGTCAGGTACGGATGCTAAAACTGGTAGTCCAGATTACTTATTAAACTTCTTAGAACAAAAAGTTGTTTCAGAAATGTTTTAAAACTTAAACAGGCTGGGATATAAATCCCAGAAAAATAGCGCTCAAATGAATTGAATTCAACTCATCTGAGCGCTTCTTTTTTATTCAATACTACGTATTAACATGTAATTTCACCTTTAAATGTTTAAAAAATAAGGCAGTTTCGTATCATTTAATAAATACTACTAAACTAAATGAACGAGGTGCCTTATGTATAATAACGATAACATGACGCAACATACATTATTAATAGAAGCTTCAATTTTAATCACGGATTTTTAAATTGACGACTTTATGAAATATTTTGTCCATCTTATCCGCATCCATATTGGGATTTTCACATCTAGCCCATTCTACAAAACCTGCTAACGTCGAGTCATAAATATAAAAAATTAAACTTTCTGGAACAGCACGATCGACGATAATGCGATGTTGATTTTCTTTAATATCATTTTTTAAAGTATCAATGATAAATTTCGACACAACTTTTTCAAATTCTTTATCATCTTGTTGCTTTTGTTGAATACGTTGCAATTCGGCTTTATTTTGAAAAGTTGTGTAAATGGTTTTAAAAGGATTGTTGAGCCGTTCTTTAATATCCGTTGCAAGATAATCTTTAGTTAATAATTTGATTAAGTAGATTAGTAAATCATATTTATCATAAAAATGCTTGTAAAACGTTGTGCGATGTACCATAGCGTTATCACAAATTTGGTTGACTGAAATCGTTGTAAACATATGCTTTTCTAATAATTCATATAAGCTCTGAGATAATGCTTTTTTCGTTTTTATAACTCTCAAATCATTATGGTTCATATACAATTCACTCCAAACCGTAGTTTATCTATACATATATCATTAATTATGACTTTAAATACAGAGCAAAAGAATGTAACATATTGGCATGTTAAATAATCTACAATGTATAGTTAAACTATAACGTTGATTTTAGAAGGGGGCAATACTTTGGCAAAATTTTTATATAAATTAGGCACATTTGTAGCGAAGCACAAGTGGTCAAGTTTGATAGCTTGGGTTGTTATCTTGGCGGCAATTATGATTCCATTATCGTTTAACGCACCTAAATTTGATAATGATATTAAAATGAGTGGTCTAAAATCACTAGATACTAATGATAAAATTGAAAAACATTTTAACCAAGATAGTGAAAAGGCATCCATACGTGTAGTTTTAAAATCTTCAAGTGATAATGGTATCGTCTCAAAAAGTATGACAAAAGATATAAAAAAAACACTGAAAGATATTAAGAATGACGATAAACATGTGGATAAAATATCAGATCCATATCAAACAAAACAAATTAGTAAAGATAAATCGACGGCAATTGCCGAAATTACTTATGACAAATCAGCAACATCTTTATCGGATAAATCACGCGATAACGTGAAAGATCATTTAAAAGATTTACGAGATGACCATAATGTACAAACAGAACTCACTGGTAATGGCATGCAAACAAATGAAGTTGGCGGTTCGTCTGAACTTGTAGGTGTGATTGTGGCTTTCGTTGTCTTATTAATCACATTTGGTTCTTTTATAGCAGCAGGTCTACCTATTGTCAGTGCATTAATTGGTCTAGGTAGTGGTGTAGGTATTATTAGTTTATTAACATTTGCATTTGATATACCTAATGTAACGTTGACGCTGGCGGTAATGATTGGATTAGCAGTGGGTATTGATTATGCGCTATTTATTCTTTTCCGATATCGTCAAGTGATGAAGACGGAAACAGATTATATCAAAGGTGTTGGTTTAGCAGTTGGCACGGCGGGTAGTGCAGTTATCTTTGCTGGTGTGACAGTTATAATTGCGGTCTGTGGCTTATCGTTAGTAGGCATTGATTTCTTATCTGTCATGGGATTTGCGTCTGCAATAAGTGTCGCGTTTGCTGTGTTTAGCGCATTGACTTTATTGCCAGCGTTGATTAGTATTTTTCATAATCAAATCAAGCCAAAAACAACCAAATCAGAATTTAAGAATCATGTTGATACACCATGGTCTAAGTTTGTAGTTGGCAATTCATTAGCTGCTGTATTATTAGGTTTAATTATTTTAGTGGCAGCAGCGATACCTGTGAGTCATATGCGGTTAGCGATACCTGATGATGGTGTGAAACCAAGTGACACGACACAGAAAAAAGCATATGATATTATTTCAGATAAATTTGGTGAAGGTTTCAATGGCCAAATACCAATGTTGATCAATGTAAAAGATCAAAAAGATAATCCTCAACAATTACAGAAAGACTTAAAATCATTGTATAAAGACGTTAGTGACATGAAAAACGTTGATGTTGTATCACAACCTCAAATGAGTAAAAACAATGATTATGCACTTATGGCAGTGATTCCTAAAAAAGGTCCAAATACTGAAGCAACGAATGATTTAGTACAAGATTTGCGCGATTATAATAAAGACGCCAAAGATAAGTATGGTTTTAAAACAGAAATTTCAGGACAAAGTGTCATTAATATAGACATGTCTAAGAAATTAAACGAAGCTATTCCACTCTTTGCAGGTGTGATTGTTATTCTAGCATTTGTACTGTTAATGATTGTCTTTAGATCTATCATTATCCCATTAAAAGCAGTTCTTGGATTTGTACTATCCTTAATGGCCACTTTAGGATTTACGACACTCGTTATGCAAGACGGCTTTATGAAAGGTCTTTTCGGTGTTGAAACAACGGGGCCAATGTTAGCATTCTTACCGGTTATCACAATAGGTATTTTATTCGGTCTAGCAATGGATTATGAGGTCTTCTTAATGTCTCGCATTCATGAAGAATATAGTAAAACACGTGATAATGCCTATTCCATTAAAGTGGGATTAAAAGAAAGCGGACCTGTAATCATTGCAGCAGCACTCATTATGTTTAGTGTATTCTTTGCATTTGTATTCCAAGAAGATGTAATGATTAAATCAATGGGTATGGCACTATCATTTGGTGTGCTCTTTGATGCGTTTGTTGTGCGTATGATGATTATTCCAGCACTAACTCAATTATTTGGTAAGGCATCATGGTATTTACCAGGTTGGTTAAGCCGCATTATTCCACACATAGACATTGAAGGTCATGCACTAGAAAGTATGAAGACACCAAGTGGTGATAGTTATCAACAACATCGCCATACAGAAAACTATACACAGTCATTTAATATTACGTCTACTCCAAATGCATCATCACAAGAATTAAATCAATCATCCATGCGTATGATTCAAGTAGACCAGCCGACGTATGAGTTGTATCACGCAATTCAGCAACGTACACATGATACACATTTCTTATATCGTGCGCTAAAAAATTATCAACAACAGCAAACAGATCATTTTGATGACAGTCGGTATAATCAAAGTGAATTAGAGATAACACAATTGTTACAGACACAAAGTGATAATATAAAACAATTAAACGAACTTATAGCACAACAACTAAAACAAAATAAAAAATAGCAATTTTAACCCTTCAAATCATATGCAGATTTGAAGGGTTTCTATTATGCGAGAAGCACAGAGCGTTTGATGGTAATGATAAAGGGTATCAGAATATAAGTAGTCAAATAATAGGGGGACGCATGATGAAAGGCACAAAACAAATAGACAAAATGTTGCAAGACAATGATAAACAACTTTCAAAGTTATTTAAATATGATAAAAAGAAGGCACTCACATTTTCAAAGGAAGATCGTGAGGAAGTAGCGGATAAATATGGAGTATTTGTCATATTTGATAATAAAACACCAATCTTTGTTGGACAATCAGGTGGCTATTCTACAGGATACCAACCTATTACACGAGATTTAGCTTATAAACTAGGACAGTTTAACTTAAAATCTGGTGTTGGTACAGCTAAATTTAAAAAAGGACTTGCTGCAACTAAAACATTAGATGTTACTGACACGTCGCTAATTACAGCCGAAGCGCTTAATCTTAAATTTCAATATATTAATGTTAAAAATGAACCCGCATTCATTAATATTTTAGAATTTTTAGCAATAGAGTATGCCAAGAATAAAGGCTATCATTTAATCAATTATTATGATATTAATCTAGATTAGCACAGAATAATATACAGAGGAACAAAATTATGACTATAACAATACATTATAAAAATGATCAGCAGCAATGCGTGAGCACGACGAATTGGGAAAATGTCCCATCTGCAGCATCGTTAAAATGGATGGATGTAGTAAATCCAACAGCAGAAGAAAAAAAGCTAATCACAGAACGTTTTGCATTAATTGAGCGTCATATTGAAGAATCCGTATATTTAATGAGTCGGCCGAAATTTATTTTAAATGAGCAACAGCAAAGTACATATGTATTATTGCATGCGATTGATGATCATAACTTTTCAGCGCATCCAATGAGTATTCATGTCAATAAACAGTGGATGATTACCATTCATCGTACGGAGCTGGATGCGATTAACCAGTTACAAAATGCATGGCAACAACAGCAGTTGGATATTAAGTCAACAGATGATTTGGCGCTTCAGCTCATAGATATTATTACTAAAAATTATTTTCGATTTATTGATGAAGTAGAGGATCGCGTTTTTTCATTTGAAAATCAAAATGTTGACCGTACTAACAATAAGAAGTTGATGGATGATGTTTATGATATCCGTTCTGAAATTATAAAGCTAAAACGAGTGCTAATTCCTATGGAACAACTATTAGCACAAGTTGTTGACGAGGATATGTATACGATTGCACAACAACAGCGCTGGTTATTTAAACATATTCACAGTCGGTTACAACATCAACGTGATACGTTAATTTCATGCGAACAAATTACGGACGATATTAAAGATAATAATGAATCTTATCGTTCTAATCGAATTAATCGTGTGATGAACGTCTTAACTATCATTTCTTCGATTTTCTTCCCGTTATCGTTTTTAACAGGTTGGTATGGGATGAACTTTAAATATATGCCCGAACTCAACTGGCATTATAGTTACTTTGCTTTTATCGGTATTTCGCTTATAGTAACTATAACGTTAATTTTATTTTTTAAAAAGAAAGATTGGCTATGACGCAGTGATGCTAGTGAGAAGGAGGTATGCTGATGACATACGCTATGAAATATGATGCACCAGTAGGGCCGTTAACAATTCTATCAGACGGTGAATCAATAACCCAAGTTTTATTTGCTAATCAAGCTTGCTCTGATGAAATGATACAGACTGGCAACGTTCCTATCTTGCAACAAGCTGAAGCATGGTTAGATTGTTATTTTTCAGGGGAAAAGCCACAGTCTTCACTGAAATTAAAACCAGAAGGGACACCATTTCAGCAAAAGGTTTGGCAATTGTTAAGTGAAATTCCATATGGCCACGTTGTAACCTATGGAGAACTGGCAACAAAGATAGCGAAACAGCTTGGGAAGTCACATATGTCAGCACAAGCAGTCGGTGGTGCAGTAGGAAGGAATCCCATTTCTATTATTGTGCCATGTCATCGTGTAGTTGGTAAAGATGGAAGCTTAACTGGCTTTGGCGGCACGATTGATAATAAAATAAAATTATTACAACTTGAAGGCGTCAACATGTCGGCACTTTACCGACCTAAGTACAGCACAAAGCCTTAACTATCTCAAAGGCATAAAAAGACCATCCAACAAGTTAAAGTGCTTGTTGAATGGTCTTTCAAAGATTTAGAACATTATATTAGTGGAATAATCCAATAATAAAGTCTACACCTTTAGCAAGTGCTTCTGCAATGCTAGTACCCATTGTAGCCCAGTCTTTGTCTAAACCTGCTTGTACTGCTTTAGAAATTGCTTCAAAAATTCCGTCCATGATATGTTCGCTCCTTTAAAAATATTTTTATTTTAAATAGTATTATTTATTATATTTGAGATTAACCAAATAAGCCTGAAATTGCGTCAATGCCTTTAGCAAGTGCTTCTGCAATGCTAGTGCCCATTGTAGCCCAATCTTTATCTAAACCTGCTTGTACTGCTTTAGTAATTGCTTCAATGATACCTGACATATTGTAAACGCTCCTTTTTACGATTATTGTTAAAGTCTCAATTTATATTTTAGTTAAAGAAACCAGCGATAAAGTCTACACCTTTAGCGATTGCATCAGCAATGCTTGTAGCCATTGTAGCCCAATCTTTATCTAAACCAGCTTGAACTGCTTTTGAAATTGCATCTACGATACCTGACATGTAAATCCACTCCTTTATATAGTATTAGTCCTAATCTCCCTTATTTAAAAACTATTTTTTGCGGAATGTATCAACTAAAGTTTTGATCAACTTAATGATACCGCCAATAATATCTGCAATCATCATTGTAGTTACCTCCTTTATTGTGTGCCTCTTACTATCTAGAATTATAGAGTAGATTTTGTAGATTTAGTGAAATTGTGCCTAAGTTATGTTTATCAGTACAAAAGTGTCAACCTTATAACAGTTAGGAATATAGTAAAAATCGCTGTAATTATCTCAATATCAAAGGTTTAGCGTGATTGTAAATCTAGTGTAAATAACGAAAAAGCACAAAAATGCAACACTTTGGAAATGTGTGTGCAAAGACGAAAAGAGTTGCAAGCAATTATAATTAAAAATAAATATAGATAATGAATTTTGTGCTACATATGTTTATTTATAACCTAGTGTAACGAGATGTCACATTGTTAAACTTTGCGATAACGTTTTAAACCAATTATATTTAGCAATATAAAGGCAAGCATAAAGATAACTATAATAGTCAAGTCTAACCAAATATCTTGCCAACCCAAGCCTTTAATCATGACATTGGTTAATGCATTGCCAGCATAGCGCAGTGGGAATAAGTATCCAAGGCTACTTAACCACTGAGGCATATTTTCTAGTGGGAAAATACCTGAAAAGAATACTTGTGGTACAGCGACAATAGGAATAAATTGAATCATTTGAAATTCAGAATTTGCAAATGTGGAAATGAAAATACCCATAGCTAAAGCTGTAAAAGCTAATAATATATTAATCAGCAAGACATACCCAAGATGTCCAGCTAAATTTATTTGTAATAAATAAATTGAGAACAGTACAATAATTAAAGTTTGTACAATAGCAAATGCACCATATCCAATAAGATAACCAAAGACGATTTCACTGCGTCGAATAGATGTTGCCAACAAGCGTTCTAATGTTCCTGTTGTACGTTCTCGTAGCAAAGCAATGCCTGAAATCAAAAATACAAATAAAAAAACAAAGAAGCCCATGAGGATTGGGAACATTTTATCAAAATAGGTACTATCTGCTGAACCATATAAATAATGGGCATCAACTGTTAATGTATTACTCGTTTTCTGCAATTGAGATTGTGGCAGCTTATGCATCATTGTAGTTACTTCTGACATTTTATTATGTTGAATAGCTTTGCCAATCATTTGCTTTACTGCCGATGATTTACTTGGATCTTCATTCTTATAGATAACTTGAAGTTTGTGATGGGTCTGATAAACAAAAGCATCTAAATCATGGTGTTCAATCTTATTTTTTATATCTTTATTCGTGCTAAAGCGTTGAATGTCAGTATGTTTGGTTTCGAGTTGGCTCGTGATGTTTGACGTCACAGAATCTGCCACGCCAATTTTTAACGTATCATCATCATTGCCATTAAAAATAAAATACATAAGTGTTAGGATAAGCAGTGGTGCTAGAAACATCAATGCGAGCGTACGTTTATCACGTAAAAGCTCTTTAATTACACGTTGGATGATTGCGATAAGTTTCATATGTCTTGCCCCTCTTCAGCTTTAATAAAAACATCTTCAATAGATTGCGCGTTAAATTGTTGCTTTAATGCTGATGGCGTATCGAGCGCAACTAATTGTCCGTCAATAATTAGTCCTACTTTATCACAACGTTCGGCTTCATCCATGACATGTGTTGTAACTACTACACTTTGTCCTTTACGAGTTAAGTCTTTAAGCTGTTGCCAAACATGTTGTCGCAATTTTGGGTCAATACCGACTGTAGGTTCATCTAAAATAATCAACTCAGGTTTAGAAAGTAGGGTGATAGCCAATGATAATCGTCGCTTCATTCCTCCAGAAAAAGTGTGAACAGGTTTATCAATGGCATGCATTAAATCTACTAAGTCCATGGCTTCCAACATATTATCAGTTAGGCTTTCGCCTTTTAAGCCAGCCAAACGCCCAAAAAATAATAAATTTTCACGTGCTGTTAAGCTTTCATATAGTGCATCTGTTTGTCCCATATAACCTATACGACTTAATACTTTACGATTAGGCATTGCTTGATTAAAGATAGTTGCTGAACCAGAGTTAAGCTTTTCCATACCAAGTAAACATTTAATTGTTGTAGTTTTACCACAACCACTAGGTCCGATTAAGCCTAATAGTTCACCTTGGTTGATAGTGAGACTAATTTGATTAAGTACAGGCTCTTTATTGAATGATTTTTCAGCTCGTGATAGTTGTGCAATAGGTGTTTTTGTCATAATTTCTCCTCCTTATTGACACAGTGTCTAATTTCTATATATTAAATATAAACCAATTGATATAAGGTAGAACAATAATTGTTGATTTATTAGACACACTATTATGTTTTGTATAGAAAAAATTAAAGAGGCGGTGCCATATGAAACAAGAACAGTTGATGGATAAGCGCGTATTGCGTACTCAAAAACGTTTACGTGAATCGATGTTACAGCTACTAGAAGAACAACATTATAATGATATATCGGTTAAAGATATTTGTGAAGCAAGTGGTGTAAGTCGTGCTACTTTCTATTTGCATTATAAAGATAAAGAAGATTTTATTATGACATACCAGCAAGAGGTTATCAAAAGCATTAAAAAGCGTATTTTAAAGGTTCAATTCGATAATAAAATACAATTCTTTGAAAATGTCTTAAACTTTTGGGAACAAGAGGGGAGTATTTTTTTAAAACTGATTGAGGATAAAGGTGCGCATATGATTCATCAAGATATTAAACGCAATTTGCAACAGAATATTGAAGTGCGTTTAATTCCATTTTTAAAGACACAGACCTTAACACATAAAGAAAAATATTTTTTAATTATTTTTATGAGTAATGCTATTTTCGGTGTATTACAAGATTGGGTGCAGAGAGGAAGAAAAGAAAAGCCGAAAGAAGTCGCTATGATTATGAATCATATTTTGACTACAGTATTTGATTGAGTTAGCCATGGAGAAATTTTTAACATTTTATATGGAAAAACAGTTTGAGATATAAGTATGTTTTGGGCTATAAACTATATGTATTGGCAGTAGTTGACTGGATTGAAAAATAAGCTGGATACCAAGCTTTTTTCAATCCTAGTCAACCTTGCCGGAGCGGGACTACGAATCCATTATGAGTTCTGTTCCGCTCCCCATTTTATAGGTCACTGTTGTGGCGTGTGGTAATGTCTAATATTATCAGAAATACGTTCAAGATAGAATATTTGATTTTGTTGACTCGCAGCTTCTTTTGAATGATCAAACTGTAATTGGTCAAAGCGATTAAAGAAATCTTCGTATTGTTCTATAGAAAGTTCGATACGTTGATCAAGACTATTTTGATGCGCTTTATGACTCAGATGTTGTTCAAAATCTTCAACTAAAGTAGCACTGAAAAATTCTCCAACAGAACCGGAACCATAACTGAATAAACCAATTGTTTGCCCGGCGTGTAAGTCATGATGCTCTAACAATGAAATTAAGCTTAAATATAACGAACCTGTATAGATGTTACCTACATAGCGATTATAATGTGTAGCTGCTTGATAACCAGTTTCTAAGCGTTCAGCTGTAGCTTCATCAGTATCAGTTAAAATAGAATCCAATGCTTTTTTACCCATTTTAGTAAAAGGAACATGGAAACATAACGCAGCAAAATCAGCTAATGATTTATGTTGGCGAGATGCATAAGTCTTCCATGCTTGTTGGAAAGAACGAATATAGGCATCTTTAGATAGAGCACCATCGACAAGTGGGTAATGATGACCGCTTGGTCTCCAGAAGTCATAAACGTCTTCAGTATATGCTAAAGCGTCATCATTTAATGTTAAAATACGTGGGTTATGTGAAATGAGCATTGCTACAGCTCCAGCACCTTGAGTTGGCTCACCGCCTGTGTTAAGACCATATCGTGCCGTATCACTAGCAATAACCAATACTTTTTCATTAGGACGTGTTGCTAAGTAATCTTTAGCAAGTTGAATCGCTGGTGTGGCAGCATAACAAGCTTCTTTCATTTCAAAGCAACGTGCATAGGGTTGAATCCCAAGAAGATGGTGTATTTGAACGGCAGCCGCTTTTGCTGAATCGATAGCGGACTCTGTTGCTACAATGACCATTCCAATATGATTTTTGTCATCATCTGTTATAATATCTTTAGCAGCATTAGCTCCCATTGATACAATATCTTGGTTAACTGGACTTACCGCCATGTGTGTTTGTCCAATACCAATTAAATACTTATTAGGATCAACTTGGCGTGCTTGTGCAAGCTTAACCATGTCTATAAAATAATTAGGAATATAAAAGTTAATTTTATCGATACCTATATTCATATGGGCATTACATCCTTTCGATTAATTTAATTAAAATGGTAGCCATATTTAATCATTATCATACCAAATTGACGATTTGAATGGCAAAGATATATATCTACATATAAGGAGAAAAATAACATGAGAAATATTGCAATCGTTAGTGCTAAACGCACACCAATTGGAAGATACAAAGGTAAGTTACGAGACTATTCAGCAGTTGAACTAGGAACAGCAGCTTTAAAAGCAGCAGTAGAAGCTATTGATATTGATCCAAGTACAATTCAACAAGTCATTTTTGGTAACGTTCTTCAAAGTGGGGTTGGTCAAAATCCAGCACGTCAAATTGCTATTAAAGCTGGGTTACCTAACACGCCACCGGCAATGACAATAAACGAGGTATGTGGTTCAGGCCTTAAAGCAATTATTTTAGGCAAGCAATTAATACAATTAGGCGAAGCAAAAGTTGTGGCAGTTGGTGGTGTTGAAAGTATGACAAATGCACCACAGTTGATTTTAAAAGAAGGACAAGACCCTGTAGAAAGTTTTATGCATGATGGTTTAACCGATGCTTTCCATTATGTTCCAATGGGTGTGACTGCTGAAAACATTGCAGAAAAATATCATATTAGTCGAGAAATGCAAGATGCGTTCGCTAATCAATCACAACAAAAGGCGCATCAGGCTACAATAAATGGAAAATTTAATAATGAAATAGTGCCTCTAATCGATGCTGAAGGTAATGAAATGACTTCAGATGAAGGTATTCGTGCTAATAGTAGTGTTGAGAAATTAGCTACGTTAAAAACAATATTTAAAGAGCAAGGTACGGTCACAGGTGGCAATGCTTCTAGTATAAATGATGGATCGTCTGCACTTATCTTGATGGAAGAAAGTTATGCTAAAGCACATGGATTCGAGATACTTGGCTTGATAGGTGACTACGCTGAAGTTGGTTGCGATCCACAATATATGGGCTATGCTCCATTCTATGCTGTTGAAAAATTATTAGAAAAAACTCAGCGTCATATTGATCAAGTAGATATTGTAGAAATGACAGAGGCGTTTGCAGCACAAAGTATTCCAGTTAAAGATAATTTGCATATTCCGGATGATAAATTAAATATATATGGTGGTGCAATTGCACTTGGTCATCCGATTGGCGCAAGTGGTGCAAGGTTAGTGACAACATTGGTAAACGCATTGGCGCAAGAAGAAAAGCAAACGGGTGTAGCTACTGCTTGTATTGGTGGCGGCCTAGGTATTGCGCTAATGATTGAAAAAGGGGAATCATAAGCATGACGAGCTTAAGTAAAGATTTTCGACATTTAACGCGATCACAGAAGTTAAATCAGTTAGAAACACATGGTTGGATAACATCAGAAACACATGATATTCTGCTTAATCATCCACTTATCGATGAGGATATAGCAAATAGTTTAATAGAAAATGTGATAGGACAGGGAACTTTACCTGTAGGTCTTTTGCCTAAGATTATTGTGGATGATAAGGAATATGTTGTGCCTATGATGGTAGAAGAACCATCTGTTGTTGCAGCAGCAAGCTATGGCGCTAAACTCATCAATCGAACAGGAGGATTTAAAACGATAATCAGTGAACGATTGATGATTGGTCAAATTGTCTTCGATAACGTTAAAGATACCGCTTCTTTAGCCACTTTGATTAAACAGCTAGAATCTCAGATTAAAGCGATTGCAGATGAATCCTATCCTTCAATGATTGCTCGAGGGGGTGGCTATCGCCGACTTGATATTGATACTTTCCCTCAAGATGGATTCTTGTCTTTAAAAATATTTGTCGATACTAAGGATGCTATGGGTGCTAATATGTTGAATACGATATTAGAAGGTATCACGAATTATTTAAAACATGAATTTCCAGAACATGATATCTTGATGAGCATTTTATCTAATCATGCGACAGCATCTGTTGTAAAGGTACAGGGTGAAATTGATGTTGAAGATTTAAATCGTGGTGATTATCGTGGTGAAGAAGTTGCTAAGCGTATGGAACGTGCTTCAGTCTTGGCACAAGTAGATATACATCGTGCTGCAACACATAATAAAGGCGTCATGAATGGCATACATGCTGTTGTATTAGCGACTGGTAATGATACTCGTGGCGCAGAGGCAAGTGTTCACGCATACGCAAGTCGTGCCGGACAGTATAGAGGTGTTGCGACTTGGCAATATCATCGACAACGTCAAAAGCTAATTGGAACAATAGAAGTACCTATGACATTGGCAACGGTAGGCGGTGGCACCAAAGTACTACCTATTGCTAAGGCATCATTGGAATTATTGAATGTTGGCTCGGCTCAAGAATTAGGACATGTGGTTGCTGCAGTAGGATTAGCGCAAAACTTTTCGGCATGTCGCGCATTAGTATCAGAAGGTATTCAACAAGGTCACATGAGCTTGCAATATAAATCATTGGCTATTGTTGTAGGAGCTAAAGGTGATGAAATTCAGCAAGTTGCAAATGAACTAAAAAAGACAGATCGTGCTAATACAACTGTTGCAACACAAATATTAAAGCAATTACGTCGTAACGATGAATTGAAATAGATGGGCACATGATGTTGTAAAATATCATAATAGATAAAATAAGAACGGCAATTTCTAAGTGATTTCAATAGAAATTACCGTTCTTATTATGGTAACTGTAGTTGTGTCCTTAATAAGCTTGTATTCACGTATTAATAGATGTAGTTATAATGACGTGCTGACCCTTTACTAATAGTTCGAGTGCCATATGCTAGTGGACGATTGTAGTTATATTCAGAAATAACGATGCTTCCGTTGCGATTAACACGTTCTACGATGGCAACATGCCCATAATAGCCTGCAGTTGATTGCATGACTGCGTATCGACGTGGTTTATGACCTGTAGCATATCCAGAACGTTTTGCGTTTTTGTACCAAGTTTTCGCATTCCCCCAACGATTAGAAACCGGTTTACCAACTTGCGCACGACGTTTGAAAGCCCACCATGTACATTGATGTTTATTGTAATAATTATATGATGCAGCATGTGAAACGTGAGTTTGTTCAACGCTTTGGTACGTGAAAGTACCAACAAATAAAATGCTTGTAGATAAGACAATACTTGTGAATAATTTTTTGAAATTCATTTTTATTTGCGTCTCCTAATATACAATAGTTTTTATTAACCGTAATTATCATATTATTTTAAAAGGTATAAGACAATATAAGAAACCATTTATATAACTAAATGTAATGTCTCTGCAATATTATATTTCATCCTGTAATCGTATTAATAAATTAACTTCATACTTCATTTAAGATTTACAAATAATGTGTGTACTTAGCTTATAAAATAAGCACAAAGATGATTTAGGTCAAACCATCTTTGTGCTATTATTCTGGGATTGAGATCCCAGCTTTGCATGGTGAGATGAATATTTCCATGTTATATAGAAATCATACATTAGTGAATTGGTTAAAAACAGATAATGCCCGTTTTATACTTGTCACAGGTATGTTTTCAGGACACGGATTTTCACGAAAATATGACATAATTACTAATTGGCTCTTCACGTCTCTAGGAAATTCGGTATCTTGATTCATCCAAGCAACCAATTCACCTAATGGTGTGTCATCACCAACAAAATTTTGCATAAATTCGTAAAAGCTCAATACATCACCTCGATTTTCAAATTGAGCCTTTTTGAGTATAACATGATTTATCAAACTGAAACACAACAATTTTAAATTGAAAAATTATGACTGACTACTATATAAAGTTGCATTTATTTTAGAATGTTGTTTCATGTATAATAGGCTTAAATGATAGTGGGAGGTTGCATAGTGGATATTAAGCATATGAAATATTTTGTTGAAGTAGTGAAGCAAGGTGGGATGACTAACGCCTCTAAAGCGCTTTTTATTGCACAGCCAACAATTAGTAAGGCCATTAAAGATATTGAATCAGAATTAGAAATGCCATTGTTTGATCGTAAAAATAGGCAGCTTATTTTGACTGATGCTGGGCAAATTTTCTATAAAAAAAGTGAAGAAATTCTTAATTTATATAGTACAATTCCCGCGGAGATGAAAGGGTTATCGCAACTAGATTCTGGACATATTAATATAGGCATGTCTGCTGTAATGAACGTTAACCATTTTATTCGTATTTTAGGAGAGTTTCATCAACTCTATCCGAACGTAACATACAATTTAAATGAACATGGTGGCAAATACATTGAAGAAAATTTAGATAAAGGTACTTTGGATATCGGCATTACCACCCTCCCTGTAGATGCACATAGATTCAATTCATTGGCACTGTATAAAGAAGAACTCGTTCTAGTTGTTAGTAAAGATCATCCCTTTGCACAACAGGAGTCTGTTTTGATGAGTGATTTAAAGGATGAAGATTTTATCTTATTTAATGAGGATTTTTATTTGAATGATAAAATTATTGAAGCGGCTAAAAATAATGGTTTTATTCCACATGCAATATCTAACATTTCGCAATGGAAGTTTATTGAAGATTTATTAATTGCACATCTGGGAGTAAGTATTTTACCGAAAAGTATTGTAAATATGTTGAGTGATCGCATTAGCAGCGTTAATATTAAAAATCCTACCATGATTTGGGAATTGGGTGTAATTTGGATGAAAGATAAGACACTTAGTCATGCAACTAAACGCTGGGTAGATTTTATGCAAGCACATTTAAAATAATATGAAAACTTACGAAACGCATTGGAGCTAAAGTGGGCTCTGTGCGTTTTTTATTGTAACTAAATAAACAGTATATAGAGAGCGCTTCCATAGAAAAAAGTAATACATAACATATAAAAACAATATTTTTATAATAGGTAAAATTGAATTAAAATTAATTATATGAGCAAAAATTGCTGTAACAATTTAGACAAATTTATAGAAAGGAATGATGAAAGTGAATTATGCATATTTTACGGCCAAGTTATTGCTTCAAATAGCTATTATAATGGGAGTCAGTTATTTAGGTAATGTTCTTCAACAACTATTTCATATTCCTTTAGCAGGCAGTATTGTAGGCCTCATTTTATTTTATTTTTTACTTCAGTTCAAAATTATTAAATTACAATGGGTGAAAGACGGGTCAGACTTCTTTCTTAAATCAATGGTCTTTTTCTTTATACCCTCTGTAGTCGGTATTATGGATATCGTGTCTAATATTAACTTTAATTATGTCATCTTTTTCTTCGTTATTATAATAGGAACAAGTTTGGTTGCGTTAATCTCAGGCTATATTGCAGAGACCATGGTCAAAAAGCCCATGACCGGGAAAGGAAATAGTAAATGACAACATTTTTTCAAGCAACTGCAATGATTTTAATTACAATTATTATGTACTTAGGAGCTAAATGGGTACAACATCGGTTTAATAATAATCCGTTTTTAAATCCAGCACTTATTGGCTCAATTGGAGTTATTGCTATCTTATTAATTTTAGGAATGAATTATAAGTCTTACATGATCGGTGGTCAATGGATTAATCATCTATTAAATGCTACAGTTGTTTGTCTCGCATATCCCCTATATGAAAATAGACATAAAATTAAACAGTATTTATCAATTATATTTTCAAGCGTGATGGCTGGCGTCATATTAAATTTTGTGTTAGTCTTTGTTTCGTTGAAATTACTGGGCTTTTCTAAAGAAGCTATAGTGACATTACTACCAAGATCTATCACTGCAGCAGTAGGCATCGAAGTTTCACAAGAATTAGGCGGTGTTGATACAGTTACAGTTATGTTTATTATAACTACTGGGTTAATTGGTAGTATTTTAGGTTCTATGCTGCTTAAGTTTGGCGGATTTCAAACCTCTATTGCCAAAGGCTTAACATATGGGAATGCATCACATGCTTTTGGTACCGCCAAAGCCCTTGAGCTAGACCATGAATCTGGCGCTTTTAGCTCCATTGGAATGATATTAACGGCTGTTATCAGTTCGATTTTAATACCAGTAATGATTATTTTGTTTTATTAAAGGGAATATAACATTTATTCATACTAGTTAAGAAAGGGGCTATTTTGAAAAATGGCGAAAATTAAAGCAAATGAAGCATTAGTGAGAGCATTACAAGCTTGGGATATTGACCATTTATATGGGATTCCAGGTGATTCAATCGATGCTGTTGTAGATAATTTACGTACAGTGAGAGATGCTTTTAAATTCTATCATGTCCGTCACGAAGAGGTTGCAAGTTTAGCGGCGGCTTCTTACACTAAAATGACAGGTAAAATTGGGGTTGCCTTAAGTATTGGTGGTCCAGGTGTTGTTCACTTACTAAACGGAATGTATGATGCGAAATTAGATGGAGTACCGCAATTAATTTTAGCAGGTCAAACAAACAGTAGTTTGTTAGGCACGAAAGCATTCCAAGAAACAAATATTACTGACATGGTATCAGATGTATCTGTTTACAGTCATCAAATCCAAAAAGGAGACAATGTCTTTGAAGTTGTTAATGAAGCAATTCGTACGGCATATGAGAAAAAAGGCGTAGCGGTTGTTATTTGTCCTAATGATTTATTAAATGACAAAATCAAAGATACGACACATAAAGCTGTTGATACAATGCGTCCAAAAGCACCATCTCCAAAACCTCGTGCAGTTAAAAAAGCAGCTAAACTTATTAATAAAAGTAAGAAACCAGTCATGCTTGTTGGTGTAGGTGCACAAAATGCGCGTGAAGAATTACGTGAGTTTGTGGAAGCAGCCAAAATACCAGTTATCCACACTCTACCTGCGAAAACAGTTATTCCTGATGATCATCCATATAGTATTGGTAATTTAGGTAAAATTGGTACGAAAACATCATATCAAACGATGCAAGATGCGGATTTATTGATTATGGTAGGGACAAACTATCCATATGTAGATTATTTACCGAAGAAAAATATCAAAGCGATTCAAATTGATACTAATCCTGAAATTATTGGACATCGTTTTGACATCAATGTAGGTATTGTTGGGGACAGTAAAGTTGCGCTACATCAACTAACTGAAACAATTAAACATGTGCCAAAACGTGCATTTTTAGATAAAACATTAGAACGTAAAGCCGTATGGGATAAATGGATGGATCAAGATATGCGTAATGAGAGCAGCCCTATCCGTCCTGAACGTTTAATGCGTTCGATTAGTGAATATAAAAATGACGATGCCATTTTTTCTATTGATGTTGGTACTTCAACAGTATGGTCAACACGTTATTTAAATCTTTCTGTAAATAATAAATTTATTATTTCAAGTTGGCTCGGCACAATGGGTTGTGGTTTACCAGGTGCAATTGCTGCAAAAATTGCATATCCAAAACGTCAAGCGATAGCTATCGTGGGTGATGGTGCATTCCAAATGGTAATGCAAGACTTTGCTACAGCTGTTCAATATGATTTGCCGATGACTATTTTTGTAATGAACAACAAACAATTATCATTTATTAAATATGAACAACAAGCTGCAGGAGAATTAGAATATGCGATTGATTTCTCAGATATGAATCATGCTAAGTTTGCTGAGGCTGCTGGTGGTAAAGGTTATGTCTTAAAAGATCCAAACCTAATTGATGATGTGGTCCAAGCTGCGTTAGCAGAAAATCAACCAACAATTGTTGATGTGCATGTAGATCCTAACGCTGCACCACTACCAGGTAAAATCGTTAATGATGAAGCACTTGGTTATGGTAAATGGGCATATCGTTCAGTTACAGAAGATAAACATCTTGATTTAGATCAAATTCCGCCTATTTCAGTAGCTGTGAAACGATTCTTGTAATAAGTAAAGATAAAGAAGCCTAGGACATTATGAACTGATATGTTGCTTTCAAAGTAGATATTGAAGGCAGCAAGTCATCATTTTGTTCTAGGCTCTTATTATATATAGGCAGTAGTTGACTGGATTGAAAATAGGCTGATAGCAAGCTTTTTCAATCCCAGTCGCGCGCCCTTTTTATTTATGGTTGAGTGATATCATTTTCAATCAGTAATTTAATTGCTTTGTGATCCGTTGCATTTCTAAATAAATCATAAGCATTTTCTATTTCACTTAATTTACTATAATGAGTGACAAGCTTTTCTGGTTCGATGACTTTAGTTGTTAATGCTTCTAATAACTCTTCAGTTGTATTAGCTGATACTAAACCAGTTGTAACGTTTATATTTTTAATCCATAATTTATCGATATCAAATTGAACTGGCAAGCCATGGACACCAACGTTAGCGATTGTGCCATCCACACCAATCAATTTTTGACATAAATCAAATGTTTGAGGGATACCTACAGCTTCAATAGCAACATCTACACCACGACGATTTAATTCTTTCACTTTTTTAATCGCTTCTTCAGTATGCGTTGAATTAATTGTATGCGTCGCACCAAGTGATTTAGCTGTAGCTAAACGGTTGTCATCTAAGTCGAGCATGATGATTTTTGAAGGAGAGAAGAACTGAGCGGTTAGTAAAGCTGCTAAACCAACAGGTCCGGCTCCAACAATAGCAACGGTGCTGCCTGGTTTAACTTTACCTTTTAATACACCAATTTCGTAACCAGTTGGTAAAATATCTGAAAGCATCACCAATGCTTCATCTGGTAACGACTCAGGTGCATGATATAGTGAATTGTCTGCGAAAGGTACTCTGACATATTCTGCTTGTGTACCATTAATTAAATGGCCTAAAATCCAACCACCGTCATTTTCACAATGGGCATAGATTCCTTTTTTACAGTAATAACATTTACCACATGATGATATACAAGACACAATAACTTTGTCGCCGACTTTAAAGTTGTTAACATTTGAACCAACAGATTCAACAATACCGATACCTTCGTGGCCTAATGTTGTATTTTTAGGAACTTCAGGTGTATCGCCTTTTATGATATGCAAATCTGTGCCACAAATCGTCGTTTTGACCATTCTAATAATCGCATCTGTACTTTCTGTAACTACAGGCTTTTCTTTGTCAATAAGTTTAGCTACACCAGGTTTTTCATAATTATAAGCTTTCATAAATAAAACCTCCAATCAAAATGTGAAAATTCTCACAATTATTATACCATCTTTTCCATTATAAATGTATTTATTTGTAGTGAAATATAATAAATTATATATACTTTTGCGATATGTTGTGAGCTGTTTTTTGGAACTAAAACTCAAGTAGATGAAATTTAAGTGCCGACGACTTAAAATAGAGATATATTATTATTTAAGGAGTGTGTGTAATGACTGAAGAAGGTTTATTAGTAGTTGAAAATGATATTGAAGTTAATGGTTACGATATTGATGCGATGGGCATTGTAAGTAACATTGTTTATATAAGATGGTTTGAAGATTTACGTACGATATTTATTAATCAATACATGAATTATTCAGAAATGATGAAACAGGGTATTTCACCAATATTAATGAAGACAGAAGTGGAATATAAAGTGCCTATTACTATTCATGATAAACCAGTAGGACGATGTTGGTTTATGAAAAGTGGTCGCACAAAATGGATTTTTAAATTTGAAATTGCGTCTGCGGATCGTGTTCATTGTGTAGGATACCAAACTGGATGTTTTTATGATTTAGATAAACAGAAAATCACTAAAATGCCCACAGTTTTTCAAAAAATATTAAAATAAGTAACTGTGTGCATCATAAACATGGGGTGAACATCGTGTATGAAAACTTAACAAATATTTATGAATACCGAAAATTTGTTGACGCTAATCAACTATGCGTCTTACATGTAATGAAGTCAGGTTGCAGCGTCTGTTATGCTGTACTGCCACAATTAGATGACTTAATACAACAATTCCCCCGTGTTAAATTAGGGGTGATTAATCAGAACAAAGTTGAAGATATCACTAGGCAGTTATCTATATTCACAGTGCCGGTAGATCTAATCTTCTTCCAAGGTAAGGAAGTGCATAGACAAGCACGTTTCATAGACATGCAAAGATTTGAGCGTCAACTGGTAGAATTAAATGATAATATAGAGTATAAATAAAACAGTTTATTACATAAATGTAATGGACTAAATTGCAGCGCTAAAATCTTTTTCTCAGGTATGGCTTTCGCCATATCATACGGCGTATTGATTTATAAACATACTAAGATGAGCTATGAATAAATCTGAGACGATTGATTTATTCATAGCTATTTTTTATAGTTATATAGTCTGTAACATCATTATGTTTTAGGCTATAAACACTATATTGGCAGTCGTTGACTGGATTGGAAATAGGATGATAGCAAGCTTTTTTCAATCCTAGCCAACCTTGCCAGGGCGGGATTACGAATTCATAATGAATGCTGTCACGCGCCCTATTATTTGGGGATATATTCCAGTATATTTATCTTTCCTTATTTCTTGAATTTTTCTATTAATGCATCTGCACGTTGTTGATAGTCATGAATAACAGCTGCCGATTGTTGTAGCTGATATTGTTCTTCTTCTGTGAGTTTGAGTTCAATAACTTGTTGTGCACCTGCACCATTGATGCGTGTTGGTGTACCTATATATAAATCAGTGAGACCATATTCTCCTTCAACATAGCTAGAGACGTTTAAAATGATATTTTGATTATTTAAAATTGCTTCAACAACACGTAAAATGCCGAGTGCTACGCCAAAGCAAGTTGTGCCTTTACGTACATAGATATCATAGCCAACGTTTTTAGTGATTTCAGTAATTCGGTGTACTTCAGCATCAACGTTATTACCGTAGCGTTGTTGTAACATCGGTAAAACTGGTTCTCCAGCAACGCGTGCATGAGACCATACAGCAATTTGAGAATCACCATGTTCACCTACAACAGGCGCATAAACACTTTGAGGTGCAACATTTAGTGCTTGACCAATATAATATTGGAATCGTGACGAATCAAGCAATGTTCCAGTTCCAATAACTTTTGATTTGGGAAATCCAGATACTTTTTTCACGACATAGCTCATAATATCAACAGGATTTGACGGTAATATAATATGGCCATCAAACCCTTGATCTACAATCTTTTGCACCATTGGCACAAAGATTTCTACATTATCCTCTAATAATTTGAGACGTGTTTCTCCTTTTGGTAAAGATGCGCTCGCACAGATAACGATAATATCTGCATCTTGACAGTCACTATAATCACCAATATAAACGTTGACGGGTTTGTGACTGAAAGGGGTAGTATGATTTAAATCCCAAACGTCAGCCTCAGCCTTTTCAGTGTCAATGTCGATAATAGCAAGTTCATCGGCTGATCCATGTGATACTAGGGCGTAAGCGAAGGAAGAACCTACATGTCCGCTACCAATTAAGACAATTTTATTTCTTTTCATCAAATTAAGCCTCCTCATTATTGAAATGGTTATAACATAAAGTTAATTAGTTCGATTTTATCATTAATTTTATAAAAATAAAATATGATACTACTAACTTTGGTTTATTGTATCGTGCAATAACTACATGTTACGGTGGTAGACATCTGAAATTAATGAATCATCTCTTTAAAGGTCGCCAATATGCTACTATTTACTTCACATTATCATCTTAAAACCATGTACTAATGAAATTCATTAAAATAATCGTCAAAAATGTATTAAACTAGAAATGTAACATATAGGAAGGAGCTTCTTAATGAAAAAACAATTGATTAGCATATTATGTTCCACAGTGCTTGGAACACTGGTTTTTGCTAAATTTAGAGAAAAAAGAAGTTATCGAAGCTTTTTATTTGAACAATATTTGCGCTTAACTAGAGTGAGAAAACCTTTTGAATCAGTGGAAAACGCCAAAGAAGCTATAGAAGAAATGAAAGATATAACGGCAGGAAAATATAGTGGAACGAGGTATGAATTTAAACATTCAGTTACTATTAAAGATGACAGTGGCTCAATTGTATATATCATTAATGATCATCAAGATATTACACAACAAACGATTCTTTATATTCACGGTGGTGCATGGTTTCAAGATCCACTTGAACAACATTTTGACTTTATCGATACCTTAGCAGGCTGTTTAAATGCTAAAGTTGTGATGCCCGTTTATCCGAAAGTGCCACACCGTGATTATCGTACGACATTTAGTTTATTGTATCGACTTTATGATAAGTTATTGACTACGGTTAAGAATCCAGAACAACTCATTCTTATGGGAGATTCGGCAGGAGGACAAATTGCCTTATCATTTGCACAATATTTAAAAGAAGAGACGACGTATGCGCAACCAGGACATATTATTTTGATATCACCAGTATTGGATGGCACATTTAGCAACCCAGATACTCAAAAATATGAAAAAGTAGATCCAATGGTTGCCATTGATGGAACAAAATATTTTATTAAATTGTGGGCAGGAAAAACAGCTATTAAAGATTATAAAATATCTCCAATTAATGGCACGTTACAAGGGCTTGGCAAAATTTCAATCTTTATCGATACTAAAGAAACTTTATATCCTGATGCACTACGTTTATCTAAATTGTTAAATCAACAAGGCATTCTTCACGACTTCTATCCAGGTTACAATTTATTTCATATCTATCCGATTTTTCCAATTCCTGAACGAGAAAAATTCTTTGCACAAGTGATAACAATTATCAAATAGACATGTAATTATAAAGCAACTTCAACCTATCAGTTATCAAGATAAGAAGAAGTTGCTTTTTTAGGTTGGGTAATTAATTTGAAGGTATTATCATCATTGATTTGGGATATCATAGTGTGAGAAAGCCAATTGTTTTGATTACTGTGATTTAGAGAGTGATTAGAAGTGCCATTAGATGTATCAGATTTTGCTGCCTCTTTGTAATGATTAATATAGCGATGATCGGTATCAAGTACAGAATTGCTCATATCATTTCCTTGTAAACTACCAATGAGAATTAATGCAAGATAAGTTGTACATGCGATAAAAACGGTTCCTAGATAAATGCTAATCACTATTTTTCTAGACTTAGCCATTTTGTTCCTCCTAAGATTTCATCCTTAAATTTAAGTCATCATTCTAATCCCATTTAACTCATGTTTAACGTAACATATCATCTTTAAGATAATGTAAAGGTTAAGTAAATATTTTTTATTTGATTAATTACTATATTAAACAAAGTTATCTTTGTAGTTTTTACTTAAAAACAATTTAAATAGAAACGATTTTATTTGATTGAAAATTTACAAATATTAATTTATACTTAACAAAAAATTAAAGTTTTTAAAACGCGCTCAACAACCGTTTGATAATATTAGGCGTATTGGGAGGGTTCTTAATGCAAGATGTTTTCATCTTAAAAGAAAATTAAGTTGATCTATACATATTGAGATAGAGTGTTGTGACTTGTTCAACACACTAAAAACAGCATAGGTGGCATAACGGGAATGTACGAAGTGAAAAACATCGTCGAAGTTATGACCGCCTTTTCACTTATCTACCTATTTATTACAGCTAGTAGAAAATCAAGGAAAGAGGTACATAATATTGATTCTCATTATAATTTGCGTCTCGCTTATATTATGGTTAGGAATTAAAGAAAAACGGCGTCATACCAACCGACTTAATAAAATTCCAGTGCGAATTAATATTAACGGTATAAGAGGTAAATCAACAATCACACGGATGGTTTACAGTGTTCTACGTGAAGATCACATTAGAGTTGTAGGTAAGACAACTGGTACGGATGCCAGAATGCTGTATTGGTTTACAGATAAAGAATATCCAGTCATTCGAAAGCCACAAGGAGCTAATATTGGGGAACAAAGAGACATTATCCGTAAAGTGGTAAAACAACGTGCAACGGCACTTGTTAATGAATGTATGGCAGTTAATCCAGATTATCAAATCACGTTTCAAAATGATTTAGTTATGGCCAATATTGGTGTCATTGTTAATGTTATGGAAGACCATATGGATGTTTTAGGACCAACGTTGCAAGATGTGGCGCAAGCTTTCACTGCAACAATTCCATATAACGGCAAATTAGTCGTAATGCAAGATAAGTATACTAAATTTTTTGCTAAAGAAGCACGCAAGCGCAAAACAGAGTTA
Source organism: Staphylococcus sp. HMSC063A07 (assembly GCF_001836955.1). Lineage (NCBI taxonomy): Bacteria > Bacillati > Bacillota > Bacilli > Caryophanales > Staphylococcaceae > Staphylococcus > Staphylococcus sp. HMSC063A07. The sequence continues at coordinate 130,355 of NZ_KV830929.1, forward strand.
ATTGTTGTTGATAAAGAAAAAGTACCAGAGTCCTATTTGAGAAAATTTGACTATCTTGTCTTTCCAGATAATGTGGCGATTACTTTAGGTGTAGCGCAGGCTTTAGGTATTGATCAACAAACAGCACTGCAAGGTATGCTTAACGCACCACCTGATCCTGGTGCGGTAGAAATTAAATATTTCCAAGCAAATAGCACAACAAACGTCTTTGTTAATGCATTTGCCGCTAACGAACCACAATCTACGAAAGCGATTTTAAATAAAGTGGAAAGTTACGATTATCCATACAGCAAGAAGATTGTAATTTTAAACTGTCGCTCAGACAGAGTGGATAGAACGAGACAATTCGTTGAAAACTTTATTGCTGAAGTAGATTATGACACACTCATTTGCACTGGAAAGAGTACGCAAATGGTGACAGATAAGATGCAATCACAACCTAATAAACGCTATTTGAATTTAGAAGGTGCCCCGTTTGCAGACATAGAAAGAACGATTCTTAAAGAATCACAACATGCCCTTGTATTTTGTGTCGGCAACATTCATGGACCAGGTGGAAGAATAGCAGAATTTATAGAAGGGATAGAATAAAATGATAGGTTCAGAATTATATTTTTCCTTATTTGTAGGAATTGTGCTTAGTTTGATTTTTGCTGAAAAATTTGGAATTAATCCAGCAGGGCTTGTTGTACCAGGCTACCTAGCACTTATCTTTGATGAGCCCATCATGTTATTATCAGTGCTCGTCATTAGCTGCTTAACTTATTTTATTGTGACATTTGGCATAAGCAAATGGGTCATTTTATATGGTAGACGAAAATTTGCAGCGATGATTTTAACGGGAATGGTATTAAAATTTATCTTTGATTTAATTTATCCAATAACCCCGTTTGAAGTCGTAGAAGTATCAGGCATAGGTGTTGTTATACCAGGAATAATTGCGAATACAATTCAAAAACAAGGTGTCGTAATTACCTTATCAACGACAATGTTATTAACTTGTATCACTTATGTCATCTTGTTCTTATATAGCTTTATTAATTAATTACGAGCAAGGAGCGCAAAATCATGAAAAAGAAGTTAACAGCAAGTGAGTGGTTGTTAAAACAAGCAAAACGACATAAACGACGTAACTTTTTATATACATTAATTGTGCTGGTAATTACGCTTGTGTTATTAGTTGTGGCAATTAGCTCGCAAAAGGTTGAGCCAGTAGATAGTATCCCTAAATCTGGAAATAATATTCGCATGACTTATCTAGGCAACATTAACCTTAACTCACATATACGTAATATCAATCTCAATGATGTGTTCGCTAGTTTAAAACAACCATTAAAGCAAAGTGATTTTTCAACGGCATCACTGCATGTAAATCACTTTTCAGATAAAAGTGATGAGAATTTGAAAAAGAATTTAGAAAATATTTTATTTCTAAAAGATCAGAATATTAAAAGTGTCAATCTTATAAATAACGAAGTTGATAATGTACAAGCTCAAGATTTAAGTAAAAAAGTGGAGGCCCAAACAGAATATAACTTTTTAACTGGTAATGGCTCTAATCCTATTAATAGTAAAACGGTTCAACAAACAATTAAAAATAAAAAAATTGCCAATGTATCGTTTACAGATGTCGAGTCAAATTACACAGGGCCATTGAAAAATACAACATCCATTAGTTTGGATCCTAATATTTTTATGCCACTGTTAAAAAAATTAAAACAAAATAATGACTACGTCGTTGTTAATGTAGATTGGGGTATTCCAAACGAACGCAACGTTACAGAACGACAACGTGAATATGCGAAAGCTTTAATAAATTCAGGAGCTGACATTATTATCGGACATAATTCGGTCATCCAAGAAATAGATAAGTACAAAAACAAACCCATATTCTATAGTTTAGGCAATACAACATCAGATGAATTTCTATCAAAAAATCATAAAGGTATGATTGTGCAGCAAGATTGGACCGGTAAAGCAAGTCGTTTCCATTTGACGCCTATTAAATCTTCCGATGGTAAGATAACTAGAGATTTAATGAGTAAAATGGAACAACGCAAATTTTATAACAACATTAAAGGCGAGCATGTCAATTTAAAAGCCGAAAAAGATGGGGGTTATTCATTTGAATAAAAAAGAACATTATGTTGCTATAACAGTTGTCCTTATTGTACTTTTTATTTTAATCATGGTTACATTTTCAAGAGCGAATGAAGGTTTAGATAAATTTGAAAAGCAAGAGTTAGAGAATGGCACAGAGCAATATCTTTCAAAAGGAGCAAGCTAACTATGAATATATACAATAAAATGACCTTGATTGTCATTTTGATTGCAACAATTGCAGTATCCTTTACATTTTATCTTTTTCAAAAAGAGGATAACCCCAATAAAGATGCGCTCTATGAAAATAAAATAGCTGATCATAAAACACCTAAAGATAAAAAAGACTATGGGGTTGCTTCAAACAACTATATCGCGAAGCGGGTCGGAGAAAAGATTTTGCAAGATGGTGGAAATGCAGTTGATGCGGCTATTGGCGTATCTTATGCTTTGGCAATCACCGAACCACATTCGTCTGGACTTGGCGGTGGCGGTGCGTCGCTTACATATAATGGTAAAGATGGAGAAGTTCCAAAAATGTATGAATATAAAACACTTTCCTCTTATGATTATAAAAAAGGAGATCAGATAGGGACACCAGGATTTGTAAGAGGCATGCATGATATGCATGAAAGAGAAGGGAAAATGGATGAAAAGAAAATATTAGATTATGTCATTCCGTTAGCCCAAGATGGCTTTGAAGTAGATTCAGAGTTAGAGCGTAGTTTGAAAATTTATGGTTCCGATATCGACCGTGACTCACCATTCTTTAAAGGAAGCAAAACGGTGAGAGAAGGAGATGTCGTAAAACAGGAAGCTTTGACAAAAACATTGAAAGGTATCCAAGACAAAGGACCTGATTATTTTTATGAAGATCTTGGTAAAAGCATTTCAAAGCAAGTGGATGATAAATTGACTGAAAAAGACTTTTCAACGTTTAAAACAGAAGAAAAAGAACCTGTAAGTACGAATTATTTGAATAACAAAGTTTATTCAGCCTCTAACCCATTAGGTGGAACACTGATGTTACAAGGCTTAGTGCTTGAAGAGAGCAACAATCCTGGTCAGCAAAATGAAGACAATCGTATAGACTATATTAGCAGTATTCTTAAATCTAGAGACTTAATGTATCGCAATAGAGATATTGTTAATGGTCAAGAAGCCAGTAATGAACAATACTTATCTAAAGATTATTTACTAGAAAAATTAAATGGTATTAATATTGATTCAAGTAATTTTAATAAGAATCAAGTGGACAATACGAGCACCACACATTTTGTTGTTATAGATAAAAATGGCAAGGTTGTCAGTACCACAAATACGTTGTCTAGTTTCTTTGGATCAGGAAAATACGTTAAAGAAGGCTTCTATATGAATAACTCTTTAACAAACTTCTCAAGTGATCCCAATAGTCCGAACTTCGGTGAAAAGCATAAGGCACCACGTTCTTATACTTCACCTTCAATCATCGTAGGACCAGACTTTTATATGGGAATCGGTACGCCAGGTGGTAATAAAATTCCAACGATGCTTAATGAGGTCATCGTAGATTATTTAAAAGGTAATGGCACATTGCAAGAATCAATCAATAAACCAAGATTCTATAATGATGGTTCAACAATCTATTATGAAAATGCAACAAGTGACGATGACATTCAGGCGTTTAAATCATTAGGCTTTAATGTGGAAGAAAAACGAAATGATCCAAACTTTGGTAGTGTTCAAGGAGCTATTTACAATAAAAATAGTAAAAAAGTAGAAGTGGGATCTGATGTAGGAAACCGTTAAAATGTTGATAACATCGTTATTCGCTGTCGTTTATTGTTGTAAACAATGACGGCAGCTTTTCTGTATTATTTGTCATGTGTTACATTTCTATTAGTATACAAAGTAATAACAGAAATGAGCACATGTCAGGATGAAAAATAGTTGTATTATTATTTTATCTTTTAAGTGAAAAATATATTATCATTTTTATTATGTCGTTATATAATGATAACAGTCATGACTATGTGAGGACACGGAATGATAGACAATTAATTTTGTGAGAGAAGGTGGCCATTTATGCAAGAAGTCGTATTAGGTATTGATTTAGGTACGAGTGCAGTGAAAATCATCGCAGTAGATAAAGAAGGACAGGTATTAGTAACCGTTAGCGAGCCTTTAACATTGATTCAGCAACAGCCGGGATATAATGAACAAGATCCAGATGAATGGCTAGATGCCGTAAAGCAAGGGATTAAGCGCGTTACACAGCATGACAGTCTTAAGCATCATACAATTCAAGGGATATCATTTTCTGGACAAATGCATGGCTTGGTTCCTTTGGATAAAAATGGTTGTCCTGTGAGGCATGCAATCTTATGGAATGACACGCGCAATTCAGCACAATGTGAACAAATCATCGCGCGCTATGGGCAACGTTTAAATGGTAATCCAATTCTTGAAGGCTTTACTTTACCTAAAATGTTATGGATGCAACAACATGAGCCAGAGCTATGGAAACATGTGGATACGTTTGTATTACCTAAAGACTATATTCGTTACGGTTTAACCGGTCAGATACATATGGAATACTCTGATGCAGCAAGTACATTATTACTTAATCCAACAACGCATGAGTGGACAAGAGAAATTGGAGATGCCTTTGGTTTAGGTGAGATTTATCCACCATTAATACCATCGCATGGTTACGTCGGTAATGTTAAGTCAGGATTAGCCATAGAACTAGGATTAACATCAAATGTCAAAGTATTTGCTGGAGGCGGAGACAATGCGTGTGGTGCAATTGGTGCTGGTGTAGTTAATGATAATGACACTTTATGTAGCATTGGGACGTCTGGCGTGATTGTCAATGTTGAAAAGGATGAACATACACAATATCAAAACAACATTCACTTCTTTAATCATAGTGTGCCAAATACTTATTATGCAATGGGAGTAACATTAGCAGCAGGTTACAGTCTTTCTTGGTTGAAACATACGTTTTTTGCAGCGGATAGTTATGATGATGTGATTAAGTTAGCAGCCTCATCATCTATCGGTGCGAACCGTCTACTTTATACTCCCTATTTAGCAGGTGAACGCACACCACATGGAGATGCCTTTATTAGAGGAAGTTTTATTGGTTTAAGTGGCAGCCATACAAAGGCGGATTTTTCTCGAGCAGTTATTGAAGGTGTGACGTATTCTTTATATGATTCAATACAGTTAATGAGAGCGGCGGGTAAAGAAATAACGCATGTCACTTCTATTGGCGGAGGTGCTAAAAGTGAGTTCTGGTTACAACTTCAAGCAGATGTCTTTAATACGACTGTAAGAAAGTTAAAACACGAAGAAGGTCCTAGCATGGGAGCTGCTATGATAGCAGCAGTAGGTCTAAATTGGTTTGAGAGTATTGAAGACTGTGTCGATGCATTTATAGATATCGTTGCAGAATTTCATCCTAATCCAGAATGGCATCGTCAATACGAGCAATTTTATCAAATATATCAACAGGTATATGCACAAACAAGAACGATTACACAACAACTATTGACTTTAGAAATATAAAATTAAGCAAGAGTCTAGGGCATCATTATGATTTATGTTCTAAACTCTATATTGGTAGCAGTTGACTGGATTGAAAATACGCTTATACTAAGTTTTTTCAATTCTAGTCGACCTTGCCGGGGCGGGACGACGAATTCATAATGAATTCTCTCCCGTTCCTTTTTTGTGATTAAATCGTGAGCATTTTAAAACAAAAATATTTAAGTATACGTTACGATAAAGATATGTAAAGTTAGTGTATATATATGAAGAATTATGTATAAAATTTTACTTGTTGCAATCAAGTTCTTCATGGTGTAAAATGTTAAAAAATAAATTTAATCGTTACAATAATTTAAATAACACAATTTTAGAAACGCGAAAATTTGCATATTGTGAATATATTCACATTTTAGACTAAATAAAATTTTGTTTTATATTGAAATCGTTTTCTTAGGGGTGTACGATGACTATGGCTAGAAAAAATTGAAAAGAGGTTTTGGGAAATGAACATTATTCTAGGCGTAGGTACACTCGTATTGGTGTTAGCAGTGATGACACTGTTTTTAAAGTATGCACCGTACGGTAAACAAGGACTACAAGCTTTATCCGGAGCTGCTTGTGCTACATTTTTACCACAAGCATTCCTGAGTTACGCTATTGGCGGCGTATTTCACATTGAATTTTTAAAAGAGATTGGTGATTTAGTCGGCGGTCTTAGCGGCGTAGCTGTAGGTATTTTAACGTGTTTGAAATTAAATATATCACCTGTTTTTGCGGTGATTGTAGGGCTAGTCTTACATGATTACAAATTATTACCTGCATTTATTGCTGCGTACATTATGGCTTTTGGAATTAAGCTTATTGAGAAAAAAGTTCCAGAAGGTTTAGATTTAATTGTTGTCATTCTAGTTGCACCTGCTATTACGTTTGGTTTAGCACATATTATTTCACCAGGGGTTATGGCAGTATTAAGACAAATTGGTGGCGCTGTTACTTCAGTTGGAGATAACAACCCATACGCATTAGCAATTATATTAGGACTTGTTATTCCAGTTACAGGAATGACACCTTTAAGCTCTATGGTTTTAACTAGTTTATTAGGACTCACTGGTGTGCCAATGGCAATCGGTGCATTAACTTGTATGGGCAGCTCATTTGTTAACTTTGTCTTATTTAGAACATTGAAAATTGGTGGACCATCAAAAGCATTTGCGGTATGTATTGAACCACTTACCCAAATTGACTTAATCGCACAGTATCCATTACAACTTTATGGTACGAATGCGATTATCGGTATGGTCAACGCATGTATCGTTACATTTGCAGGGCTAGTGATAAATGTAACTGGTATGGCAACACCAATCGCTGGTGCCATTGTATTGTTTGGCTTTAATAAACCTTTACCATCAGTTATTACAATTATTGTGGTTGCAGTTGTAAGTATTATTTTAGCGTATATCTTTGGTAAATTGATTAGCAAATTAAATATTACAAAAACAGACATCACGATTCCTGGACAAAACAACCAAGTTAAGGAGAGTGTTTAATAATGGCTAAAAAATCCTATGATTATCAAAGCGCATTTGACATTATTGGGCCAGTTATGATGGGACCATCAAGTTCTCATACTGCTGGTGCCGTTAAAATCGGTAACTCAGCAGGAAGTGTACTTGGTGTTACACCTCAGAAAATTGAAATTCGTTATTACGAATCATTTGCTGAAACTCATCAAGGTCATGGCACAGATGTCGCAGTTATAGGTGGTGCGATGGGCTATAGCACGTTTGATAGCCGTATTAAAGATGCTTTAAATATTGCTGAAAGTCAAGGTATCAAAGTAGATATCATTGAAGACAGAGGCGAAAGCTTGGGAGAACATCCAAACTGTGCGTATATTAAAGCTGAAGCAAATGGTCGCCATATTGAAGTAATTGGTAACTCAATTGGTGGCGGAACAATTAAACTAAAACGTATTAACGTTGAAGGGCTAGAAGTTAACTTCAATCATGGATTACCTATTTTAGTGATGGATGGTTATACTGATAAATCCACAGTCAATCATTTCATTAACTTTGCCAGTGAAGCCGGTGCTGCAATTGACAAAGAAATGACTGAAATGAAAGACAACCAATGTTTAGTAGTATTACCTTTATCTAAAGCATTGTCAGAATCAGCGTTAGAACAAATAAGAGAGAAATATAGTGACTTAAACGTATCCTATATAAATTAGAGGGGGATTTATAATGTTTGATTCAATTAGAGAGACAATTGATTATGCAGTAGAAAATGATATGTCATTTGCTGACATCATGATCAATGAAGAAATGGAACTTCAAGGCAAATCACGTGAAGACGTTCGAGCAATTATGAAACAAAATCTTGAAGTAATGCGCGCAGCAGTTGAAAAGGGCACAACTGGTGAAGGCGTAAAAAGTGTTACAGGTTACACAGGTCAAGATGCAATCAAATTAAATAAATACAATGAATCACAACACGCTTTATCTGGGCATGAGATGATTGAAGCGGTTAAAGGAGCTGTTGCGACAAATGAAGTGAACGCAGCAATGGGTATCATCTGTGCAACTCCAACAGCTGGCTCCTCCGGAACGATTCCGGGCGTACTTTTTAAATTAGAAAAAACACACGATTTAACTGAAGATCAAATGATTGATTTCTTGTTTACTTCAGCACTGTTTGGCCGTGTTGTTGCAAATAACGCCAGTGTTGCAGGTGCTACGGGTGGTTGCCAAGCCGAAGTAGGATCAGCATCAGCAATGGCAGCTGCGGCAGCTGTAGCCATTTTTGGAGGTAAACCAGAAGCATCTGGACATGCTATGGCATTAGCAATTAGTAACTTATTAGGATTAGTTTGTGACCCAGTTGCAGGCTTAGTTGAAATTCCATGTGTAATGAGAAATGCCATAGGATCTGGTAACGCATTAATTTCAGCAGATTTAGCATTAGCAGGTGTTGAAAGTAGAATTCCTGTTGATGAAGTTATTGAAGCTATGGATAAAGTTGGTAGAAACTTACCAGCATCTCTAAGAGAAACTGGACTTGGTGGCTTAGCTGGAACATCAACAGGAGAAGCGATTAAACGTAAAATCTTCGGAGACGCTGAAAAAAAAGTCAATAATTAAATTCTACGAAAACCTAGATTATAACATTTTAGGGAGTGGGACTACGAATTCATAATGAATTCTGTCCTGCTCCCTTTTTCATGGATATTTACCACAATTGATTACATAGAAGTGGAGTCAATTTTCCGAAAATTTAAAATCTTATATTGCAAATTTACAACTTTGATTATAAAATATCCAAAAGGGGTTGATGTTATGCGAAGGTTATTTGGGATTTTTTTAGCCTTTACGATTAACACAACGATGACCTACTATTTGACAACGGAGGGTACATGGGAGAATCTTCTATTGCAATGCATGTCGCTTAGTATGATAATCGTATTTTTCTTTTACTATTTCCAATTTATTAAGAAAGCTAAAAAAATGACATAGTTGAATAATAAAAGCGCTCGGGAAATGAAACTTGAGCGCTTTTATTGCTATAGTAACGAGTCTATGTACGGTTATAAATTAATATCAAAGTGATGACAAAATTTATTAGACTTAAATGTTAATATTTGAATTATTTAATTAATAAATCAATTTGATAAAATGCTAAATCCAACCAACGATTGAATTTGTAACCAACATTATTAATTGTACCTGCATGAATAAAACCAATTTTTTCGTGTAGATGAATGCTTACTTCATTTGAAGCATCGATACCTGCAACCATTGTACGATAGCCTTCATCTTTAGCAATTTGCATTAGTTGACTAAGTAATTGTGAAGCAATACCATGGCCGCGATAGGCTGAATCTACATAAATTGAATGTTCTATTGAATAGAGATAAGCAGGCCAATCTCGGAATGAACCATAAGTAGCGAACCCAACGACTTGTTGATGTTGTTCAAATACGAGAATAGGCTCTCCGGCTATAACTTTTCTCTCAAACCACTCTTCACGTTCCTCTATTGTTTGTGACTCATAGCTATAAACAGCTGTCGTATTGATAATAGCATCATTATAAATAGATAGAATGGCCGGTAAATCTTGACGTTCTGCGTGTCTAATCATATGTCTCACCTTTTTATTTTTTATTGTATAGTGTTCAACTATTGATTTCAAATTTATGTAATAAAATATGACAAACTTGTCGTAGGTAAAAAAAGCAATCAATGCTATACTATTATCAAACAATTTTACGGTTTAAAGGAGAAATACTGCATGAGAAAATGGACAAACCAATTGATGACCATTATTGGAGTTATACTTATATTAGTTGCCATTTACCTATTTGCCAAACCTCATATTGATAGTTATTTACATGACAAAGATAATAGCGATAAAATAGAAAACTATGATAAAACAGTCAGTAAAGCAAATAAAAATGATAAGCCAACCATCCCTAAAGACAAGGCAGAAATGGCTGGTTATCTCCGTATTCCAGATGCTGATATTAATGAACCTGTTTACCCTGGACCAGCAACACCTGAACAATTAAACCGTGGAGTTAGCTTTGCCGAAGAACAGGAATCCTTAGATGATCAAAATATTGCAATTGCAGGTCATACATATATTGGCCGCCCACATTATCAATTTACAAATTTAAAAGCAGCTAAAAAAGGTAGCAAGGTTTATTTTAAAGTGGGAAATGAAACAAGAGAGTATAAAATGACAACTATACGAGATGTGAATCCAGACGAAATCGATGTGCTAGATGAGCATAGAGGGGATAAAAACCGCCTAACTTTAATTACTTGTGATGATTATAATGAAAAGACGGGTGTTTGGGAAAAGCGTAAAATATTTATAGCAGAACAGATTAAATAATTGTAGAACACTTTGATCCGTTAGTTATTAACTAATAGATTGAAGTGTTTTTTTATTTTCTCTCACAATATGATTTTAAGCAAAATTCAAAGTACAAAAAATGATATAAAAAAATAATAGTATTGTTATACGCTGAATTATCTGATATTCTTAGTGTAGATAAATACATCAAGATTATACAACGAGGACGTGACAAAAAGTGAAATCAAACAAAAAACCAGCTCAATTTCTTAATCGACATAACAATTATTCGATTAGAAAATTTACAATTGGTACTGCTTCTATTCTTGTTGGGACAACATTGATTTTTGGTTTGAGTAATGAAGCACACGCCCAAAGCAATAGTTCAGCAAAGGTATCAGATAAGGTAGCAACTGAACAGTCAGCATCGACTTCTCAAGAGGCAGATAGCAGTCAACAAACTGCAGCTTCTAATGCTCAAAACGTTCAAACTGCACCTGAGCAAGATAAAGCAACACCTACTACAGAGGTTAACTCTAACAATAATCAAACAGATTCTAAGCACGTAGCACCACAGAAAGAGCAAAATCAAACAGCTACGCAAACAGAATCTAAAAAAGAAACTGCACAAACACAAGCAAAAACAGAAGAAAAAGCAGCTTCTGATAGCAAAAAAGCATCAGAAGATTCAGATGATAAAGCGACTTCAAAAGAAACAGATGAAAATAAAACTGATGATAGTGTAGATACAAACTCTAATATCACTACTCCAGTGTATGATACGACACGTGCGCGTGCTGCAACTTCAGTACCACTTGCTAGTAGTCTTGACTCAGATGCTAGTGCTGCTGAAAATGCAGAGCCACCAGCAGAATTTATTGATAAATACAATAAATCAACAAATAGAAGTCAATTAGTGCATGATTTATTAGCTGAATCATACAGTGAAACAGACGTTAGAGCAATTGTTAATCGCTTAAATATAGACTTTAATAAGACAGATGCTAAAAAAGCATTTCAAGCGATAATGTATGCTGGTATTCAATATGCTAAAGAACAAACATCATTATACACAACATATGCTACTATACCTGGTGATGGTGTAAATGTTAATAACACAGAAATTGGATCGGTAGCAGAGTTAAAGCGTAGTATTTATATAGATCCAAATAAAGGCTTAACAGTTAACGGTCAAGGATATACTTCTCAAGGCCAATCTCCTGCAAACTATACAGTACATGTTCAACCTAATAAAAGAACAAATAAAATGGACTTTACTGTAACTTGGAAAGTTAATCCATCAGCTTCTGCATCTGGGCATGACGCTGATTTAGGTGGCTTTAACTTTGGCTCAGGATATAATGTGCCAGAACGTATTAACGGTCGTTTTAATATATATGGTGGTAATACAATCTCAAATAATTTAGATATGATTAAAAGTCCACACCCTAGTTATCCAGCTGGTTATGGTTTGAGTAGCCGACCAACAATTACGAGATATTTTGTTCAACGTGGTGGACGTGTAGAATATCATTTTAGTGTTCCAGTACGTGATTGGAATGGTGATTTAAGCTTTAATGGTAAGGTTCTAATGTTCGACAACAACGTTACTCTTGTTGGTCAAGGTGTAATGAACCCAAATTCAAATGATAACTACTTCTATGACGAAATGAACATCCAGGGAGATAATAATCCAGATCGTCATATTATCACTACTGATGATACGTCAGAAGTTGAAAATATTCCTTTCCAAATAGAATACGTGGTTTCTAAAGACTTACCTGTAGGTCAACAAGAAGTTCAAAGAGAAGGTCAAGTAGGTAAACGCGGTACACTTTATTCAATTGTTAAATTTAATAACCAAACAATTGGTCGATTTGTTAAAGAAACATACAATATACCACCAGTTAATAAAATTATTAAAATTGGTATTGGGGCTGTAAATGATTCTAATATCAGTGGACCACTACCTCCAATTCTTGAACCACAACTTTCTGGTACAAATATTGTTAGCGGTGAAACAAGCCCTAATGCTGCCGTAACAATAACAGTAGGAGGAAGAAACTATCAAACGACATCTGATAATTCAGGTCGATTTAATTTCCAATTGCCAAATTATACATTGCAAGAAGGAGACCACATTTCAGCCGTAGCAACTGTTGAAGGTAAAACAAGTAAACCTGGAAAAATTATTATTCCTCGAGATGGTAGAACACCTAACCTTACTACATCAGTTCAACGTGGACAAGATCAAAATAAACCAGGTAGTTGGGTAACAATTACGAATGCGACAACTGGTCAACAAGTAAGTCGATTCTTTGTACCAGATGGTTTACCTGGTAATGATGGTCGTTCTATTACTATTACAAATGAATATTTAGATCCAAGTACTGGAGAAAGAGTCGTTCAATTTAGTGACGGACGAACAATCCGTCTTCCTAAAGGACCAAAAGGAGACAAAGGTGATACAGGTGCTCAAGGTCCAGCAGGTAGATCAATAACAATTACTAGTACAACTGTGGATGCAGATGGTAATACAATTGTAAGATTTAGTGATAACACAACTCTTAAAATTCCTAAAGGACCAAAAGGTGATAAAGGTGACCAAGGTCCAGCAGGTAAATCTATTACTGTCAAACACATATCTAAAGATTCACAAGGAAATACAACAGTTCAATTTAGTGATAATTCATCTATTATCATTCCAGCAGGTACGCCTGGACGTAATGGTACTTCAGTAGGAATACGTACAATTACGCCACAAGCAAATGGCGATACAGTTGTAACGTTTACAGATGGTAAAACAATGACAATACCAAAAGGTGCCAAAGGTGATCGTGGTGAAGCTGGTCCAAAAGGTGCCGATGGTCATTCAATTACAATTACAAGCAATACGGTAGAACCAAATGGTGATCGTAAAATTGTTTTCTCAGACCACACTACCGTAGTAATTCCAAAAGGCGACAAAGGTGATAAAGGCGACAATGGTACATCAATAGGTATTACCCAAATTGATACAGACGCAGCAGGTAATAAAGTCGTTCATTTTACAGATGGCAAAACAATGACAGTACCAAAAGGTCAAGATGGTACATCAATTGGAATCAAGTCTATTACGCCACAAGCAAATGGCGATAAATTAGTAACATTTACTGATAATAGAACCATGGTAATTCCAAAAGGTGACAAAGGTGACAAAGGTGATAAAGGCGACAAAGGTGCTGATGGTGCGAGTCCAACCGTGACAGCTACACGTACGCAACATGATGGAAAAGATGGTGTGGAAATCACGATTACCCCTGCAAATGGTGGTACACCAATTAAAACTTTCGTAGCTGATGGTGAACGTGGTGAGAGAGGTCTGCAAGGCATTAACGGTGTAGATGGAAAATCTATCCGAGTATCAAGTAGCCGTGATAATCAAAAACATGAAACAACATTGACCTTCTATTACGATCAAGATGGCGATCAAGCCTTTGATGCAAGTAAAGACATCGTAGTTGACACAGCTGTTATCAAAGATGGTCGTACCCCAACGGTAGATATTAAGAAAATTTTACGTGGTGTGTCAACATTTAGAACTGCCACAGCTACCGCGAATCCTGATAAAGGTCATGAAGTCAAATTCTATTATGACAATAACAACAACGGTATTTTTGATGAAGGTGATGAAGAAATTTCATCTGGCTTCATTGCTGATGGTAAAAACGGTCAAAATGGTCGAAATGGACGACAAGGTACTGAATTAATAAGTGGAATAACACCTCCTACAGATAGTGATGGTCTAAATGGCGATACGTATATCGACACTAACACTGGCGACACTTATAAAAAAGAAAACGGAAAATGGGTTCCAAGTGGAAATATCAAAGGACCAAAAGGTGACAAAGGTGAGAATAGTCAAAACGGTAGAGATGGAAAAGACGTTCTGAACGGCAAAGTTGATCCACAATCAAGTCAAGGTAAAGATGGCGATAAATACATCAATACAGTAACAGGTGATGTCTTTGTTAAATCAGGTGACAACTGGACCAACGAAGGCAATATCAAAGGACCAAAAGGTGACAAAGGCGATAATGGTTTAAACGGTAGAGATGGAAAAGATGTTCTGAATGGCAAAGTTAATCCACAACCTAGTCAAGGTAAAGATGGCGATAAATACATCAATACAGTAACAGGTGATGTCTTTGTTAAATCAGGTGACAACTGGACTAACGAAGGCAACATCAAAGGGCCAAAAGGTGACCGAGGTGAACGTGGTGAGACTGGTGCAAAAGGTGACAAAGGCGATAATGGTCAAAACGGTAGAGATGGAAAAGATATTCTGAATGGCAAAGTTAATCCACAATCAAGTCAAGGTAAAGATGGCGATAAATACATCAATACAGTAACAGGTGATGTCTTTGTTAAATCAGGTGGAAACTGGACTAATGAAGGTAATATCAAAGGACCAAAAGGTGACCGAGGCGAACGTGGTGAGACTGGTCCAAAAGGTGATAAAGGCGAAAATGGCACATCAATTGGAATTACAACAATTGACACGGATTCAGCTGGAAATAAAGTCGTTCGCTTTACAGACGGCAAAACAATGACAATACCTAAAGGTCAAGATGGTACATCAATAGGTATCCGTACAATTACACCACAAACAAACGGTGACACAGTTGTAACCTTTACAGACGGTAAAACAATGACGATACCAAAAGGCGCTAAAGGCGACAAAGGTGATAACGGTCGTGATGGTACATCAATAGGCATTACAAATATTCAAACAGATGCTGCAGGTAATAATATTGTTCACTTTACAGATGGTAAAACAATGACAGTACCAAAAGGTCAAAATGGTACATCAATAGGCATCCGTACAATTACACCACAAGCAAATGGTGACATAGTCGTAACCTTCACAGATGGTAAAACAATGACGATACCAAAAGGTGCGAAGGGTGATAAAGGTGACGTAGGTGCACGAGGTGCAGATGGTCGCTCAATCACAATCACAAGTAATACAGAACAACCAAATGGAGATCGTAAACTTGTGTTCTCAGATAACACTACTGTCATCATTCCAAAAGGTGCAAAAGGGGATAAAGGCGACAAAGGTGATAATGGTACATCAATTGGAATTACAACAATTGACACTGATACAGTTGGCAATAAAGTCGTTCACTTCACAGATGGCAAAACAATGACAGTACCTAAAGGTCAAGATGGTCAATCAGTTGGCGTAAAAACAATTACCACAGCAACAAATGGAGATACAGTTGTAACCTTCACAGACGGTAAAACAATGACGATACCAAAAGGTGCGAAGGGTGATAAAGGTGACGTAGGTGCACGAGGTGCAGATGGTCGCTCAATCACAATCACAAGTAATACAGAAGAACCAAACGGTGACCGTAAGCTTGTGTTCTCAGATAATACAACTGTCATCATTCCAAAAGGTGCGAAAGGTGATAAAGGTGATGTAGGTGCAAAAGGTGCCGATGGTCATTCAATCACAATCACTAGTAATACAGTAGAACCAAATGGAAATCGTAAACTTGTCTTCTCAGATAACACAACAGTTGTGATACCAAAAGGAGACAAAGGTGATCGTGGAGAAAATGGTCAAAACGGAACATCTATCAGTATCACATCTACAGGAACAGATACAGCTGGAAATACAGTAGTTCATTTTAGTGACGGCAAATCAGTTACAATACCAAAAGGTCAAAATGGTACGTCAATAGGTATCCGTACAATTACACCACAAGCAAATGGAGATACAGTTGTAACCTTTACAGACGGTAAAACAATGACGATACCAAAAGGCGCTAAAGGCGATAAAGGTGACGTAGGTGCAAAAGGTGCTGATGGTCGTTCAATCACAATCACAAGTAATACAGAAGAACCAAACGGAGATCGTAAACTTGTATTCTCAGATAATACAACAGTCGTGATACCAAAAGGTGTTAAAGGTGATAAAGGTGAAAATGGCACATCAATTAGCATTACGTCTATTGACACTGATACAACAGGAAACAAAGTTGTTCATTTTAGTGATGGTAAAACATTAACTGTACCAAAAGGTCAAGACGGCACATCAATTGGTATTAAATCAATTACAACATCAGCTAATGGTGATAAAGTTGTAACCTTTACAGATAACCAAGTGCTTACAATACCAAAAGGCGAAAAAGGTGACCGA
>NZ_KV830929.1:147132-163454 GCF_001836955.1 Staphylococcus sp. HMSC063A07
CGAAAAAGGTGACCGAGGCGACAATGGTCAAGATGGTCATTCAATTACAATTACTCGTACAGAAACGGATGCAACTGGTAACACAATCATCCACTTCAGTGATGGTAAAAATGTAACTGTACCAAAAGGTCAAAATGGCACATCAGTGACAATTCAAAATATAGCTAAACAACCAAATGGTGACACTGTTGTAACCTTCTCAGATGGCAAATCGATTACGATACCAAAAGGAGACAAAGGTGATGCTGGTGTTAAAGGTGCCGATGGTCATTCAATTACAATTACAGGTAATACACAAGAAGCAAATGGCGATCGCAAATTAACATTCTCAGATAACACAACAGTTGTGATACCAAAAGGCGACAAAGGTGACCGTGGAGATAACGGACATGATGGTACATCAATTACAATTACTCGCACAGAAACAGATGGCGCTGGCAACACAGTCATCCACTTTAGTGATGGTAAAAATGTAACTGTACCAAAAGGTCAAAACGGAACATCAGTGACAATACAAAATGTCACTAAACAACCAAATGGCGACACTGTTGTAACCTTCTCAGATGGCAAAACTATTACAATACCAAAAGGCGACAAAGGTGACGCAGGTGTTAAAGGTGCCGATGGTCATTCAATTACAATCACAAGTAATACAGAAGAACCAAATGGCGATCGCAAACTTGTATTCTCAGATAACACAACAGTTGTGATACCAAAAGGTGCGAAAGGTGATAAAGGCGACAATGGCCAAAATGGTGCATCAATCACAATTACCCGCACAGAAACAGATGCTGCAGGTAACACAGTTATCCACTTCAGTGATGGTAAAAATGTAACCGTGCCAAAAGGCCAAGACGGCACATCAATTGGTATTAAATCAATTACTACATCAACTACTGGTGAAAAAGTTGTAACCTTCACGGATGGTCAAGTATTAACAATACCAAAAGGTGAAAAAGGCGACCGAGGCGAAAATGGACATGATGGTCAAAACGGACGCGATGGTGTATCAATTACAATTACAAGTACTACAACAGATGGTGCGGGCAATACAGTCATCCACTTTAGTGATGGTAAAAATGTAACTGTACCAAAAGGTCAAAACGGAACATCAGTGACAATACAAAATGTCACTAAACAACCAAATGGTGAAACTGTTGTAACATTCTCAGACGGAAAATCTATTACGATACCTAAAGGAGAAAAAGGTGACGCAGGTGTTAAAGGTGCCGATGGTCATTCAATTACAATCACAAGTAATACAGAAGAACCAAATGGCGATCGCAAACTTGTATTCTCAGATAACACAACAGTTGTGATACCAAAAGGTACAAAAGGCGACAAAGGTGAAAATGGCACATCAATTAGTATTACTACAATTGATACAGATAATGATGGAAATAAAGTCGTTCACTTTAGTGATGGCAAAACATTAACTGTACCAAAAGGCCAAGACGGCACATCAATTGGTATTAAAACAATTACAACGTCAACTACTGGTGATAAAGTTGTAACCTTTACAGACGGAAAATCAATTACAATACCAAAAGGTGATCGAGGCGAAAATGGTCAAAAAGGTCAAGACGGTCAATCTATTACGATTACAAGTACAACAACAGATGGCGCTGGCAACACAGTTATCCACTTTAGTGATGGTCGTAATGTTACTGTACCAAAAGGTCAAGACGGTCAAAATGGTACATCAATTACAGTAACTAATACTGAATTAGATAAAGACGGAAACGCAGTTGTTCACTTTAGTGATGGCAAAACAGTAACAATACCGAAAGGCGCGAAAGGTGATCGAGGTGAAAATGGTCACGATGGCCAAAATGGCACATCAATTAGTATTACAAGTACGACAACAGATAGTGCAGGTAATACAGTGATTCACTTCAGCGATGGTAAAACTGTTACAATTCCTAAAGGTCAAGACGGACATGCCATCGATATTCAAAGTGTTACTAAAAACCCACAAGGTGATACAGTAATCACATTTACAAATGGTAAAACAGTAACAATACCAAAAGGCGAAAAAGGTGACCGAGGCGAAAATGGTCACGATGGTCAAAATGGTACATCAATTAGTATCACAAGTACAACAACAGATAGTGCGGGTAATACAGTAATTCACTTTAGTGATGGTAAAACTGTTACAATTCCTAAAGGTCAAGACGGTACATCAGTTGGTATTCAAAACATTACAAAACAACCTACTGGAGAAACAGTTGTAACATTTACAGATGGAAAATCAATTACAATACCAAAAGGTGACAAAGGCCAAGATGGCAAATCTATAACTATTATTAGTAATACAATTGAACCAAATGGTGACCGTAAAGTTGTCTTCTCAGATAACACTTCAATTATTGTGCCAAAAGGTGATAAAGGTGATCATGGTGAAAATGGACATGATGGAACGTCAGTAACAGTAACTAATACAACAACAGATGGAGACGGTAATACAGTTATCCACTTTAGTGACGGTAAAACAGTAACCGTACCGAAAGGCGCGAAAGGTGATAAAGGCCAAGACGGTACATCAGTCACAATAACAAGAACTGAAACAGACCAAGCTGGTAATACAGTAGTTCACTTTAGCGATGGTCATTCAATCACTGTACCAAAAGGCCAAGACGGTCAAAATGGCACATCAATAACGGTAACAAATACCGAATTAGATAAAGACGGCAATACAGTTATCCACTTTAGTGACGGTAAAACAGTAACCGTACCGAAAGGCGCGAAAGGTGATAAAGGCCAAGACGGCACATCAATCACAATCACAAGAACTGAAACAGATCAAGCTGGTAATACAGTAGTTCACTTTAGTGATGGTCATTCAATCACTGTACCAAAAGGCCAAGACGGACATTCAATAGGTATTCAAGAAATCACTAAAAATGCTCAAGGTGAAACAGTTGTAACATTTACTGATAACCACTCAATCACTATTCCAAAAGGTGAGAAAGGTGATAAAGGTCAAGACGGCACATCAATTACCGTAACGAACACAACAACAGATAGTGCTGGCAATACAGTTATCCACTTCAGCGACGGTAAAACAGTAACCGTACCAAAAGGTCGCGATGGACAAAATGGACGAGATGGTCATGATGGCGTATCAATTACCGTAACGAACACAACAACAGATGGCGCTGGTAACACAGTTATCCACTTCAGTGATGGCAAAACAATTACAGTTCCTAAAGGTCAAGATGGACACTCAGTTAGCATTCAAGAAATAACAAAAGATGCTCAAGGTGGAACAATTGTTAAATTCACAGATGGACATTCAATCACAATACCAAAAGGTGATAAAGGTGATCGTGGTGAAAAAGGTCAGGATGGTCAATCAATTACAATTGTGAGTCAAAGAGTAACTAAAGAAGGCAATACAATTGTTGAATTTAGTGATGGACATACAATTACTGTGCCAAGAGGCCAAGATGGACATTCAGTCACTGTAAAAGAAAGTCATAAAGACCAATCAGGCAATACGGTTGTAGTCTTTAGTGATGGTAATACAATTACAATAGAAAAAGGTCGCGATGGACGTGACGGTCAAGATGGCAAATCAATTACAATTGTGAGTCAAAGAGTAACTAAAGAAGGCAATACAATTGTCGAATTTAGTGATGGAAACTCAATCACTATACCTAGAGGTCAAGATGGACATTCAGTTACAGTAAAAGAAAGCCATCAAGATCAATCAGGCAATACGGTTGTAGTCTTTAGTGATGGTAATACAATTACAATAGAAAAAGGCCGTGATGGACGAGATGGTCGAGATGGCCGCGACGGACGTGACGGAAATAATGGTCAAAATGGTTACAATGGTAATAATGGCTACAATGGTCAAAATGGTTATAACGGCCAAAATGGCTATAACGGTAAAGATGGTCAGTCTATTCATATTGTAAGTCAAAAATTAACTAAAGATGGAAACACTATCATTGAATTTAGTGATGGACACACAATTACTATTCCTGGAGGTCAAAACGGACATTCAGTTACAGTAAAAGATATTCAAAAAGATCAATCAGGCAATACAATTATTATCTTTAGTGATGGTAGAAAAGTAGTTATTGAAGCATCAAAACAAATTCAAAAACAAGATGTTAAACCAACACCTTCTGCAGTTAAACATTATTACATTGACCAAGATAAAAATACTGTGATTATCTTAGCTGATGGTCGAGAAGTTTGTGTTCCATGTATCCAAGGCACACGTGCAACAATCAAATATTATTATATTGATCAAGCAGGTAATGTGCATATTGATTTCAATAATCATCCAAGTATTGTAATTCCAAGAAAACCAATTGAAATCACAAAAACACATCAACACACAAACCATCAATCATATAACCATCAACATCAAGACTTTAATGGAGGTTATAATAACTACCACAACCATTACAAAGGACAACATGACTTTAATGGACAACATTCACATCATGGTGTTAATAACTTTGTAGGACATCAAGGTAACGCTGGACATCAACATTACAGTCATTATGAAAACTATACTCATAGTCAATATGATCACGGACAAGCACATGCTAACTACGCTCATCAAGCAGTACAACATCAAGCATATAACCGTCATGTATCATATCATGGTTATGGCTATACAATGACTGAAGCAATGGCTCAATATAGAGATGTTGTTACAAAACGCTATGCTCTACCTGAAACTGGTGAAACAACATCATTATCATTAGCATATTTAATGACTCTTGTTGGTAGTATCTTACTTCTTAGTGCTTTTCGTCGCAAAAACGTTAAATAAGTAAGTATCATATAACCATTTAAAAAAGCTCTTCCTCTCTTTATAGAGGGGGAGCTTTTATTTTTTTTCACTTATGAAAGTGATTTCATAATCTGAACATAGTTTCATAATGATAGTCGTTACTTCATGATGACGTATAGACACTATATAATTAGTAGTGAAAAATTGTGAAAGGTATAGGAGGCATCATTCATTTATGATTAAAGCGATTGCTGTGGATATGGATGGGACATTTTTAGACAGTCAAAAACATTATGATGAAGTAAGATTTAATCAACAATTTCAGAAACTTCAAGATAAAAATATTAAGTTTATAGCAGCAAGTGGAAATCAATATGCAAAGCTTAGATCTATTTTTGGTGATAAAGAGATGTATTTTATTGCAGAAAATGGTGCTGTGATTTATCAAGGCAACAGCTTATATGATTATAAGAGTTTTGATATACAAGACTACCAATCTTTGGTGCAATATTTAATGTTAGAACAAGGACTTCGAGAGTTTATTATATGTGGCTTAAAAAGTGCTTATATTTTAAAGGATACGTCACAACCTTTTAAAGAGAATGCGCACTTTTATTATCACCAATTGGAGGAAATTGATTCGTTTAACGTATTACCAGACGATGATTATGTAAAAATTGCTTTTAATATCAATCGGACAACGCATCCTACGCTTGATGAAGATATGGCTATACGCTTTAAGTATATTGCAAGTTTAGTATCGAGTGGGCATGATAGTATTGACGTAATTATGCCTAGTATGACAAAAGGGGAAGCGCTTAAAGGTTTGTTAACAAAGTGGCATATCAAACCTAGTGAACTCATGGCTTTTGGAGATGCTAATAATGATAAAGATATGCTGGCATTGGCCCATTATAGTTATGTGATGGCTAATAGTAATGATTCTGAATTATTTGATATAGCGCATGCAGTTGCGCCAAGCAATGATGAACAAGGCGTATTACAGGTTATAGATGATGTGGTCTTATCTTAATCAAAACCACCCGTGTGAACGGGTGGTTTGTTCTGCGGCTATAAGCCTTTCATACTGGCCAGTCCTAAAAGGGCACTGATAAGTCAGCCAACTGCACTACTATTCCAGCAACCCTAAAGGGTTACTATTTTTTCTTTCTTTTTTTAATTTCTTCTCCTGTAAACGGATCTAGGTATTCTTCCATTGTGATTTGATCTGCAACGATATCCTCTTGTAATTGGTTTCGTATATAATTTTCAATTACTTTTTTGTTTCTACCTACAGTATCTACATAATATCCTTTGCACCAAAACTTTCTATTTCCATATCTATATTTCAAGTTGGCATGTCTATCAAATATCATTAAACTACTTTTTCCTTTTAAATAGCCAACAAATGATGATACACCTATTTTTGGCGGTATACTAACTATCATGTGAATATGATCTTTACATGCCTCTGCTTCAATTATCTCTACGCCTTTTCTTTCGCACAATTGACGCAAAATCATTCCAATATCTTTTTTTATTTTTCCATATATCACTTGTCTTCTGTATTTAGGAGCAAAGACGATATGATACTTACAATTCCATTTTGTATGTGCTAAACTGTTTGTGTCGGATGACATTAAATAGCATCTCCTCGTGTTGATTATTTTGGTTGGCTGACCAATATTAATTCTAGTACGAAGAGATGCATTTTTTGTGACAATGGTAGAACCTTTTCTGAACCATACGCATAGCGTATGGTTTTCTTTTTACAAAAAAGCGCTAAACAAGTCATATCGCTTGTTTAGCGCTTTGTATATATTAAATTTAATCTATATTAGTTTAATTGAGTGTCACATTTACCAGTTTCAATGACTGATAACGCAGCATTTAATCCACCTTCAACAAGGTTTCTTACTGCCTCATCAGAGAAGAAAGCAATGTGTGGTGTTACTAAAATATTTTCGTGACGAATTAATTCTAATAATGTTGGATCGTCAACATCTTTACCTGTCCAGTCATAAGTGAAGTAATCTGCTTCATTTTCATAAGTGTCAATTGCTGCACCTGATAAAGTACCATCATTGACTGCATCAAGTAAAGCTGGTGTGTCGATAACAGCACCACGAGCGGCATTTACTAAAATAGCGCCTTTTTTCACTTTGCTAAACATTGATTTATCGAATAAATGGAAGCTTTCTTTGTTTGCAGGTACATGTAATGAAATGATATCTGCATCTTTAATTGCTTCTTCCACAGAGTCTTTATATTCTAAGAAATCTAAAGAGTGATTTGGATATGCATCAAAGCCTACTACTTTAGCACCGAAGCCAGCATAAATTTTACCTGTTGCTGCACCGATACGTCCTGTACCAATAATTGCAACTGTCATATTTTTAACCGGTGTTGACATAATAGGTGCTGCCCATTTGAAGTTGTGTGCTTGAACGCGTTTTTCAATTAATGGGAATTTACGTACTAATTGTAAAGCTATAGATACAGAATATTCAGCGATTGTTTCAGGTGAATAACTTGGTACATTTGAAATAACAATGCCGTGTTTTTTAGCTAAATCTAAGTCATACATATCAAAACCAGCAGTACGTTGTGCAATTTGTTTAATTCCATATCCTTCTAATTTAGGATAAACAGAATCTTCTAGTTTCCCAAATTGCATTGTTGTAACACCGTCAAATCCTTCTAATTGATCTACAGTATCAGCACTTAAGATTTCTTCTGAAGTAACGACTTCAACATTGTGTGCTTTACCCCAATTTAAAGCATCTTTTTTCTCATAATCACGCGTACCGAAAAACATAATTTTTGTCATTGAAATAATCTCTCCTGTTCCTAGATGATATAGTTATATAAATATAAGACGTTATACGATATATAAGTAAGCTGTAATAATATTGGCTTGTGTTATAGTGTCTACAAGTCTCTTACCTACAATATTATTATATTGTGAATTATTTCACAAATCAATAGTTTGCATCACATTTTTTGTTATAAAATTGTACCAAAGCAACAATATGAAAATATTTACACATATTTTATAATTCTTGCTTTGTATTTTGCCATAGTGGTATGTGGGTTTTAAATAATTGGATAATCACAATACTTTTTTGTACTGATTATATATTTTATAATTTAAGTCACACTACTATTTCAGGAGGCTTTATCATGTCACAAATGAATGAAACAATTATTAATGCATTAAATTTTCGCCATGCGACGAAAATATTTGATTCATCAAAACAAGTTAGCGATAAAGATATGCAAACGATTTTAGAGTCAGGACGGCTGTCACCGAGTTCTCTTGGATTAGAACCATGGCGATTTGTTGTCATTGAGAGTCAAGAACTAAAGGATAAACTTAAACCTTATAGTTGGGGTGCACAAAAACAACTTGATACAGCTAGTCGTTTCGTTGTTATTTTGGCTCGTAAAAATGTTACGGCACAGTCGGACTATGTTCAACATATCCTCAGAGACATTAAGAAATATGATACACATACCATCCCAGCAGTTGAACAAAAGTTCAATGATTTCCAAACAAATTTTCATATAAATGATAGCGAACGTACTTTGTTGGATTGGGCTAGCAAACAAACATATATAGCCTTAGCAAACATGATGACTTCAGCAGCATTACTCGGAATTGATTCATGTCCAATGGAAGGTTTCGATTTGGATAAAGTGACGGAAATATTACAAGATGAGGGCGTTATTGATACAGTGCATTTTGCACCTTCAGTTATGGTGGCCTTTGGTTATAGAAAAGATGAGCCAAAAGGAAAAGTACGTCAGCCAGCAACAGATGTCATTGAATGGGTTAAATAAGTAATGATGTAATAGCATTTTAAATGATTAAGTAAGGGAGCGGGACAGCATTCATAATGAATTCGTAGTCCCGCTCCGGCAAGTTGACTAGGATTGAAAAAAGCTTAGTATAAGCGTATTTTCTATCTAGTCAACTACTGCCAATACATATATATATCATAGCCTAAAACAAAATGATGCCCCAGACTGTTTTGTATTATATGTGTTTTCGACGGCGCATAAAGAGTGCTGAGCCAAGTACTGCGAGTATTGAAGCTAATGCCATACTATGTTCGGGCGTTTCTTCTTTACCTGTATTTGGTAATGCTTTATGAGTAATCGGTGCTGTGACAGTCATATTTGATGAAGTAGCGTGAGTAACTGTCGGCTTTTTAGTTTGATTGATTAATGTTTGATGAGTGTGATTTAATTCATTATGTTGTGAAGGATTAAAAGGTTGTTCCACATTCACTGCTGCTGTCGATGGATTAACTATTTTACTATGTTTCTCGACGTTTTGTTTTTGACTTTGATGTTGAACAGCTTGTTTAGTTAAACGAGATTGGCTTGTTCTTTGTTGACTTACAGTTTTAACACTACTGCCAGTATGTTGAATTTTTTTAGATGTAGATTGTTTTTCGGTTTTAATATTGTGACTAGAGTGATTATTTTGACTTGTGTGATGCGTTTCACTATTGATAATCGTTATGTCATTGATGAGCCATTCACCATCTGTAGAGCCTAAAATAATTTCAGTTTTGCTGTGTGAACTACTATTTTGATTTGAATTATTTTTTTCTATAATGTCTGTTGTTTTACCATATGGACTTGTAATATCGACTTCTGATGTATGTTTACCAGATGTGTGTTGATTTTGAGTATTTGCCTGATGCTGAGCCTGACTTTGATTTTGTTCTGTAGCTGTACGACTAGTTTCTGAAGCATACGCATCTTGATTCGCTCCTAAAAATACTACTGTTGCTAGGGCAACTGATCCTATTCCTATTGCAAATTTACGAATTCCAAAACGCTGTTGTTGATAAAATTTCACATGATCACTCCTTAATATGATTTAATAATGCCTTACATGTTTGCTACTACTTTCTAGTTGGAATAAATGTAAGGACGCCACTATATAAATATTTTATATAATTATAACCATTTTACCATAAGACAGTGAAATAAAATATAGTATAGTTAGCAGTTTAATAGCTTTTTAAATTTATAAGCATAATTAAAATATAAGGTATTAATGTAAAGTTAGCATATCATCATGTTTTAAGTACGGCTAAATTGGTAATACGTTATAAGCAAGTTGTTTTTATTTTTTACGCAGAAAAGGTAAAATACTAAATACGTAGAAAACGCTTTCATTATTTTCTACAGGCTTTACCGCATCGAACGTATTGCACATGGCCTTTTATAAATTCTAAGTAAAGGATGATGACCAATGTCAAATGTAAATATAAGAGATTTTATAGATGAAAAATATGATTTATTTATCAATGGAGAATTTCAAGCAAGTGATAGTGGAGAAACATTAGACGTAACTAATCCAGCTAACGGAGAAACATTAGCACAAGTAGCTAAAGCCAATCAAGCAGATGTTGATAAAGCGGTTAAAGCAGCTCAGGATGCTTTTGACAGCTGGAGTAAAATTTCTAAAGAAGAACGAGCGGACTATTTATTAGAAATTAGTCGTCGCATACTTGAAAAAAAAGAACATTTTGCGACTGTTGAGTCGTTACAAAACGGTAAACCGTACCGTGAAACGTCTACGATTGATATTCCTCAAACAGCAAATCAGTATAAATATTTTGCAAGTGTGTTAACAACTGATGAAGGTAGTGTTAATCAAATTGATGACAATACAATGAGTTTAGTTGTAAATGAACCCGTCGGCGTAGTTGGAGCAGTTGTCGCATGGAACTTCCCATTCCTATTATCTTCATGGAAACTCGCGCCAGCATTAGCTGCAGGTAATACCGTTGTCATTCAACCATCATCATCTACACCGTTATCACTCATAGAACTTGCGAAAGTGTTCCAAGACGTATTACCGAAAGGTGTAGTTAACGTTGTAACTGGTAAAGGTTCTGAATCTGGCGATGCCATCTTTAAACATGAAGGCGTGGATAAATTATCATTTACAGGTTCAACAGATGTTGGTTATGGCGTAGCAAAAGCAGGTGCTGAACGTATTGTTCCTACTACTTTAGAACTTGGTGGTAAAAGTGCAAACATTATCTTTGATGACGCAAATTTAGATCAAGTAGTTGAAGGTGTACAACTTGGAATTTTATTTAACCAAGGTGAAGTATGTAGTGCAGGCTCACGTTTACTAGTACAGACTTCAATTTATGATAAAGTCATTCCTAAATTGAAAGAAGCTTTTGAAAATATCAAAGTTGGCGATCCTTTCGATAAAGATATTAAAATGGGTGCTCAAACTGGGCCAGATCAAATAGAAAAAATTGAAAGCTATATTAAAATTGCAGAAGAAGATAGCAGTGCAACTATCTTAACAGGTGGCCATCGTCTAACTGATAATGGTCGCGATAAAGGATATTTCTTTGAACCTACAATCATTGAGTTAAAAGATAATAGTCATAAATTGGCACAAGAAGAAATTTTTGGACCAGTATTAGTTGTAGAAAAATTTGAAGATGAAAATGAAGCGATTCAAATCGCTAATGACTCGGAATACGGTTTAGCTGGTGGTATCTTTACGACAAATCTCAACCGTGCTTTAAATGTCGCTAAAGCAATGAGAACAGGACGTATTTGGATTAATACGTATAACCAAATTCCAGCCGGTGCGCCATTTGGTGGATATAAAAAATCCGGTATTGGTCGTGAAGTTTATAAAGATGCGATTAAAAACTATCAACAAGTTAAAAACATCTTTATCGATACAAGCAATCAAACGAAAGGTTTATATTAATATAATTTATTATGATTGTAATACGACATCATAAAAACAGAGCGCTTTATGCGTTCTGTTTTTTTATACTATCCTGCAACCGTGCTGGTATCACTATGAATTGTAATATCGAAGCCTTCGGGTGATGTTACGTGCGTTTCTTCAGCATTGGGTTTATAAATATCAAAATGGACTAAGCCATAACTTTCCGTATTACTTATTCTTTTCTGGTTTGATTGCCACATATTCACAGCGATATGATGATGATAATATTGTGTTGACATAAACAATGCTTGTGGGAATTTAGAAATATGTGCTAATCCAAGTTGTGAAACATAGAAATCATATGCCTCTTTTATATCATGTGTTTTTAAATGTAAGTGCCCGATTTTCCCATTTGCAGGCCAGCCTTGCCAACCTAAATTAGTACGTTGTGCAATTAAATCATCAGCATTCACTTCTAACGTATCCATTTTTACGAAATCATCATTCCATTGCCATTGGTCACTTGGTCGGTCTTGGTATACTTCGATGCCATTACCTTCAGGGTCATTAAAGTAGAGTGCTTCACTTACGAGATGATCTCCACCACCAACAGCGATATTTAACCGGCTAACATGATACAAGAAATTGGCTAAATCAGCGCGGCTAGGTAATAAAAAAGCAATATGGAATAAACCAGCTTCTCGGAAACTAGGATGTCGTCCTTCAGCTAAATAATTTAAAGTTAAAGTATGACCGTTTGCGCCTACATTTAAGATAGTACGTTCTTCGCTGCGTGTTTTTATTGAAAAACCAAGAATAGTGCTGTAAAAAGTTGTCATTTTAGCTAAATCAGCGACATTTAATGTGATATTTGTTACGTGCGTTGCTTCAATGGTATGGAATGAAGTCATCATGTATTGCCTCCTATAGTGATAATTTTATTTATAATTTATATCTAGTATATTAAATATACTCTTGTGATATAAAAAGTACAAGATAGAAGTTTCAAAGTTTATACATTTTTAGGCAAGTGGTTGATAATACAGGTTTTTAAGTAAATGAAACTTAGTATTGTTTCAATAAAGAAATACGTAGTTAGAAAAAGGAAAAATATGGGGCTTCAAGCGATAAAGACATATTATTTTTATAATATTTACAATGAAAGCGAAATAGTGCATTAAGTTGAGACGACACTTAATGCACTATTTTGAAATATATTTTATTGAGTCAATGATTTGTATTAGCCAAGATAGACATCTTGGTAATCATCATTAGTTTCTAATACATGTTTGGCAAATGGGCAAGATGCGATAATTTTCAATTGATTGTCTCTAGCATAGTTCACAACTGCTGCTACTAGTTCTTTTCCAATACCTTGACCTCCTAATTCGTCAGGTACACCGGTATGGTCAATATCAATTTCATTATTATCTACTTGTTTAAACGTAATAACAGCTTGAGCGTTGTCTTTAGATTCTCCAATATAGAACTGATTATGACCTTGTTTAATCGTATTGTCCATCGTAATCACTCCTTAATATTTTTTATATTATATATGTATCACTTTTGGTATAAATTAAACATGGCTCAACCATTTTAGGACATTGAATTGCGCTAAGAAAACATTTAAAATGACAAGTGTAATCGATATGATTGTATTATGAATAAGTAGTATGTGTGTATCATTATCAACAGGATGCATACATAAGCATTTAAATTCTTTTGTCGCTATATAATAAATCACATATGTAAATTTAAAAGGTTGTATTAAATATTATCTTCCCTAAGAAAGAGGATTAAAATGAGGCTCATTGCAATTATATTTTTAAGCTTAGTTATATTAATAAAATTTGACGTAATACAAGTTTCACTTCTTGGACAAACGGAAATACGCTATTTGTTTATTTTTGCATTCGGATTAGTTGGATATGCATTTATCAGTCCGTATATGTATTTATTTTTAAGCAACCGCACAGAGGTTGATCGTACGTGGTTGCAACAACATATACCAGAGATGGAAACACAACAAGTAACCACATATATTGGAGAATTACCATTTAAACCTAATTTATTTGCTTCAGGAAGCGGACATCGTAAAGTTATCGCAATAGATAGACGTATTGAACAAGCATTGTCAATAGAGGAACTAAAGTTTTTTATCCTACATGAATATAGTCATATTAAAGATCATGATATTTTAAAGTTAAGATTAATGCGCTCAGTTGTTGTCGCACTTATACCAATTATTGCATTATTAGTTAGTCGTACAATTCATTTTAACAATGTTTTATTGTTGTTAATATTTGTAGTTATTGTGTTATCACTCTATATTTCTGGATTTTTCTTATTTTTCCATTATGCGCGTCTTAAAGAGCTAAAATGTGATCGCTTTGCTGCACAATTTACATCAAAGACAGCACAACGCCAAGCTTTCGAAAAGTTTATTGCGCTCGGTATTATGGAGGATACAAAGGTAAAGTTGATGTCAACACATCCATCACTTCAACAACGCTTAAATCACTTGAATATATAAAATTTGCGCCAAATTATCATAATATCAAGTACATGGTAATTTAGTACTATCATTATTGAATCATTAAGGGCAGTATATAAAGTTAGTTTTTACTTTATATGCTGTCCAATTTTTATCTCATGCATAAAATTCCAATTGCCAGTCTTAATTTTTTATATAAAATATTTATAAAATACAAATATCAACTTACGTTAGTTTTATAGGTCGACTCAAACAATACTAACATAATAGAGGAGATGACCAATATATGAAAAGAACAACAAGTATAGTATTATGTGCCTCGCTTATTTTAGGAGGTTGTGCTTCCATGGACAAAGAACAAACGAAAGATATACCGAAAACAGTAAGCGTCAAAGATTATGATGGCAAATATATTGGTGAACATAAAGAACGAAATGAAATCTTTTTAAAAAAATATAAAGCAGAAGCCGAGAAAAAATACAAAAAATATGTGAAAGAAGTTTTTAATAAAGATGTAAAAATTATTAAAGTGTATTCATACACTACGTCTACCGGAGGGAAACCTTTTGAGGGATTAACTGTAATGGGGACAGTAGACTATGACATTCCATTTAATTTTAATTTAAACTTTGAAGAATCTAAAGGTCACTTAGGATATAGTACAATCACTGCTGATCAATCTAATGAGTTAAAAGCTGCCATCAGTGCACTTATGTTTAAACGCTATGAAAATGATATTGAAAATGCACGTATGAAATTCAAAGAAGAAGTAGAAAAGCAGGGTTATTATGCAATGAATAACAAACTAATGAAGCAACAAGAATTTAGAGGCGTCACAAGACCTTATTTAAATTTTTCAACAAATACTTCTATAGGACTTAATGATTTCAAAAAAGATTTCAAACCTTTACTTAATGTTAAAGACAAATCTTTTTATACACGTATAGATATCTTAAGTCGAAAGTATCCACAATTGATGGATGAAATGAGAACTGAATTTATTGCTTTTTACAATAAGAAAGCAAAAGATGATGTAAATAAATATTCATGGAATTTACAAATACCAACGAATGACACGATGAAAAAAATACCAGGAACAAAGATGATGTACTTCTATAAAGATGGTGTATCTCCAAGTGAATTAGGTGGAGATGGCAAATTAAAAAGACAAACAAAAGATATATCCATGATTGGAGGGGAATGGGATAGAATTAAAAAAGAAAAGAATTGACAAAGAAATAGTTGAGGTACGAATGAATGGACATCATAGTTATTGAAAGTGAAAAAATATGTAACATATTTAGATGTTATTGAATTAAGTAGCGGATGGAACTATAATGACAAAATTTCAATTGCTATCATCAACCCTTTTTAATAAAATAAATATATATTAAAAAAGAAAATTAAACCATTTATATACATATCAAACAATACACGCAGAATAGGGGATTGCTAAATATATGAGAAAACTAATAAGTACAGTATTATGTGCATCACTTATTTTAGGAGGTTGTGCTTCTATGGACAAAGATCAAACGAAAGATATACCGAAAACAGTAAGCGTCAAAGATTATGATGGCAAATATATTGGTGAACATAAAGAACGAAATGAAATCTTTTTAAAAAAATATAAAGCAGAAGCCGAGAAAAAATACAAAAAATATGTGAAAGAAGTATTTGGTCTTGACTGTAAAATCAATTTAGTTAAAGCTTACACAAATTCATATGGATTTGGAGAGAAAAATCAATCTGATGGTTTAGTAGTAGTTGGTACAGTTAAATATGATGTGCCATTTCAACTAAGATTAATTTTTGCTGAATCCAATGGAAAGATAGTTATTACGACGTTTACTCCCGGACATGAAAACGAAACATCTGCCGCAGTTGCAGCAATAATGTATAAACGCTATGAATATGACATTGAACAAGCACGGTTAAAATTCAAGAGTGAGGTTGAAAAAAATGGTTACTATGCCATGAACGAGCAACTTGAAAAAAAACAAGAATTTAATGGTGTTACCAAACAGTACTTAAATGTTAAAACACCTGGAATAGAAGGATTAGATGAGTTTAAGCAAAATTTCAAGCCATTAATGAAAATGGAAGGTGACGTATTTAATCAACAGTTTGATTCTTTAATAATAAAATACCCTGAAATTAAAAAGCAAACTGAGTTTAATTTTATTGCGTACTATAATAAAAAAACTGTGGATAACGTTAATAAATATTCGTGGGATTTACAAATGCCAACGAATGACACAATGAAAAAATTACCCGGATTAAAAGCAATGTATTTTTATAAAGATGGTGTGTCTCCAAGTGAATTAGGTGGAGATGGCAAA
>NZ_KV830929.1:163554-206631 GCF_001836955.1 Staphylococcus sp. HMSC063A07
AGATGGCAAATTAAAAAGACAAACAAAAGAAATATCTATGGATGGGGGCAACTGGGATAAATATAAAAACGAAAAGAATTAACAAAGATATGATTGAGAATACGTATGAATAGCTTAATTTTTAAAATCTTTCAGTTGCTACAAATTAATAAGCAATGCATGACTTAGAAAATTAGAGAAGCAACCAAATTTAGCATCGAAGTTATATCGCATAAAACAAAAGTATTGACTATAAAAATATTAGCGTGTATAATTTATCTCGAAATCGAAATAAATTGAAGGGTGGTGAGGATGTGGATCGCACGCAACAATCATTAAAAGCTTTTGTCGGTCTAAATCGAACTTTAGATACTTTGGAAAAAATTGTCCAACGAGATGTGAAAAATTATGGACTTAATATTACAGAATTTGCTGTACTAGAGTTACTTTATAACAAAGGTCCTCAACCCATTCAACGTATTAGGGATAGAGTACTGATTGCTAGCAGCAGTATTTCGTATGTAGTGAGTCAGCTTGAGGAGAAAGGGTGGCTATTACGAGAGAAGGATTTAAGAGATAAGCGCATATACAATGCAACGTTAACTGAAAAAGGTCAACAGTTTATGGCGGACATATTCCCGCAACATGCGATAACATTAGAACACGCATTTTCAGTGTTATCAGATGAAGAATTAGTGACATTACAACAAACATTCAAAAAGCTAAGTGCACAAAATGCCGACGTGTAAAAATGTGCACTTTTCTTTCAATTTAAAATTATCTCGAAATCGAAATAAGATAGAGGAGGCATTATTTATGACAAACAATCAATTATTAGGTATTCATCATGTCACTGCAATTACAGATGATGCAGCACGCAATTATAAATTTTTTACTGAAATTCTAGGTATGAGACTCGTTAAAAAGACAGTTAACCAAGATGATATTCAAACATATCACACTTTCTTTGCTGACGATGTTGGTTCTGCAGGAACGGATATGACATTTTTTGATTTTCTTGGTATTCCAAAAGGCCGTAAAGGCACAAATTCAATAACAAAACCATCATTTCGCGTACCTAATGATGATGCATTAGAGTATTATTTAAAACGTTTTGACGAATATGGTGTTGAACATGAAGGAATCCAAACATTATTTGGTAAAAAGGTATTACCATTTCAAGAAGAAGATGGTCAAGATTATCAATTAGTATCTGATGAAGGCAATACTGGCGTAGCACCTGGTAAACCATGGAAAAATGGACCAGTGCCAGAAGACAAAGCAATCTATGGCTTAGGACCAATTGAAATTACAGTAAGTTACTTCGATGATTTTAAAAAGTTATTAGAAGATATATATGGCATGAAAGTCGTTGTTAGCGAAGATGATGTTGCACTATTAGAAGTTGGTGAAGGTGGTAATGGGGGACAAGTCATTTTAAGAAGAGATTCTAAAAGTCCGAATGCCTTTCAAGGATATGGTGAAGTTCACCACGTATCATTTAGAGTTAAAAATCATGAAGCGATTGAACAATGGATTAAAAAATACTCAGAAGCACGCATTCCAAACTCTGGATTAGTCGATCGCTTCTATTTCGAAGCACTTTATGCACGTCTCGGCCACATATTACTTGAAATTTCAACAGATGGACCTGGATTTATGGGTGATGAGCCATATGAAACGTTAGGCGAGAAATTATCATTACCACCTTTTTTAGAAGAACAAAGAGATTATATTGAAACACAAGTAAGACCATTTGACACAACGGGTAAAAGCTATAAATAAGGAGGACGAACATGATGGAATCGATTCAACGCATTCATCATATTTCTGCAATTGTTGGAAATGCACAAGAGACTTATGATTTTTACACAAATATTTTAAACTTAAAATTAATTAAGCAAACAGTTAATTTTGAAGATATCGATACGTATCACTTATATTTTTCAAACGAGAAAGTAAATTCAGACATGGTGTTAACTTTCTTTAACTGGCCAAATCAATATAGGGGACGTATTGGTTCAGGACAGATTGGTCGTTTAGCATTTAGAATTCCTAAAGATAGTATGACAAGTTGGGAAATGCACTTAAATGCACACGGAGTCAAAACACGTCAAACGCAATCATTTAATCAACCTACGTTAGAATTTGAAGATATACATGGTTTAACGTTAGCAATGGTTGAAAGTGATGAAGAAATGAAAACAAATGACATTATTGGGTTTCATGGTGTCACTATGCTTTCTGCTAATCCAGAAGCCACTCGACAATTATTACACAATGACTTAGGTTTGGAACATGTTCAAACTACGAGCGACAATGTTCAACTTCAAACTGTAGGAGACATTCATCATCAAGTTATTGTCAAAAATTTTGTCAATCCACAACGTGTGCGCTGGGGTACAGGTATCTTTCATCATATTGCTTGGGCCGTGCCTAATAATGAATCGCAACTAGAGTGGCGTAAATATATGGTGAATAAAGGGTTTAACGTTACAGATGTGAAAGAACGTTTTTACTTTCATGCAATTTACTCTAAAGAACCTGGGCATATAATCTTTGAATTTGCTACTGTAGGACCAGGGTTTATGGTTGATGAAGATATCGATGAATTAGGTACAGCACTTCAATTGCCACCGTTCTATGAAGCACGTCGTCATGAAATTGAAGCAGCCTTAACACCATTAAAATTAAATTCATAGTGAGAAAGTGGGGATAGAAATGGAACATATTTTTAGAAAAGGTCAAGAAGATGCACCAACGTTAATATTATTACATGGCACAGGTGGTGATGAAGCCGATTTAATTCCATTCGGAACGGCTTTGAATTCTGATTATAATTTGCTAGGTATTCGTGGTGAAGTGAATGAAAATGGAATGAATCGTTATTTTAAACGTCTGGCTGAAGGTGTTTATGATGAAGCCGATCTTAATTATCGTGGACAGCGTTTATTAGATTTTATTCATGAAGCGACAAAGCAATATCATTTTGATTTAGATAAAGCGGTATTAGTAGGGTTCTCAAATGGTTCTAATATAGCTATTAATTTAATGTTACGTCCAGAAGCGCCATTTAAAAAAGCATTGCTATACGCACCACTATATCCAGTTGATGTGACGTTAACTAGAGATATGAGTAACGTTCAAGTCCTATTATCTATGGGACAAAATGATCCGATAGTACCATTAGAACAAAGTCGAAAAGTGATTAATCTATTTAAACAGAATGGTGCTACGATTACAGAAGTTTGGGTAAATAGTCATGAAATAACTCAAGAAGGACTAGAAAAAGGGCAAGAACTTTTAGCTAAATAACTTAAAAATTAAAGTTCCTAAAGGGAGTCAAAACGCTTTAGGAACTTTTTAATTTAACTTTTAAGTGTTTTTAAGCGTTTAAAACCTTTAAATATAATTGGAATAAGTAGAATGAAGCCGAATAATCCCATAATAGGGAAGACTTTTCCGATTAAAGAAATAAAGCCAATAAATGTGCAAATGTACGTTGCTATCGCCATGATGATAATCATGACATAGTATTTAGTAGTAAATGGTTCACTAAAACGTGCAGCAAAGGCATACATTAAGCCGACAACAGTGTTATAAATCACTAACACCATAATCACAGACATAATCGTCCCCAAAATAGGAGATATATGTTGAGCAAGTAAAAGTGAAGGTAAGGCAACACCTTTGATTTCCGTGTATTTCGTTAATAATCCAAGATTAATCATTAGTATTAAAAAAGTTACAATTAGCCCTCCGCATAATCCGCCCCAAAGCGTCGAAGATTTATATTGGAGACGACCACCCATCACAGATAAAAAGCTAAAAGCAGCTGCAATTTGTAAACTTGCATAGTTTAAGCCATCAAACCACCAACCAGGCGAATGTGTTTGAAGTTTGTTATTGTCTGAATCCACAATTGAAAAATCGAGATGTCCAGTTATAAAGTAATAAACAGCAATAATTGTTACTACAATGATTAGGAAAGGAGTGACCATGCCTAAAACAGTAATAAGACGTTCGAATTTTAAAAATAGTGTAGCTAAGATTAATAGCACTAATAAGAGCGAGCTAATCCAATATGGTAATTTAAAGCTTTCATGTATTGTAGAGGCACCGCCAGCCGTCATAATAATAGCTAAAGAAAGTAAAAATAATGTTAAAACAATATCAAAAAATTGGGCGATTGTTGGGTGTAAATAGTAACGAATTGCTTGTGAATGATTGTACGCTCTGAGACGATATCCTGTATTAAGAACGAAGATACCACCAACAGTAATCATTGCTCCTGTAATAATCAGACCAGGAATACTGCCACTCCCATGAATCGTAAAGAATTGAAAAATTTCTTGACCAGTGGCAAACCCTGCACCAACAACGACACCTACAAAAGCAAAGGCGACCATCATTGATTCTCTAAATGAACTCATGTATGTTATCCTTTCTAACCAAATAGTATATATATACATTTAAAATTA
This sequence comes from Staphylococcus sp. HMSC063A07, assembly GCF_001836955.1. NCBI lineage: Bacteria > Bacillati > Bacillota > Bacilli > Caryophanales > Staphylococcaceae > Staphylococcus > Staphylococcus sp. HMSC063A07. The sequence continues at coordinate 168,015 of NZ_KV830929.1, forward strand.
AATTTATTATATAAAGCAATATCTATATATATTAGACTATTTTGAGAAAAAAAGAAATGGGAAGTTTGTCTCAAGAGTAAAGTTGTATTTTTGGAATATACAAATAGCGATATTTCCCCTATAACGTGTATGGTATAAATACATCTTAAGTTTAATCAAGAATGGGTTAGACAGTCTTAATGCATTTAGCATTAAAATTTGCTAATATATAGCATGATTCATAAGAAAGTATATCGTAAAAGGGGGGCACTATGTCGTTTAATCTGCCAATTATGTTAGTCATCGTGTTGTTTTTAACACTAGGAATATTTAGTCAATGGCTTGCCAATCGTATTAAATGGCCGTCAATCGTCGTCATGTCGATTGTAGGTTTATTAGTTGGTCCGATATTGGGTTTAGCAAATCCTAAAGAAACGCTTGGTTCTGACATTTTTAGTCCTATTGTTTCATTAGCGGTTGCGATTATTTTATTTGAAGGGAGCAGCAACCTAGACTTTCGTGAATTGAAAGGTATTTCTAAAGCTATATTACGTATCATCACTGTAGGTGCTGCGATTGCTTGGGTATTAGGTGCTATAGCATTACATATGATTTTACATTTTCCTATAGCCGTTGCTATCGTTGTTGCTGGATTGTTTTTAATCACGGGACCAACTGTCATTCAACCACTGCTCAAGCAAGCGAAAGTACGAAAAAATGTCGATTCTATTTTACGTTGGGAAAGTATTATTCTTGATCCCATTGGCCCCATATTAGCGTTAAGTGCCTTTTATATTTATCAAATTATTGATGAAGGTTTTGGTTTGCATGTGATACTTATATTCGGCTGTCAGATTATTGGTACGATTGCGATTGGATTTGGTGCATCATTCTTGTTCAATTGGCTAATTAAATTAGACTTTATTTCACAAGGCCTTATGCCGTCAATTCAACTAGTCTTTATTTTATTAGTTTTTAGTATATGTGATCAAATACTACCTGAATCAGGTTTGCTGGCTGTTACTATTTTTGGTTTGATGATGGCGCGTCAAAAACGACATGATTTAATTTTTAAAGAATCAGATCATTTTATTGAAAATTTATCATCTATTCTGGTGTCAACTGTATTTATACTTATCACATCATCTTTAACATCAGATATTTTAGTCAATATATTGTCATGGCAATTAGTTCTGTTTGCATTAGTAATGATTGTTCTTGTTCGCCCTATATCCGTTCTGCTTTCAACTATAGGCACTGAGATAACGAAAAAAGAGCGTGCCTTAGTCGCAATGATGGCACCTAGAGGAATCGTGGTATTAACCGTGGCACAATTTTTTGGGGCTTTATTTATGGATAATGGTGTAAAAATGGCATCTTACATCACGCCCGTAACGTTTGGTTTAGTCTTTATTACTGTCGTGATTTATGGCTTTAGCTTTACACCGCTTAGTAAAGGACTTGGATTAGCTAGTACAGAACCACCTGGTGTCATCATCGTTGGGGAAAGTGCCTTTTCGTTTCATTTAGGATCAAAATTGCGTGAACATCATATTCCCGTTATGGTCTTCAACTTATTTACCAATACGACAGAAGAAGCTCAACAATTAGGCTTTGAAGTGTTTGAAGGTAACTTGTTGTCAAGCAATGACCGCATCTATGCCGATTTAATTCGCTATAATAAATGTTTACTGATGACTAAGTCATTTATTTTTAATAGTCTGGCTTTTAATGAATTGGTACCTGAATTTGGCTTAACTAATGTGGATATGATGCCTGTATCCTTTACTGATGAACAAGCTCGAAATAACTTGAATGGCCCTTTACGACATCATATTTTATTTGATGAAAATCATAGTCCGAAATGGTTTGACAACTGCATTGTTAATCAAAATATTATCGATGTTCCAGCTGCACAATTTGATTATGATCATTCATCTGATATGATTATTTATCATATTGATGACAATCAGGTTGTTAGGTTTAATCATAGTACTAAAAAGATGCCACATTATGAAGACGGTATTTATGGCGTGCTTAAAAATGTATATAATGTTTAAAATAACAAACGCGCATCAATAGAAAAAGATGCGCGTTTTTATTGAAAAAATGTGTCAGCTAATTAAGATAGCGATCATGCATTAATGTCTTGAGAATATCGATTTGTTCTTGAATATGGTAACCATCATTGGTATCACGTATTTTTTTGCGTTGTAGCTCTTCATCTACGACTCGACGTACAGATAGTTCATCAGCCCCATCAGATAGTACTTTATCTTTCGTATTAAATTCTTGGTGAGCAACAAGCTGCATACCGAATGAATTGTATAATAATGTATAGCCAGCAATACCTGTAGTTTTTTGATAGGCTTTTGAGAAACCACCATCAATTACAAGCATTTTACCATCAGCTTTAATTGGGTCTTCTCCATCAATTTCCTTAACAGGTGTATGCCCATTGATAATACGTCCTTCATCAGGATTCAGACCAAAGTCTTTTAACATTTTACGAATCATGTCCACATCTTCACGTAGGTGATAATAAGGGTTCTTTTCTTCTTTATGTGAGACCTTATCTTCAATAAAATAACGTTCAAATGTTGTCATGGCACGTTTACCAAATAATGAACTATATTTACCAGTCCATAAATACCACACTAGGTCAGTAGATAAGTCGTCTGTAATATCCTTATGGTCAAATGCTTCACGTACATGCGTTTCAAATACATCTAGTAAATCACGTCCTTGATGTTTCACACCTTCAATTTCAAAAGCTTCCATTTCTCCATTTTCATCAACAGGAATACAGCCATGGATGAGTAAATTACCGTTATAAGGGAGATATAATGTACCTTTTTGCATTAAAAATGACATATGACGTTTTAATTTTTCTGATTGTTGGAATGACAATAACAGCTTATTAATAACATCTTCTTCTTCAGGTAACAATTGACCAGGATTTTGTGGATCCACAGTAGTAAAGCACGTATTTGTTAATGGGTAGGTCTTACCATACACAGTAATCTTGTTGTTGTCATAATCTGTTTTTTCAAGCACGAGACGCTCTTCCATTTCAAAGTTTGGACGTCGTTTAATAATAGGTATTTCTAATTTGAATTGGATTATGGCAATCGCTTGATGTATTTTTGTTATTTGATCTTCTTCTAGTTTCGTTAAAGCAGCTTTTTTATCCGGCCGTTTTTTAGGCTTGAAAGCAGGATTGTTCCCGTCATAATAGGCTTCCGCAAGAGTGAGTAACGGTCGTAAATTAATGCCATATGCATCTTCGATAATATCTAAGTTATCATAACGCGCGCAAATGCGAAGTAAGTTGGCTAAACACACCTTTGAACCGGCATAGGCACCAATCCATAATACGTCATGATTACCCCATTGGATATCGACAGAATGATAATCGATAAGTGTATCCATAATTTTATCTGGTTGAGGTCCACGGTCATAAATGTCACCAACAACATGGAGATGGTTTACGACTAATCGTTGAATTGTATAAGATAAACCGATAATTAAATCATCTGATTGTTCAAGTTCAATAATTTGGTTCACGAGTGTTTCATAATAAGATTTTTTGTTATTAAATTCATTGCTTTTGTACAATAGTTCTTCAACAATGTAGACATATTGCGTCGGTAAAGCTTTCCGCAATTTTGAACGTGTATATTTAGAAGAACAGTATGTAATAAGTTCAATTAGGCGTTCAATCGTAGTGATATACCACAGATTGAGTTGTCCTCTAGAATTAAATTCATTTTTAATTAGCTTTAACTTTTCTTCGGGATAATAAACAAGGGCAGCTAAATCATTAATTTCTTTAGTGGTTAATTTATCTTTAAAGATATCATTTATTTTCGCGCGTACGTTGCCTGAACCATTGCGCAATACATGTTGGAACGAATCATATTCACCGTGTAAATCACTGACAAAGTGTTCCGTGCCTTTTGGTAATTCTAAAATAGACTCTAAATTAATAATCTCAGTTGCTAATTTTTCTGGGCTATCGTAATGATGGGAAAGTAAATCTAAATACTTTTGCTTAAGTTCACTTAGTGTATTCGGTGTCATAATTGCGTCACTCCTGTATATAGTTTAAATCGAAATAATACTTCTATATCAATGATTAAATCGCTTACATAAATTATTAACAAAAATACAGAACATTTCAACATAAGCGCTTAAGAATAAAAAAACTTAGAAGTTATGTTGCGTCACTTCTAAGTTCTCTATTTATTATTTGATATTTTTACGTTTTTTGAAAAAGAGTCGATAAGCAAGATAAAGGATTGCAATAATTAGAATGATATACATTACATAAGAATAAGTATGAAGTGCATTCATCAGTACGTCGAAGCTATCGCTAAGTACACGACCTAATAAAATGAGCGCAAAGTTCCAAATCGTAGTACCTAATAATGACAGTGTTACGAACTTAACAACATTCATGCGGTTAATACCTGCTGGAATGGTAATCAAGACACGCAATACAGGAATAAAGCGACATAATAATACCGCCCAAGCCCCATATTTCTTGAACCAATCGTTTGCACGTTTTAAATCTTTGCTTTTTAATTTAACCCATTTGCCATATTTATCAACAAATCGATATAGACTGTTTTCTGAAATAAGACGGCAGAGATAGAATAAAATTAATAAACCAATAAAAGAAGCGATTGTTGAAATCGTAAATAATATTGCAATAGATAGGCCGGATTTCACAGACATTAAACCGGCAAAGGTTAAAATAATTTCAGATGGTACGACGGGTAAGACATTTTCTAACAAAATTAAAATAAAAATGGCAGTATAGCCCCATTGATTTATAAAATCAGTAATGATTTGTTCCATAAAGACAGTAAACTCCTTTAAGATTTAACAATCCACTTTAGTTATATCAAACAAAAAATTCATAGTAAATTCATTATAATCAAATTTACTATGAATTGCTTGCTTTATCATTTATTTAGCTATAATTTTGAAGTTATTAACTCATTTTAATGCTTTTAAGAACTGATGGTATAACTGTTGCGCTTCTTCATTGTTTGTGACGCCATAGACGTTCATACGACCATCTTGAAACAGTGTCATGCGGTAATTTTGATAGTGTATCAGCTTAGCGAAAGGTGTTTCTTTAATGATATGTCCTGGGAAATGATGTGCATAGTCAAAGGCGTGTGTTTGGAAACGAAATAAATATGTTTTTCCACATAAATTTTCGATATGTGTTTGTTGTTTGGTTTCCAATATCTCATAATAACCTTGCACACATACTTGACAGTTGTCATCTTGTAATGCATCGACGTTAATAGCCTTATATGAGACGTTGAATACATCGAGTGTAATTAATTGTTTTGAAAAGCCTACACCAATGAGGTATCGAACGGCTTCCATCACTTCATAACTTGCGACTTGTGAAATGATAGATGGAAGAACACCATTTATTGCACAACTTTCACCCGTCTCAGGAATATATTGTAGCAAGCATTTTAAACAAGGACCTTTAAAATCTATGCCATACACCGTTCCTTTACTGCCAACCGCAGCACCATAAACCCAAGGAATTTGATATTTATGGCATACTTCATTTATTAAATAACGAATTTTAAAATGATCCATACCGTCAATCACAATGTCTGGTTGCACGCTTGTCAATAATGCTTCTATCGTTGAGGACTCGACTTCTTGATAGAAGGTCGTTACATTAACCTCACTATTAATGTGTTGAATATGTTGTTTGATAGCCTCTACTTTAGGTAGCATATTATCTGCGTCTTCTTCAGTATAGAGTGATTGACGATGCAAATTAGATGTTTCAATGATATCCATGTCAACAATATATAAATTTCGCGCCCCCATACGAGCTAGTTGTGCAGCAACATGACTGCCTAGCGCACCAGCACCCATAATTAAAATTTGCGCGTGCGATAGTGCAGTTTGTCCATGTTCGCCAAAAGGGGCAAAACGTATTTGTCGCTCATAACGAGACATTATAAGAAACCGAGTCCTTCAGTTGGGCTAGATGCTTGTGCAGTATATTTAACTGGAATACGTCCTGCCTCATAAGATAAGCGACCTGCTTGGATACCTAATTTCATTGCTTCTGCCATTTTTACAGGGTCTTTTGCCCCTGACACAGCTGTATTGAGTAAGATACCATCAGCCCCTAATTCCATAGCATGACATGCATCTTTTGGTGATCCAATGCCGGCATCAACAATTACAGGAACATTGGAATTTTTAATGATATAACTTAAGTTAAGCTGATTATTAATACCTCGGCCTGTACCAATAGGTGAAGCAAGCGGCATTACCGCATGAACGCCTAGTTCTTCCAATCGTTTTGCTAGGACGACATCATTAGAAATATAAGGGCAAACGATATAGCCTTTTTCTAACAATACTTTACAAGCTTCATACGTTTCAAATGGATCGGGTAAGAGTGTTTCATCATCACCAATCACTTCAACTTTAATCATGTCACATACACCGGCATGATTAGCAATTTCAGCAATACGAATCGCTTCTTTCGCTGTTTTTGCTCCAGCTGTATTTGGGAATGTAATAAAATCTTTGAGATTAATATTTGCAAGTGGGTTTGGTAAATTTTTGTCATATAAGTTCATGCGTCTTACCGCAAAAGTTAAGACATTTGTTTCTGACGCTTCAATCGCTTTGGTTTGAATGTCTTCATTGTCAAATTTACCTGTGCCTAATAATAAACGTGATTTTAATTCTAATGAGCCAATTTTAAACATATTATCCGCCTCCAACAAATTCTAGTAATTCTAATTTATCGTCTTGTCTTACCGTGTGACTGTGGTAGTCATCTTGTTTAATTAAAGTGTCATTATATTCAACGATGACACGTTTCGGATCTAATTCTAATGCAAGTAACACATCTTGAATGGATTGTTCCTTGTCAAATGTGAAAGGGTCACCATTAATCATGCACTTCATATGTTTCCCTCCTAGTCGCTGAAAATGTGTTATAAATATCTGGTTTGATACCAGATAACAACCAATTTGCAATATCTCTGCCAATAATAGGTGACAATAAAATACCGTTACGGTAGTGACCAGTAATGGCAAATAGACCATCATCAATGCGATCCATAATCGGTAGTTCTTGTTCAGTGTATGGTCGCACACCAGACCATTGTTTAATGATTTTACTGTGCGCTAATGCTGGAATGCGTTCGCTTGACTTTTCAAGTAACCAATGTATTCCATCATCGGTATTGCCGACAGAATAATTATCAAAGTCGCTGGTTGCACCAATTAAGAAACGGTTAGGTTTCTTAGGTACAATATAGCAACCATTTGTCATAAAAACGGTTTCGGTAAGTTTCAAGTCATTATGTTCGACTAAAATAACTTCACCTTTTACCCCGATAACTTTACGTGGCAAATGATAATGTTCAAGTAATTCTGATGACCATGCACCTCCTGCGACAATCACTTTTTGCGCATATAATGTACCGGTTGTTGTCATAACTTGATAAAAGCCATTATCTTTACGTATATTGGTAACTTCTGTTTCATAGTATCGATGAATATCACGCTTTAAAATCGATTTTAATAAGGCTTGTGTGTAATGATGTGCATTAATTTGTCCGTCTTTTGGGATATAAATTGATAATGGACTAGGATTGATTGTGCCATGTGAAAGTTGCTTTAAAGCGTTATCGCTTAATTTAGTGACACTTGAATCATGTGCATTTAAAAATTCATACTGAGCCATTAAGTGATTAACATCATCTTTGCTGCTAGCTACTTTAATTAACCCAGAATTTTGAAACTGAATGTCGATACCTGTTTCTTGAAATAAGTCTGCGGCTAAATCAGGAAACATAGCTCGCGATTCAAGCGCGAGACGAAATAGAGCGCTGTCATAAGTAAATTCATTTTGAGCGCCTAACATTCCACCTGCCTTATAAGAAGCATGTTTGCCAGGAACATCTCTATCAACAATCGCAATATCCAAATGGCTTTCACTTAAAGAACGTGCAATGGACATGCCGATGACACCTGAACCAATAATTAGTACATCATGCATGATGATGCCACTCCTTTCGAAATTGATGAATAACTGAAGCGGATGATTTCATAAAGAAAGAAATTGCACATATTCCAGCAAATTTGGGGGATAGTTTGCGGATAGTATCCGTTGTTATACCACCAATTGCATATACAGGGATGGGAACTTCTAATACCGAATCGATTTCAACTTGAGAACGTGGCGGTAAATTGGGTTTTGAAGGTGTAGGAAAAATATGCCCAAAAAAGACCGCGTCAAGTCCCGCTTCATAAGCCCGGATTACCGAAGATAAATGATGTGTAGACATAGATACGTGTATGTCAGGATATTTAGACTTAAGATGAAATGCTTGTGCGTCATTTTCTCGGAAGTGAATATTCTGTAATCCCAATGTATTTAACAGCTTGACATCACTGTGTATCATCATCTTAGATTTTGGAAATCCCTGATAAATTAACTGTTGAATAAAGTGCTGTAATTCCTTCTGAGACATAGAAGTTCTAAAAAGTAAAAAATCTATGTCCTGCTCGATAGTAAGAAAGTGCTGCAAATCGTTGTTGTCTAAAAATTTATATTCTGTTATCGCAATGAAAATGAACATCACCTCATTTAAATTAAAAAAACGCTAAACCCAAGTAGGGAATAGCGTATAGTATCGTTACTTTATATCCTTCGCCACTTCCCTACGCCAGTACTGTCTGGATCAGGTTCCAGGAATTATAAAGTCTCTTCTTTACTCTCAGCCTTAAGATAAAAGGCACTTCCAGTGGATGATTATATGATTATTAGCGTTTAATTTAACTACATTCTACAAAAGAATATGGCTGAATTCAAATTTTAATACTGTTTTTAATTTATAGAGATACGTTTTTGATAAAAGATATATGCTTAAATGTGCATGAATAAAGGCAAAATAACAAATATTAATTGTTTTAATAGGTAATTCAAATTATTGCAAATAATTCGATGTATATTTGTTGGTTTTATGCATTAAAGTTTATAGAAATTAAATTCAAATAATTAGTTAAAATTCATTGAGGTACTGATTTTATGGGCATTTAACATAAAAATAGTCAAATTATTCCGATGTGACGGCTAAGAATATGCAAAAAATATAAAAAAATTGACAAAAATGTGAATTTAATATTGAAACCGCTTCCGCAATCTGCTAATATGATAAAAAAATAACTTAAAAAGCCTATGATGACAGTGTTAAAAAGGGAGTCATATAACATCGTTAGACAGACTTTTTTTGAAACTTCTTCAACAGCAATTTAAGAAACGACAAAATTTAAGGAGTAACAAAAGTTATGATTCAAAAAAGAAGTAATGTTCGTTGGTACTTTGCAATCGCGTTCTTTATTATTGGTGTCATTGCGTACATGGACCGTTCAAATATTTCTTATATCGCGCCACAAATGATGGCAGATTTAGGAATGGACAAAAAGCAATTTGGGTTATTAGCTTCATTCTTCTCATTAGGTTATGCATTAATGCAGGTACCTTCAGGAATGTTAGCCGAAAAATTTGGGCCAAGAAAAATGATTACGATAGCATTATTATGGTGGAGTGCTTTTACTATTTTTACAGGTATGATTAAGCACCATGGCTTGCTTTACTTTGTAAGATTTTTATTTGGTGTTGGGGAAGCACCAATGTATCCATCAAATGCAGTTTTTAACTCGACATGGTTCTCTAAAACAGAAAAAGGTCGTGCTTCAAGTGCATTGCTTGCAGGTTCTTATTTTGGCCCTGTGCTCGCACCTATTGTAACGATAGCCATTGTTAATGCATTTAACTGGGAGGCAGTGTTCTATATTTTTGGTGCTGCAGGTATATTAATTGCGATTCTTTGGGGAATTATCGCTAAAGATTTACCAGAACAGCATAAAATGGTAAATGAAGCAGAAAAACGTTTTATTATGGAAAATCGTGATATTGTGCAAACATCAAAATCAGTAGCACCTTGGGGACAATTCTTCCGTCGTTTTAGTTTCTATGCCATTGCAGGACAATACTTTGTAGTGCAATTTATCATTACATTATTCTTAATTTGGTTGCCTACATATTTAACTGAACAATATCATGTTGCTTTTAAAGATATGGCAATTAGTTCATTGCCTTGGTTAATTATGTTCTTCCTCATTTTATCAGCGGGTGCAATCTCAGATAAAATTTTAAGTACAGGTCAATCACGTTTTGTATCTAGAGGTGTGATTGCGATTGTAGGATTTATTGTTTTTGCTGTAGCCATTTTCTTTGCCGTGCATACGGAAAATCTATATGTCACTATTTTCTGGTTATCATTAGGACTTGGTGGTATGGGTATTTCAATGGGAATGAGTTGGGCAGCAGCTAATGATATTGGACGTAATTTTGCAGGTACTGTATCAGGTTGGATGAACCTATGGGGCAATATCGGTGCATTAGTAAGTCCATTCTTAGCAGGTGCGTTAGTAAGTTCTTTGGGATGGACAATGACTTTCCAATTGCTTATTATTCCAGCAGTAATTGCAGTAATACTTTGGTTCTTTGTAGCACCAGACAAACCATTGCTTAAAGACGAAAGTAAAACTTTAAAATAAACTTATTACTAAAGGAAATCTCTACTATATTTGAAATAAACAGTTGAAGATAAAAAGTCTTCAGCTGTTTATTTCATTCATGAAGGATTATAATAAAAGTATAACTTTAAAGGAGTGAATGTGATGATTATTATTAACGCTAAATTAAAAGTAGCAGCTGAACATCGAGAGGCATATTTATCTCTAATGAAAGATTTGGTAGATGCCACACAACAAGAGCCTGGTAATTTATTTTATCATCACTATGAGGATGTTACAGAACCTAACTCATTTGTAGTTGTTGAAAATTATCGCAATCAACAAGCCGTAGATGCACATAATAAATCTGCACATTTTAAAGTATTTAGTGATAATATTGGCAAGTACGTGAGCGAGCAACCTGTGATTGATGTTGCAGAAGTCAAATGAGAATAATATGCTAGTAAGTATGATGTTTGGATTATTCTAGTGTATATTTGAAATGAATGTGGTGTGTTTTAATAAATTGCTTTAACAACACATGTGCAATAAGTAGCATCAGTAAAGTTTACACGTTTAATAACCTCTTTTCCAATCATGGAAGAGGGGTTTTTGATGTGTAAAGCTCTTGCTCATAGCACTATAGTTAATGGTAGAATAGAAAATATTGTGACATAGAGGATTGTTTCAAATGATTGATAGAAAGGAGAGATAAAGGTGACTTCATTGTTCACATCGCTAAGCCAAATAAATAAAGACAAAATAGATTATCTTAAAGGCTTACGACAAGGATTGTTAATGATTATTCCAGCATTCATAGGTTACTTTATGGGTTACTTTAGTCTTGGAATTCTGGTGGCAACAGGCACATTATCTCATATTTATGTTTTTAAAGGTGCAGCAAAGTCTATGATTAGAACGGTTATTGTTTGTTCTTTATCCTTTACCACCTGTATGATGCTAGGCACATTAACTGTTATACAACCTGTGTTGTATGGGCTTTTACTACTTATTGTTACTGTCATACCGTATTATATGTTTAATGCTTTAAAAATCGCTGGGCCATCATCAACATTCTTTATCGTAACATTTGCCTTATCTAGTAACTTGCCTGTCGATCCGGCTAGTTTTTGGGTGAGAGGTTTAGCAATGTTAGTTGGGGGATTACTAGCAACAATTGTTGTCTTAATTACGATATGTCTTACCAAAGAAAAGCCTGAAGACCAAGCAATTAAAGCGGACTTCCAAATGATTCAACACTTAATGCATCACTATGATAATCCCGATGCGTTTAAACAAGCAACACAATCTGCGGTAGCAACTTTTAATAATTCAGATAAACTTTTAATCACATCAGCAGCTAATCATCATGATAAATATAGCGCGCGTTTTCAAAAGTTATTACTCTTACATACTACAGCACAAGGTATTTATTCAGAATTACTTGAATTACATGAGAACCAAGTGCGCCCTTTGCCACAAGACTTAATTCAAATGGTTGAAATGATTGTACATAATGCTACTAGCAAAGGAGAAAAACAGCAATTATGGTCAAAAACTGTCGATATTGATAATACATTCGATAATTTAGAACAGCATATTTTAAAAATAGATGCGTTAGTTCATGCTCAAGACACACAACTTGAACATGAGGCCAAAGTCCGTCAACCACTATACAGTAAACGTATTATTCAGAATTTAACACTTGATTCATTTGTTTTTAAAAACACTTGTATTTATGCGCTTGTTATGGCAGTTGCTATCTTCGTGGCATTAGCATTTAATATTCAAAAGTCATATTGGATTGTAATTTCAGCTCATACAGTCATGCTTGGTATGACAACTGTTCGAATGTTTGACCGTGCATTCGCTCGTGGCATTGGAACAATTCTTGGGGCTTTGTTATTATCCGGTATTCTTTATTTCCATCCTCATACGATGATTGCCGTTATTTTAATGGGGGCAGCTGCAGCTATGACCGAAGCTTTTGTAGGTGCAAATTATGCTTTTGCCGTTATTTTTATTACCACGCAGGTCATTTTACTCAATGGTTTAGCTTCAGGAAATTTATCGATGGAGATTGCCTATACACGCATATTGGATGTTATTATCGGAATTACTATTGCTATAGTAGGAATTTTAATATTAAATCGTAAAACGGCATCATCTATGTTGCCTCATACAATTGCAGAAGTTGTACGTAAAGAAGCTAGCGTATTTCATTATTTATTTTCAGCAAACTATTATGACAACGATGCGTATACACGTACAGAAAGTGTGGATTTATCGGTTAAAATGTCGAATATGATTCAAGTATATCAATCAGCAAGTGGTGAAATTTTTAGCAATAGAGAAGTAATTAATTATTACTATCCTAGTATTTATGCGTTAGAAGAAATCAACTTTATGCTAATGCGCGCAATGGCTGATCACCAGCGCTATACCATTTCAGATACACAGTTAGGAGAATATTTAGTAACATTTGAAAATATCGCGAAACATTTCGATATTCAAAGTCAGTTAACCTTAAATACACTTTCAGATTTACCACAATATAACTACATTAAATCGGCTTTGATGAAACTACAAAACAATTGTTTGGCTGAGCGTAAAGACATTTCGGATGCCGAAGATGGCAGTGCTACGCAACAAGGCTGATGGGTTTATATCATGGCGTATAGGGTATGTTATTAATTAAATACGTGTTATTGAAGGAGTGTTATCATGCCTTGGACAATGAGCGATTATCCGCCTTCTTGGAAGAATTTAGCGCAACTTGAACGTAAAAAAGCGATTGACATTGGAAATGCAATGCTCAAGGATGGTTATGATGAGCATGATGTGATTCCAATTGCTACACAGCAAGCAGAAAAATGGTATCAAGATGCAACCGAATCAGAATTAGAGCAACTAAAGCATAAACATATTACACAACACGAGAAAGATAATAGTGCGCAACCACAACTAAATGATCACAACGTTCATGTATATTTTGAGGATGAAAAATGGAAAGTTAAAACATCAGGAGCAAAGCAGGCAACAGCAACTTATAATACTAAAAAGCAAGCAGTAGAACGTGCACAAAAGATTGCAGAAAATCGACATACCCACGTAATCACGCATAAGAAAAATAGTCAATAATATTACTAAGAGTCTGGGATATAATTATATTTCAGGCTCTGAGTTCTATATTGGCATTAGTTGACTAGGATTGAAAATACGCTAATACCAAGCTTTTTTCAATCCTAGTCAATCTTGCCGGAGCGGGACTACGAATTCATAATGAATGCTGTCCCGCTCCCTTAATTATATAATGATGTGAGTGATGACAGTGTTAATTCCTTATGTTTAAGTCAAAATTCGTTATAATAGACATGTAACGAAGACGGGAGGAAGTAATATGTACGTAGAAAGAAAGCCATCACTTTACATAGAAGACTTAAGACATGAATTTAATAGCAATATTAACAATTTTAAAAATAGCGATGAAGCCTTTAATACATTAATTGGCTTTGTTGAATTAGATCATATTTATTCATCTGCACTAAAAGAAATTTGTACTAAGCTAGATATTTTAGATGATAACTTTAATTATGTTTATAAGCATAATCCAATTCACCATATGGAACGTCGTATAAAGGAAATGAGTAGTTTAGTGAAAAAGCTTAAGCGCAAAGGATTGCCTGTCAATGCACAAAATGCGAAAGAACATATCATGGATATCGCCGGCATTCGTGTGGTCTGTAATTATTTAGAAGATATTTATGAGATTGAGCGTATGCTTGTACAACAAGAAGATGTTGAATTATTAAAACGTAAAGATTATGTTGAACATCCTAAAGAAAATGGTTACCGTAGTTTACATCTTGTTGTAACAATTCCAGTATTTTTATCAGATAGTGTCCAAATCACACCAGTTGAAATTCAAATTAGAACCATTGGCATGGATATGTGGGCAAGCTTAGAACATAAAATACGCTATAAAAATAACGCAAATACGGAAGACTACAAAGACCGCCTAACAGAATGCGCCAATGAAATTACAAACGTCGAAGCAAAAATGCAACAAATGCATTCCGAAATATCAAAACGATAAACGACCATGGAAAAGAAGACGCCAAGCATTTCATGTTCTGGTGTATGCTTAACTATATAGAAGTTCACTATAATAGTGACTATTAATATAAAAATAATTAAGGTGTTATAAGAATGAACAAACAGAATTTTTCGACAGAACAATATACATTGAAACATTATGATCATGAGCAAAGCGAAGTCGTATTTGCTGGAGATAGATCATCATCAGACATCATTGTCTTTATTCATGGTGCGATGATGACTTACCGTATTATGGCAATGTTCGAGCCGTACTTCAGAGAATATCAAATGATTTTTGTCAATTGTCCAGGCAGAGGAGAAAGTTCCGAATTAACAACAACGAAAGACACTTTAGATGATTATTCTGAGAGGATATATGATGTATTGAGTCAAGTGGTTGAGCAGCATGGAATTAAAAAGATGATGTTGCTAGGCTATTCAATGGGTGGCATGATAGCGACACGACTACTTAAATTTAATACATTACCAATTACACATCTTGTCTATTTAAATAGTGCAGCGCGGATAACCCCGAATACCAGTATGCTGTCGCGATTATTTTCAGGTGATAGTAAGCGTGAACATTTAAAGGATGAAATGGCAGCAATAAAAAACTTGCCACAGTATATATTAGATAAAACAGTTTATGCCAAAACTGAAAGTGCTAAAGATATATTTTCCTTTTTAGCACCAGTAAAAACGATATTAACGGATATTGAATATTCAATTAAAGCGGACTATTTACCAGACATTGAAGAGATTGAGCAATTTCCTAAACTGCTATTTATATCTGGAGAAGATGACGAAATTATTCCTTATACTGATTCGCATGAAACGCTACTAAAATATCAAGAGTTTGGTGGTACTGCAGTTGAAGTTGTTTACCCTGGTATCGGTCATTTAGATTTTCCTACGGTCCTAGAATCTCAAGAAGATGATACGAAAGGTATTGTCGATCAAATAAAAGCATGGGTAGCTTCATAAGTGGGTTTTAAGACTGCCGTATGTCTAAAATTTTTAAAAATTTTTAAAAAAAGCTTGCACGTGACGTAAGGTCATAGCGTACGTTAACGGTAGGAGGTGACTTGAATGTCTCAATATAGTATCGGAGAAGTAGCACAGCAATTTAATATTACAGTGCGTACATTACAGTATTATCACAAAAAAGGTTTATTGCTACCTGCAAGTACAACGGATGGACAACGACGTATGTACAATGAACAAAGTTTAAAACGTTTGAAATTAATCTTATTGTTGAAAGAGTTAGAACTGTCGCTTGATGACATTAAGAAATTATTAAATGACGATCAACAACTAAAATCTTTGAAACTGATATTACAATTGAAGAAAGAGAACTTAGAACAAGACATGCATGATGCAAAACGCACTGTCGATACAATTAATCAATTACAAAGGATGATTGCACAACATTCTACTTCTCCAATAGAAGAATTTACAGACATTCATCTAATGATGACAAAATCAAAACAACTTAAATCTTTTTATCGACGTCTATGGTTAAGTGCGGGTGTGATAGGGGTTATTCAATACACAAGTATTGTTATTAGTATTATACACCGCAGCGCGCTACCATTTGTCAAAGTTCTATCATTGTTGGTGATTTATGGGATAGGTATTGTATATTTTTATCGACACTATATTTATTATTTATGCCCAAATTGTCACACACGCTTTAAACCAGGAATGTGGTCATTTATTAAAGCGCGACATACGATGCATACACGTAAGCTCTCTTGCCCACATTGTCACGAAACACATTATTGTGCTGAAGTTAAATAGTCCATCAGTTATACAATCCTCCAAACTTTTATTAAAAAGTGTTGGGGGATTTTTTTATGCTTAAAAAGTAAAAATATAACCTTGAAATGTATCATTGATTAGTTCAATACAGCTGTGCAATCAAAAAGAAAGCGCTTGCAAAAGTAAGGGTGATATATTAATATACTTGTATACAAGTTAGATTGTAATAAAAATAAGTGAGGTGATGAGATGACTGACCATTATCCAGTTGCTTGGCAAGAAGGCATGACGAAAGGTGAAGCACTGGCAGCCGAAATTCGTTTACAAATTGTTAAAGGTACAATACAAACAGATACTTTGTTAACCGAAAATCAAGTGGCAAAGCAGTATAACGTAAGTCGGTCCCCAGTGCGTGATGCCTTTAAGTTATTACAAACCGATCAACTGATTCAATTAGAACGTATGGGCGCGAAAGTATTAGCATTTGGTGAACTAGAGAAAAAGGAAATGTATGACTTGCGGCTTATGCTTGAATCATTTGCTTTTGCCAAAATTAAAGATAAAGACCTTCAAAGTATTGCGAAAAATATGCGCAAACATCTTGAAATGATGAAAGTTGCAGTGCAATTTGAGGATGCCGAAGCATTTACAGAACATGATTTTAAATTTCATGAAACAGTTATTTTTGCTACTAATCATCAATATTTAAAAACGTTTTGGCATCATTTAAAACCGGTAATGGAAGCACTAATTCTACTTTCTATGCGACAACGTATGCAGCAAGATATAGAGGATTTTGAACGCATTCATCATAATCATAGCGTTTTTATAGATGCTATTGCGTCTTATGATACAGCAAAGTTACGTGAAGCATTTCATTTAAACTTTGATGATGTTGGTAAAGACATTGATAGCTTTTGGTTACGTTAAATAACAAAGAAAGAGGGGTTCGTTATGAAATATATGATTGGTGTCGATATTGGAACGACAAGCACAAAATCAGTACTTTACGATGAACATGGACAATTTATTATGAAACATCATATTGGTTATCCACTGCATACACCAAACGTTGATATTTCAGAAGAAAATCCTGATGAATTATTCGATGCAGTACTAATGACAGTTAAATATGTCGTGCGTGAGGCAGATATTGCTAAAGAAGATATTAAATTAATATCCTTTAGCGCACAGATGCATAGTCTCGTAGCCGTCAATGCAGCGCACCAACGCTTAACTGAAAGTATCACTTGGGCGGATAATAGAGCCAGTCACTACGCAGAACGATTAAATAAACAACATCACGGTTTGAATATTTATCAACGTACGGGTACACCTATTCATCCGATGTCGCCGCTAGCAAAAATATTTTGGATGAAACATGAACAACCAGAAATATTTCAGCATACAGCGTACTTTTTAGATATCAAATCTTACATATTACACCAACTTTTTGATACGTTTGTCATCGACCATTCGATGGCATCAGCTACAGGCTTATTTAATTTAGAAAAGCTAGATTGGGATGATGAGGTGCTTGATTTACTAGGTATTTCAAGAGATCAATTACCTCAGCTTGTATCGACAACGCATATTTTAAAAGGCATGAAAAAGCGTTATGCAACATTGATGGGCATAGATGAAAATACCCCTGTGATTGTTGGCGCAAGTGATGGTGTACTTTCTAATTTAGGTGTGAATAGCTATCGGAAAGGTGAAGTTGCAGTAACAATAGGGACTTCAGGTGCAATACGGACGGTTATTGATAAACCACGCACGGATTACAAAGGACGTATTTTCTGTTATGTGTTGACAGAAAATCATTATGTGATTGGTGGTCCAGTAAATAATGGTGGTGTCATCTTGCGCTGGTTACGTGATGAACTTTTAGCCAGTGAAGTAGAGACTGCAAAGCGTTTAGGCGTCGATCCTTATGATGTGTTAACGAAAATTGCTAGCAGAGTAACACCAGGAGCGGAGGGATTGATTTTTCATCCGTATTTAGCGGGAGAGCGTGCACCGCTGTGGAATGCTGATGCACGTGGCTCCTTCTTTGGTTTAACGCTATCACATCAAAAGGAACATATGATACGTGCAGCATTAGAAGGTGTATTATTCAACTTATATACGGTGTATTTAGCTTTGAT
This sequence comes from Staphylococcus sp. HMSC063A07, assembly GCF_001836955.1. Taxonomy (NCBI): domain Bacteria; kingdom Bacillati; phylum Bacillota; class Bacilli; order Caryophanales; family Staphylococcaceae; genus Staphylococcus; species Staphylococcus sp. HMSC063A07. The sequence continues at coordinate 186,596 of NZ_KV830929.1, forward strand.
AGAAGTCATGAATGAAACGCCAAATAAGATTAAAGCGACAGGTGGTTTTGCGAAAAGTGAAGTATGGCGTCAAATGATGGCGGATATTTTTGATACTAAGTTAATTGTGCCAGAAAGTTATGAAAGTTCGTGTCTAGGTGCATGTGTCTTAGGCTTATTAGCATTAGGTGAGATTGAAGATTTTTCTGTAATCGAAGATATGGTAGGAACAACACATCATCATGAGCCAAATCCGGATACGGTACAGATTTATCAACAATTAGTATCTATCTTTATCAACTTAAGCCGTTCACTTGAAGATCACTATACAGAAATAGCTGCATTTCAACGTAAGAATATAAATTAAAAATGATTAAAGAAGAGGGGATTGCCATGTTTGGAGAAATTTGGCCATTAATCAGTGTTGTCCTAGGCATTATCATTCTACTAGGATTAATTATAGGTTTGAAACTCAATACATTTATTGCATTAATTATTACATCAGTAATAACTGCGATGTTATTAGGGATGCCATTAAGCAAAATTATGACGACAATCGAAGCCGGAATGGGTAGTACGCTTGGACATATTGCGTTAATATTTGGGCTCGGAGCTATGCTTGGAAAATTACTTGCAGATGGTGGCGGTGCAAACCGTATTGCCGATACTTTGATTAACAAATTCGGTCAAAAGTACGTACAATGGGCAATGTTAATAGCTGCATTTATTGTCGGTATTGCACTGTTCTTTGAAGTAGGATTAGTCTTATTAATCCCGCTAGTATTCACGATTGCTAAACGCGCAAACGTATCTGCGCTTAAATTAGGATTGCCAATGGTCACTGCTTTATCAGTGACACACGGATTTTTACCACCGCATCCAGGGCCTGTGGTTATCGCTAAAGAATTGAAAGCAGATATTGGTCAAGTCTTATTATTTGGTATTATTATTGCGATTCCAGTAACGATTATTGCAGGACCTGTCTTTAATAAGCTTGCACAAAAAATGGTGCCGTCTGCATATACTAAGGTTGGCGATATTTCATCATTAGGTACACAAAAAACATTTACAGAAGCAGAAATGCCAAGTTTTGGTTTGAGTATATTTACGGCAATATTACCTGTATTGTTAATGTTGTTTTCTACAATCGTACAATTGATTACAGGTCACAGTAAAGCGACTAATGGTTTTGAATCTGTTGTTTACTTTATAGGTACAGCAGGAACAGCAATGTTGATTGCAGTTATCTTTGCTATTTTCTCAATGGGCTTACATCGTGGCAGAAAAATAAATGACATAATGGAATCTGTAACGAATGCAATTTATCCTATTGGCATGATGATTTTAATCATTGGCGGTGGAGGTACATTTAAACAAGTACTGATTGATGGCGGTGTCGGTGATACCATCTCTAAAATGTTTGAAGGTTCAACGATGTCACCTATTTTACTTGCATGGATTGTAGCTGCAGTATTAAGAATATCATTGGGTTCAGCAACGGTTGCAGCAATATCCACAACGGGTATTGTGCTACCCTTACTGCAACATTCAGACGCAAATGTAGCACTTGTTGTGCTAGCGATTGGTGCAGGAAGTGTCATCTTATCACATGTAAATGACGCTGGCTTTTGGATGTTTAAAGAATACTTTGGTTTAACTGTTAAAGAAACCTTCTTAACATGGTCAATGTTAGAAACGATAATCTCTGTGTCAGGAATTATTTTCATCTTGTTCATAAGTCTGTTTGTCTAAACATATATCATCATAGCAATAATATAGTGTAGTATGAAATATCAGTTAAAATCCCTATCAATACACTACAAATAATGATAAAATTTAAACTGAAATTGAAAGGGGTTACTAAACGATATGAAACAAATAAAAAAAGCCATCATACCTGCTGCTGGATTAGGGACACGTTTCTTGCCAGCAACTAAAGCGATGCCTAAAGAGATGTTACCCATTTTAGATAAACCAACGATTCAATATATCGTTGAAGAAGCGTCACGTGCGGGAATTGAAGATATTATTATCGTGACTGGGAAACATAAACGTGCCATCGAAGACCATTTTGACAATCAAAAAGAATTGGAAATGGTATTAGAAGAAAAAGGGAAAACAGAATTACTAAAAAAAGTCCAATATTCTACGGATTTAGCTAATATTTTTTATGTGAGACAAAAAGAACAAAAAGGTTTAGGACATGCGATTTATTCAGCGCGACAATTTATAGGTGATGAGCCATTTGCGGTATTATTAGGTGATGACATAGTAGAATCAGATACACCAGCAATCAAACAACTAATGGATGCGTATGATGAGACTGGTAAGTCCGTTATTGGTGTGCAAGAAGTAGCAGAATCAGACACACACCGTTATGGCATCATAGATCCTTTAGAGAAACATGGTCGTCGTTATGAAGTAAAACAATTCGTTGAAAAACCAGCACAAGGTACTGCACCGTCAAATTTAGCTATTATGGGACGATACGTCTTAACTGCCAATATATTTGATTATCTAAAAACACAAAAAAGAGGCGCTGGAAATGAAATACAATTGACAGATGCTATCGAACGCCTAAACAAAGATGATCAAGTATATGCATACGATTTTGAAGGTGATCGCTACGATGTTGGAGAAAAACTTGGGTTTGTTAAAACAACGATAGAATATGCCCTCAAAGATCAAGAAATGAAAGAAGAATTAACACAGTTTATTAAAGATTTAAATTTATAAACTCGATAATTCAAAAACATTGATAACACTAAACGAGCACTTCACTTATTGTTTAACTTAACAAAAAAGTGAAGTGTTCTTTATTATTATGTATTAAATTGATTGTCATAGTTGTTCACCTGGGCCATAGTTTTAATTATATTAGCATTATATACAGTAATATAATAGAATTTAAAGTGAATGAAATATTAAAATGAAATTAAATAAATAATTTAAAGCATTGATAAATTCTACTAATAAAATACTATTTAAAATAAGCGGAAATACTGGAAAGGTGGGGCATAATGAATTCAAGAAAAAGAATGGCTTTGGTTTTGCTTTTTATACTGCTAGTTATCAGCTTTTCAATCTTTTTACTACATAAACGTCAAAAAGATCATTACATAGAAGTACAGTAGAAGCGGATTGATTTGTACTTTAAACACAATCTTAAAGAATATCATTCAATGAAAGTCACGAGTTTTACAAAAAATCCAATGGATGATTACTTTGTCCATGGCTATATCAATGGAAATAAGAAATATTACTTTAAAATACTGATTTCTTCAGTTAATGAATTTAAATTCACTAAAGAAGTAGGGTATAACCCCAAAACACTTGGAAAATTATTTAAAGAGGAAGAGGCTAAAAACAAAATAGGAGCAGATGAAATCATTAAAAAAGAACATTTAGACAAGGAAAAATATGAAGCACAACCACCATTTATTTGGGGGATATAAAGTGACTTAAAATAATATTTAATGAGATGACCATAGGTTACATTTGTCATATATTTAAAACGTTTTGAACTAACGTCTGGATTTAAAGTAGTCCCATAAGATATGTGTAGTTAAAATCAGTCCCATGGCAAAGAAGAATACAATAATAACGTTTAATATTATGCTAAAAACATTATAAATTGGTAAGTAGCTCAATAGGAGAAACATTGGTATAAGGAAGATTAAATCCCACCAACCTATTGCTTTTAATGTCTCTCTAAAATTGTTCATTCTTATGCACCTCATATAATTAAAAAGTTAGTAAACACATTGTTCTAGTCATTTAAAGTTATAGAATGACAATTTAAACAAGAATTATAACAGCACCTACGTCTTGGTTCCAATATATAGACGTAGGTGTTGTTATTCAACCTTTTACATAGGCGAGATTGTAGTAAATTATTTAAAAACGGCTTGATTGATTGCTTGTGCAGTTTGTTCAAAGTGGTCGACACTTAAAGATACATAGAGTTTGATTTTAGGTTCTGTGCCGGATGGGCGTAATGCGATAAAGCCGTCATTAAAATAAATTTTAATGACGTTAGCTGTCGGTAATGTTATAGGCGATGTGGTTTGTGATACGAGATTGATTTTTTCTCCTTTTTCAAAATCTTCAATGGCTGTAACTTTTAGACCTGCTATATGATGAGGTGTATGTTGTCTAAAGGTTGTCATAAGTGCATGAATTTTTTGTTTGCCAGCAGTGCCTTCAAAGGTATGAGAAAACAACTTATCATGGTGATATTCAACCGTTTCATAAATTTGGTTTAATACATCTTTTAACATTTTACCTTCGTTTTTCAATTGGGATGCATATTTAATAATCAAAGGGACGATTTGTACTGCATCTTTATCGCGTACAAAGTCACCAGCTAGGTAACCATAACTTTCTTCATATCCAAATATAAAGTGTTCATCAGCTGGTAGCTGCCTGATTTCCTGAGCAATATATTTAAAGCCTGTGAGTACTTGACGAGTGTTGATATGGTTATGCTGCGCTAGGCGCACATTGAGTTCGCTGCTGACAATCGATTGTATCATTAGACGATTTGTCATCTTTGCTGTTTGCTTGATACGATAATTTAACAGTAAAGCACCAATTTGATTGCCATTATAATAATGTATATGACCAGCTGCGTCACGTTCAGCAATTCCTAAGCGATCAGCATCTGGATCTGTACAAATCAGTAAATCTGCGTTCGTTTCTTGAGCTAATGACACTGCTTGGTCAAAGGCCTTATGATCCTCTGGGTTTGCACTTGTCACTGAGCTGAACTCCGCATCTGGTTGGCATTGTGCTTCTACTAACTTGTAATTCGTAAAGTGAAGTTCATCCAAAATATTTGGGACAACAGGGACACTCGTACCGTGTAAACTTGTAAAGACGACCTTTAAATCTGATGATGGAATATTACCTACGAGTCGTTGAACATCATTAAAGTAATGGTTACGCACCTCAGTTGGTACAGCATAAATATTCTCTGTTTTATTTCCAATGTCTTCATAAGTATTGAGTGAGAGTGGATCACCCAGTTGCGCTATGATGTTACTAAGTTTATTAGAAGGTTCGGTAGATAACTGCCCACCATCAGCACCATAAACTTTAATACCGTTATAGTCTTTAGGGTTATGGCTTGCTGTAATCATGACGCCAGCATCTGCTTCTAAATATCTGACGGCATATGATAAATCTGGTGTAGTGCGATAGGTGTCTGATAAGTAAACAGTGATATCATGACTTGCGAGAACATTTGCTATGATTTGAGCAAATTCTGGTGATAAATGTCTTGTATCATAATGTATGACCGCAGACGGTGTTTTGTGCTGTTTTAGCAGAAAACGTGATAGTCCGATAGCCACTTTATTTACTGTAAATTTATTCAAACGGCCTTCCCCTAGACCGAATTTCCCTCTAATACCAGCAGTACCAAAGGCAAGCGTAGTATCAAATCCTTCATCTTGTTCTTCAGCTGATTGCTGTTCGTAGAAAGTATGCGTTAAACTTTCTTTGGCTTTAGCAATCCATTGGTCTTTGTTCATTTCGACGACATCCTTTTCTATATTTATACGTTCATTCTTCTATTTAAAAAACATACATCCTCATTTGAAATGTAAACTCAATCACATTAATTATAAACAGAAAAATAGAATTTTGAAATATTCTAAGTCATTATTTATGAGGGCAATTTTGTTGTTTGCTGTATATTTAGAAGAACAAAAAGTATATAATGGATTAATATTGACTAAATATAAAGGGATGTTAAAGGTGAAGATGTATATATGATTAACACGGTAACAAGTATATTACCACCCGTACACGGTGGAAGAACTAAGGCATTATTGAGTCGAATACGCCTATTAGATCAACACCTAGGAATTCAAAATAAAATTTATACAACCAATTATAATGCTAATTATTTAGAGGTATATCATCAATTTAGAGAAGATGGTACAGTAACGCCGTCTACAGCTTTTGAAAATATGTATGATTGGTTATCTGGCTTTAAATTATTAAATATACCTACAACAAAATTTAGAAAAAAGACCATATATCATGAAACAAATCGTGATATTGAAGGGCTAACTTATAAAGTATCTGACGATGGCAATGTGGTGCGTTATTACAATGAAAAAACGTATGTTTTATATCGAAAATATTATGAAAACACAGATATTGTGCAATTTGAAGATGTCATGTCTCCAATTTCTAAAAAGAAAATTGAACGCAGAGAGTTTAATCAATATGGACAGATGCATCGGAAAACATTTTATTCACGACAAACATTTCGTAAAATAATGGAAGAATATATCGATCAAACAGGTAACGTGTATTGCCGTAAATTTTTTGATTCTACAGTTGCAAAACGCATTGATTTTATTCAAATTTATAAAAATAATTTATTTTATCGTGCTTTTAAGTCAGAAAAAGAACTATTCCAATATTACTTTCAACAGCGCTTCCAAGACGGTGATATTGTCTTTAATGATGCAAGATTGTTAGATATGCCATTACTCAAACAAACACATAAGACGAAAAATGTTTTAGTATTTCATAATAGTCATTTAGAAGGACAGCAAATAAATCGGTCATATCGGTTTGCATTAGAGCATTCAGAAAATGTTGCGCAGTATGTCTTGTTAACAGAGATGCAAAAGCGCGATATCCAAAGTACGTTTGACATTAGTGAACAACAAATTACAGTTTTACCGCATTTTATTCAACCTTATCCTCAACATGATAGTATCCAGCAACAAGATCGTTTTATCTTTATAGGTAGATTAAGTTTACAAAAGCAAGTTGACCATCTGATTAAGGCTTATCACCGTTTCTTAAGTTATGGTTATGGCACGAGACTTGACGTGTTTGGTGCAGATGAAGACAAACAAAAGCAACTGATGCTTGATTTAATTAATGATTTTGGTATACAAGATAAAGTGACAATTCATGATTTTACATCAAATCCATTAGACGAATTTAGAAAATCAAAAGCGTCATTACTCACAAGTGCATATGAGGGATTTGGACTTACCGTTATGGAGAGTATTGAAGTAGGCTGCCCAGTAATTTCATATGATGTCCGATATGGTCCAGCAGAAATTATCGACGATGGCGCAAACGGTTATCTTGTAGAACCAAACAACATTGATGCCTTCGCCCAAAGAATGGCAGATATTGTTAAAGAACCTCTTTCACAAGTTCAGACCAAAAACCAACTAAGGGAAACTCAAGCCATCGCTAACTATAAACAGCTATTCCAAACATTAAAATATTAAAGTTGAATCATAAGAATGGGGGATAGGGCATAATTTTTTAGGCTCTGAACTCTATATTGGAAGTAGTTGACGGGATTAAAAATATGCTTATCCCAAGCTTTTTCAATTCAAGTCAACCATGCAGGGGCGGGAATACGAATTCACAATGAATTCTAACCGCTCTCTTTATAATTTAGAAATTCTTAGTGAATGGCTAAAAGTGAAGTAAGTTTCATCATTTATTTATACTAATCATTTAATTCTTGTTTTCATTTGCACGTCTCAATCCTTAACGATATGATAATGATGAGGATTGAAGTAAGCGTTTACAATAAATTTACAATACACACATTGTGAAAGGGGTTTAGATGATGGTTGAACAGTTTGATTTGATTGTGGTCGGTGCTGGACCCGGGGGTTATGTTGCGAGTATTCGCGCTGCTCAATTAGGGATGAAGGTTGCCGTCATTGAAAAGGACCGTGTGGGGGGCACATGTTTCAATGTAGGATGTATTCAATCTAAGCTGTTGATTGAACATGGCAAGCGTGTTTATGAAATGAATCAAGCGAAAGATTGGGGCATTTTTGCAAATCATATTGAGCTGGATATTAACAAAATGAATCATCGTAAGGATGAGGTGGTGGATGAGATTATTGGCAATGTTCACCATCTTTTTGATGAAAATCATGTAAATTACATACAAGGAGAAGCGGTAGTTCATAGTGATTTATCTGTTGAAGTCAATGGCCGCGTACTTCATGCCAATGATATTGTATTAGCGACTGGAAGTTCACCATTCGTGCCACCTATTGAGGATGTTGATAAGATTGATTATGAAACGACGGATTCGTTCTTTAAGCATTCCACTTTACCAGAACAATTAACGATTGTCGGTGGTGGTGTCATTGCGACAGAACTCGCATCTGCCATGGCTGATTTAAGTGTTCATGTAACGATTTTAGAGTCTGGTGACAATATATTGCGCTCTGAGGATAAAGATGTTCAAGCGTCGATACGGAAGTTATTAGATCATCAGGGTGTAAAGATTGTTACACATGCGCGTGTCAATAAAGTAGATACTGATGCTGTTTATTTAGAAAATGGTTCACAGTTACCCTATGGTACACTACTATTTGCAACTGGGCGACGTCCTAATTTACAAGCATTTGAATCTCTTAATTTAACTATGGAAGATAAAACAATTAAAGTGAATGAGTTTAACGAAACATCGGTGCCACATGTCTATGCAATTGGAGATCTTGTAGCCGGTTATCAACTGGCGCATACAGCAAGTGCACATGGTGCCGTTGTGGCTGAGAAAATTGCAGGACTGAATCCCGACCCTGTGAAACAAGAGGATATACCAAGATGTATTTATACGCGAGTTGAATCAGCGTCAATAGGTTTATCTGAAGCACAAGCAATTGCTCAAGGTTATGACGTAAAAGTGACACAATCAAACTTTAAAGAAGCGCCGAAAGCTTTAATAAAGGGGGAAACAAATGGTGTAATAAAAATGGTTATTGATAAAGCCACGCACCATATTTTAGGTATTTTTGCTGCGGGTCCTAATGCTACGGATGTGGTCGGGCAAATGTCAGCTATGCGAGCTGCACATGGTCAACTTGAAGACTTAGCTGCTATGATTCAACCTCATCCAGCGCTATCAGAAACAATTGGTGAAACTGCCAATGCGTATTTTAATAAGGCTATACATCAATAAATTGTTCACAATTGCAGTCGGTTTACCTCAAATTTAAGCAGCTTCCAATTAGTTGAAATATACAAATAAAGTGAATTTTAAGATAAATGACTAATTTGTGAAATACATCACATATTACTTTAAAAAATAAAAAAAGAGCGTATTATAGTAGATGTAAGGAATAAGTAATTGGAGTGATAACTGATGCGAAAAGTAATTGAACAAGTTATTTTTTCAAATGAAAGCAGTTATAAAATTCATGTGCATACAGGCGTAAACCAAGGATTAATTGGTGATATTAGAGATGGTTACATCACTATCGACTCTATGCCATATATCGATGCAGAACGATTATATCAATATGGTCTTGAACACAAGGAAGTTGTACCTAGTTAATCAAGACAGCCCCTAAAAAAGAACTCGACTTTTTTGACCCAAGTATCGTATGCCCTTCCTGGCGAACATCAAGGGCATCATATATACCCCAATAACATTGAATAATCTCTGGAAAGCCCACAAACCAATGCGTACTGGTTGTGGGCTTTTAGTATTAAACAACTTTAAAATTCTTTTTAACCTCATTATATTGATACTCTAAATTATAAAGTTTATTTTTGAAGCCATCTTGACTGCTAAAGGGCATACGAACATCATGCATGTTATCAATTTCACGAATAAACTTTTTTTCGGCTGTTTTACGTTGTGCTACCGTCATATTCAGTAATTCTTCTTCACTAAATAAGTCTTCAAAACGAAAACTGAATCCCATGCGTTTCTTTTCTGCTCTTAATTTCATGACGCGATCATGATAAGTCATCATTATCTCCCTTTCTATAAACCCATTTTAATTAGACATACTTCCACTTTATACCTTAATATTATATTTTACAAATGGAATTTGTAAGTTGTTTTAGTTTTAACAACAGTGGTTATAAAGATACTAAGCCAAAAAGAAAAGGATGTAGTTATAAATGGATAATATCGTAGGACGTGTTGCTGTAATAACTGGGGCAAGTAGTGGTATTGGTAAAGAAATTGCTAAAGCGATGCATAGCATGGGATTCAGAGTTGTATTAGCAGGACGCAATAGAAAAAGATTAAATCAAGTGGCTATGCATATGCGTAAATATGAACGCTTAATAGTAGAAATAGATATGACTCAACGTCAGGAGGTAGAAGCACTAATTGCTAAAGCGATTGAGTACTTTGGTCGAGTGGATATTCTTGTTAACAGTGCAGGTTTAAGTTTAAGTTCACAAATCACAAGTCATCAAGTTGAAGATTGGGATGCAATGATTGACACGAATCTAAAGGGTACTTTGTATGCTATTAATGCAGTTTTACCACATTTTCAGCAATACAAAGAGGGACATATTATTAATTTAGCATCTATTAGTGCTGAAGAGGTAACTAAAGATAGTACTGTGTATAGTGCAACAAAAGCTGCTGTCCAGATGATTAGTCGAGGGTTAGAAAAAGATTTAGCACGTACAGGCATTAAAGTGACTAGTATTTTACCAGGTATGGTTGATACGCCAATGACTGAACAGAGTGATTTTGGAGGCCGCAAAAAGCTAGAGACCTATGACATAGCTGAAAGTATACGTTATGCCATAACGCAACCGCCACATGTCAATGTAAATCAAATTACTATACGACCAGTATAGAAATATTTTCGTAAAATATAAGCCAAGGCTTTAATGAACTATCGGAATTTTAAAAATAATCGATGCAGTTTATGGTAATGATTAAAGCTCTGACATCAAATTAAGTTTAACTTATTCAGTTGCTAACCATGTCTTGGGGAATGTTACACTGATATTATAGAATAACCTAATTTCTAAGTAATGAAGGGTGATGACAATATTGGAACAAAGATTATTCGACTTGTTAGAATTATTGGTGAAATATAATACAGAAAGCCCTCCTGGACGTAATACAAATCCTTTGCAAGATGATATTCAACGCTTGCTTGAGGATTTAGGTTTTACAATTCAACGTGAGGTACTTTATCCTAATGACAGTATTATTGTAGCCACGTTAAAAGGTGAGGATCCAACAGCACCAAAGTTAATTTTAAATGGACATGTGGATGTGGCTTCTGTCGATGATGATCGTGAGTGGAACTATCCGCCATTTGAATTAACGCATGTTAACGACTGGCTCTATGGTCGTGGTGTTAGTGACATGAAAGGTGGCATGGCTGCTTTATTTTATGTCTTAGAGCGATTACATCAAGAAGGACGTCTCCCTCAAGGTGATATTATTGTTCATTCTGTAGTTGGGGAAGAGGTTGGTGAAGCAGGGACAAAGCGTGCTTGTGAAATCGGACCTAAAGCCGACTTAGCATTAGTCTTAGATACGAGTGATAATATGGCGTTAGGTCAAGGTGGCGTGATTACAGGCTGGATTACAGTTAAAAGTAAGCACACAATACACGATGGCGCACGTCATCAAACCATACATGCAGGTGGTGGCTTATTTGGTGCCAGCGCTATTGAAAAAATGATGAAAGTCATTCAAGCATTAAATGAATTAGAACGGCATTGGGCAGTGATGAAATCGAGTCCAGGAATGCCACCTGGCGCAAATACAATAAATCCTGCTGTTATTGAAGGAGGCCGACATCCTGCTTTTATTGCTGATGAATGTCGTTTATGGATTACGGTACACTATTTACCTAATGAATGCTATGAAGATGTTATTGCAGAAATTGAAACATATTTAAACCAAGTAGCTGCAGCTGATATTTGGTTGAAAGATCATCCATTGTCCTTTGAATGGGGTGGTGCATCAATGATTGAAGATAAAGGAGAGATTTTTCCAAGTTTTGAAATCCCAACGACCCATCCAGGATTTAAAGCTTTGCAACAGGCACATGAACTTGTACACCATAAACCTTTAGAACATGGTATGAGTACGACAGTTACAGACGGTGGTTGGACAGCACACTTTGGTATACCAACAATTTTATATGGTCCCGGAAGTTTGACCGAAGCGCATAGTGTAGATGAAAAAATTACTGCGACAGAATTGCAAACATATAGTGAAGTACTCTATCAATATTTAAAACAATGGTACCAGCACCCAGTAAAAAATTAGAAAAACATGTTGGGATATACATGTAAGTGATTAGAGTTCCAGCGTTCGATTCTTTTCTTCCATTATGATTTCTACAATCTTATTTGCAGACATAAAAACTGGCAAAATCAGTTTTTACTAACAAAGCAAGCTGGGATGAGGGCCAAGCAACGAGGAATACGATAAGCACTTCTACGTACAACGCAAGCTGGGGTGGGGGCCCCAGCAAAGAGGAATGCGAAAAGCATTTCTACGTACAACGCAAGCTGGGGTGTCGAAGTTGTCCTCTAAGAATGCGAGCCAACAATACGAAATATTGTTGTAAATAAAGAAGCACAAAGATGATTTATGTTAAACCATCTTTGTGCTATTATTTTGGGATTTATATGCCATGCTGTTTGTATTATCGTTTAAAGGTATCACGGAGTTTCTTAACCCAACCAGCGCCTCGCTTAGAAACGACGGGAACTCCTGAAGGCTGGGACGCGAGCTTTTTTAATTGTTTACCATATTTAATTGCTTTTTGCATTAAATAGGCTTGTGAATTTAAAGGTGACATATCGTTTTTAATATAGTGATATTGACCATATTGATCTTGATAACGTCCCTTTTGATTGTCTGATAATTGTAAGTTCATATAGTCTAGTAATCGTTTGGCAATGTCGTTATCTTCAACTGGGAATAAAATTTCAACACGTTTAATCATATTCCGAGTCATGACGTCAGCGGAAGAAAGATAAATACGTTGGTCTCCATTATTATAGAAATAATAAATACGAGAATGTTCTAATAATCGTCCTACAATACTAACGACTTCAATATTCTCACTTATACCAGGAATTCCAGGTTTTAAACAACATATGCCACGAATAATCAACTGAATTTTAACGCCTGCTTGAGAAGCTTCGAACAATTTCTTGATGATTGCTTTATCAGTTAATGAATTCATCTTCATGATAATATGGCCATTGCCATGTTCGTGGTGACTTTTAATTTCTTTGTCGATACGGTCGATAAAGACATCACGAATATCAAATGGTGCCACGATTAATTTGTTATATACGGGCTTAACCGAATAGCCACTTAAATAATTAAAGAAATTAATCGCGTCTTCCGCAATTTCTTTATTTGTGGTAATAATACCCATATCTGTATAGAGTTTAGCTGTTTTATCGTTATAGTTACCTGTACCTAAATGTACGAATGAAGTTAATGTTCCATGAGTACGTTTTACTACAAGTGCAATTTTACTATGTGTTTTTAAGTGTGTCATACCATAAATGACATGACAACCAGCATCTTCTAACATACGTGCCCAATGCACATTATTTTCTTCATCAAACCGCGCTTTTAATTCTACAAGTACAGTCACTTGTTTACCTTTTTCGGCAGCTTCTTTTAAACTTTTAATAATTGGTGAATCTTTACTTACGCGGTACAATGTTTGTTTAATCGCAATTGTATCAGGATCATCTGCAGCTTCGCGAATAAAGTCGACAATCGGTTGAAATGATTCATAAGGATGATGGAAGAAAATATCGCGTTTTAAAGCTAATTCATAAATATTATTAGTACCTAAAGAACGCGGTACTTGTGGTGTATATTGCTCATAAGTTAAGAATTTTAATTTGTGTGATAAATGGTCTACCAAACCAAATAAAAATGTTAAATCGAGTGGTCCATTAACAAAATACACGTCATTGTTCTCAACTTCTAACGTATCAATGAGCCATGGAATATCGTCTGAATTAGCGGTGCGACCGTCAACCTCTAAACGCACAGCTGAACCACTTTTACGTTCTTTCAAGAAACGTTCAATTTCGATAAGTAAATCTTCAGCACCATCCTCATGAATGGTTAAATCGGCGTTACGTGTAATACGGAATGTAAACGTATTTAAAACTTCGTATCCCGTGAATAGATAATTGATGAAATAAGTAATCACATCTTCAACCATTAATACATATTGTTTTGTACCTTCATTGAGTGTAATGAACCTAGGTATTAATGACGGAATTTGAACAATAGCAGAATTTATCGCATCTTCCGTATCAATATCAACGAAGATATTTAAGCTTTTATTATTTAATTTTGGAAATGGATGATATGCATCAATACCTAAAGGTGTAAGCGTAGGCAATATGGTTGTCTTAAACTCTTGTTCAAGACGAGTTAATAGTTGGTTGGATAATTGTTCAGGTTGAGACATTTCGATATCATATTGTCGAAGTTCTTCGATAAGTTCATTATAGCGCTCATATTGTTTATCAACATATGTGGTATTCTTTTCTTGGATAGCATCAACTTGTTCTTGCGGTGTCATTTGTGCTTTGTTTTCAGGCTTATCATATCCCATTTTAACTTGGTCTTTTAAGCCAGCGACCCGGACCATAAAAAATTCATCTAAATTAGAGCTAAAGATAGAGATGAAATTTAACTTTTCTAATAAAGGATTATTATCGTCATAAGCTTCTTGTAATACACGATAGTTAAAATCTAACCAGCTAAGTTCTCGATTGTTGTAATACTGCGGTAAATTGATGTTATTTTCTCCCAATTGATTTTGCATTGTCTATACACACCTTGTCGTTTAGTCATAATTTTTGTTATATACGTACGTGCTATGGCAGTTTTACCTAACATAAAGATAGCATAAGAGTTTTAATATTTTGTAAAGGTGATGGCAACTTTACCCTTTAAGACTTTTTCTATATGTTTTTTTTGGCGCATTGCCTGATACTTTTCAGCAATAGGTTCACCTTTATGGTGAACGATGAGTTCAAAATCTTCTTCAGCTTTTTTCAATGGTTTCAATGAGACATCTTCTACAAAGCTTGTGTGTGAAATATTGAGTGCATTGACAAACTTAATAATGCCTCCAAGAATTTGAATGGTATCGACCTCTTTATTTCCAAACCAGTTTGTCTCAGTACAATAGAATTTTAGCAATGATTTATTTTTAAAGCTGGCAAGTAGGGCTAGTTTCACACGGTCTTTATGTGTATAACCATTAATCATTGAGTTCGCAATAATATAATAACTATGCGGTGAGCTTGAATCTGAATCGATAAAGCTACCTAAGTAATAGATATACGCGCCTTCTTCAAACAATCGTTGCTCTTTATCGCTTAAATTGAACTCTGAATATTGCATGATCTGTGATAATAGGGATTTAGCTAATTTAAGTCGACTCGCAGAGCTACTTTCTTCAATTTGATATTCATTCGCAAGAAAATGGATAGCTTCTTTACGAACGTTATATTTATCAAAAACATCTGTATAACGGTCACGAATTTGTTTAATGATGTAGCCTTCACGTAACCCATTTCTTGAAAATGTAAATTGAGTCGCGTTTACTTTTTTATACAATGCTTTAAATACGCAAACAGCTGGTAAAATAATATCAACTCGGTCACGACTCAGTCCATCTAGATTAGTTAAGTCATCGCGGTCACTTTTGCGTATGATATCTAGCACTTCCTCAATATCATTATCAGACATTGTGTAATTATGTACGCCACCAATTGGATATGAGTGTTCCGATTGATGAATACGAGCCACGTTTCGTGCAGAACCACCCACACCGACAAGGGCTACTTTTTTATCTTGTAGCCAAGATAATTCATCAAATTGTGAAGAGATGAATTTTTCCATATCTTTAATAGCTGATTTGTTGTTGTGTGCTTTATTTTCAAAAAACATACGTGTAAGTGTAACGACACCAAAAGGAAAACTATGTGATTCAACTAATTCCTTATCTTTAAATAATGTTACTTCGGTTGAACCACCACCAATATCAACGGATACACCGTTAGCAATTTCTGTTGTATGTGTGATGGCATAAAAGCCATAATAGGCTTCATCTAGTTCTGGAATGATTTTCATATCAATATTTAATTCTTTTTTGACCTGTTTGATGATGGCGTTTTTATTTTTAGATTGACGGATAGCTGCTGTTGCAATCGGATGTAACTCTGTAACGTTAAATTCTTGCGCAACTTTTTTAAAGCTTTTAAGCGCTTCAATGAGCACTTTAATACCGTCTTTGCTCATTTCCTTTTTAGATGTTAAGTATTGACTTAGTCTTGCCGGTGTTTTAATGTTTAGTATTTCATTCAAGCCAGCTGTTTTGCTAAATTTAAAAATGACTAATCTAATTGTGTTGGATCCTATGTCAATTAAGCCGATGCGTTCTTCCATTGTATCCTCCTATTGCCTTTGGATAGTCTATTAATTATGATTACCCTCTTTACTATTATTCTACATTAAAATCCTTGTTTTTATAATACATTAGTGGGAATTTTAGTTGAATTTCATTGTATCTTTCTCGGAATAATTATTTTCAAATTGAAAATGAGGTGGGGCAACAAATAAAAGCACAAAGATGATTTGAAATAAAAAATCGTCTTTGTGCTTTTTTGATAATCCATACTTTGTGTTATGGGCTCGCTTAGGAGACAACTTGCTTGTCGAATTTTTTCTATATTTATGTCCAAACTGATTATACTGCTAATTTGCTTTTATTGGGCCTCCAGGACCTACTGGAATGCCTAGTAAATACCAAATAATGAGGAAGAGCGTCCATACAATGGAAAGGACGATTGTGTATGGCATTAGGCTAGATAATAAGGAGCCGAGTTTCATATTTTTATCATATTTTTGCGCATATGTTAGCAGTAAAGGCATATACGGCATCATTGGCGTTATTGGATTGGTAATAGAGTCGCCAACGCGATAAATCATCTGGGTAAACGCAGGATGAAAACCAATTAACAGCATCATCGGAACAAAGATAGGTGCCAGAATACCCCATTTTGCAGAGGCACTGCCAATCACCATATTGACCAAGCCGCTTAATATTAAAATACCGATAATTAATACGATACCATGTTGACCTTGTAATAAATTTGCGCCTTTAACTGCCACAATAACACCTAAATTACTCCATTTTAAGAAAGCAAGCAATTGTGCAGCAAAGAACACGATCAGAATAAAAGAACTCATTGTAGCTAACGAATCAGAAATCATCTTTCCTAAATCTTTAGTAGATTTGATTTGTTTACTAAGGACGCCATATATTACACCAGGAATCAGGAAAATGACGAGTATCACTAATCCTACGCCATTAATCAATGGCGAATTATCGATGAGACTACCTGTCTTTGGATTACGCAACCAGCTGCCTTCAGGAATAGCGCAGATAATTAATGCGACAACTAGAACGATAAATGAGATATTTGCCCAACGTAATGCACGTTGTTCAATCGGTGTAACCGTTGATGAAGGTTGGTCTGTATCGTCTAACTCAGCCTTACTATCATCGTATTTACCTAAGTGCGGTATTACTAATTTTGTTGTTGTAAAATACAACGTAGGTATAAGCATAAAGACGCTTGCGGCAATAAAGTACCAATTCATAGCAACATTAGTGTTCACTTTATCTGTCACAATTTTAGTGGCTGGATTTGTAAATGCATACACTAATGCATCTTGCATGCCAATAATTAAGTTTGCGCCAAAGCCACCTAATGAAGAAGCATATGCCATGGCTAGACCAGCAATAGGGTGATAGCCAATTTTAATGAATAACATTGCAGCTAAGGGTGGTAAAATGACGGTCGTTGCATCACCAGCAATACTGCCCATAATACCGATAAATATAATTGTTGGCAGAATGAGCTTTTTAGACGCATGATTAACGACTGATATTAAAAGCTTGTCAAAGTAGCCAGATTTTTCTGCTGCGCCAATACCAATCATTACAGCTAATACGAGTCCAAGCGCAGGAAATTCTGAAAAGTTCTTAATGGCATCATTCATAATCATAGCAATACCGTCAGTACTGATGATGCTTTTTATATGAATTGTATGGCCATTACCAGGATGTTTGACTGATACATTGAACCAAGAAATGACCCAAGTCATTACGGCTAATAGTACACACATCATAAAGAATAACACTGCAGGGTCAGGAAGTTTATTTCCAACCCATTCCACGCCATTTAAAAATCTTGTGATAAACGATGCTTTCTCTTTACGTTTCACACTTGAGGGCATGTCATCATCCTCCTTTAAGATAACACCCAGTATATCAAATACAATAACTAAATAAGCGAATATTCCGATATTTTATAATTTGTTTTACTTATCGTGTGTAATAGCACATAATAATATGATTTAATTTTAATCTTTTAAAAGATGATTGGTCTTTGGAACAATATAAAAGAAGATGACTTTAAAAAAACACGTCTGACAGCGAATGAGGATGTCAAACGTGTTGACCCAAGTAACTTACCACACAATTTGTTGATAGGTCTCGTCATTTAAAGAACGAACAATTTCAGTAATAAGTCGAACTGAGTTTTCATAATCATCTGTATGTAAAACAGAGACATTAGAATGCATGTAACGCAAGGCTACACCAATTGTGATAGTTGGAATGCCTTCATTTGCGACGTGAATACTACCGGCATCGGTACCACCACCTGGTGTAGTATCCCATTGAACACTGATATAATGCTTTTTCGCAACTTCTTTAATATGTTGACGTAAGCCTTGATGTGCTATGCTTGAGGCATCCATCATAATTACTACAGGACCATTACCTAGTGCGGTTTCACTTGTTTGACCCGACATACCAGGAATATCATAAGGTACACATACATCAACTGCGATAGCTAAATCGGGTTTAATGGTTTGAGCTGCCACTTTAGCACCACGTAAACCTACTTCTTCTTGGACTGTAGCACCTGCGTACAGATTAATGCCAAGGTTTTCATCTTTAAGGTTTTTTAATACTTCAACTGCTACAGCACAGCCATAACGATTATCAAATGCTTTAGCCGTCAAATATTTACTGTTGGCTAATGTTTCAAATTCACTATATGGCGTAATCATATTTCCTACTTCGATACCATGCTGCTCAACATCTTCACGGCTGCGTGCACCAATATCAATAAACATGTCTTTAATATCAACAGCCTTTTTACGCTCTTCAGCTTCAAGGACATGGGGCGGTTTAGATCCAATAATGCCTCGTATTTCTTGTCCTTGATCCGTTGTAATTGTCACTTTTTGCGATAGCATGACTTGGCTCCACCAGCCACCAATGGGTTGAAACTTAATAAAGCCTTCATTATCAATTTTCGTAACAATAAAGCCAATTTCATCTAAATGACCTGCTAACATAATCGACTTAGTTCCATACGTAGCTTCTCTTTTACCAAAAATGCCACCCAAATGATCTTCAATGATACTATCACTAATTGGGTTTAGATAATCTCTCATTGTTTCTTTAACTTGCATTTCTTGACCAGCGATACCATTAACATCGGTTAATGTCTTTAATAATTCTATCGACGCTTTCATATGTATAACCCCCTAAGCTTGGAATAACTACATTGTAACATGTTTTGTTTTAGAAAATAAAAGTATATAGAATTTTCAAACAATGCATAATAATCATTACATACAAGTTCTAAATTTTTTATATAGTGGTATAATAAAATAAACTAAAAATGAGCAGGTGAAGGTATGAAGAAGTTTATAGCAATGATAGCCATTGTTGTTATTACAATAGTGACTTTATCAGCATGTGATAAAGAGCGCACAAAGACATATGAAGGGGACATTGATGGTAAGCATGTCATTACTTCATTAACCTATAAAAATAATAAAGTGATATCACAATCAACAATAAGCACTTTAAAATATGATGACATGGGCTTATCAGAAAAAGAAGGAAAAGCATTATTTAAGAAACACAAAGCTTTAGAAAATGCTAAAGGCGTCGACTACCGTTTAACGAGTGAGCGGGATAAAATAGACGAAAAAGTAGATATCGATTATAACAAAGCAGATATCCAAAAAATAAAACGCAACTTCGACTTATTTTCATACGACAAAAACAACCACAAAGTCAACATGGAAAATAGCGTCAAATACCTCAAAAAACTAGGCTTCGAAGAAAAAAGCAAAATGACCAAATAGGGGCCAACAAAGAGAATTTCGAGAAGAAATTCACCAG
>NZ_KV830929.1:206731-235094 GCF_001836955.1 Staphylococcus sp. HMSC063A07
AGTTGGGGTGGGCCCCAACAAAGAGAAATGTATCAAGCATTTCAAAAAGATATTATTTTTGATAAGTACTTAAATGATGTTTGGCAATTTAAAATAAAATTAAAACAAATTTAAAGTGACTCTCCAACATGTGTATTTCTTGCAATTTACGTGTTGGAGAGTCTTTTATATAACTTATACATTATATTTTTAGAGATTATAAATAGAAAAACTAAGATTATCTATGGCAAAAACGTTTATAATAGATAACCTTAGTATATTTTAATGCTTAAACGGTTTCTAATGCTTGTGCTAAATCATTAATAATATCATCAGCATTTTCAGTGCCAATTGATAAACGAACCATTTCAGGTAATACGCCTGACTTGCGTTGTTCTTCCTCAGATAATTGTAAATGTGTTGTGCTTGCAGGATGAATAACTAGTGATTTAGAGTCTCCCACATTTGCTAAAAGTGAGAAAAGATCTAATGCATCGACAAAACGTGAAATATCTTCAACGCTACCATCAACACCAAATGTTAAGATGGCGCCTTGACCTTTAGGTAAATATTTTTCTGCCAAAGCATGATATTTGTTATTAACTAAACCAGGATAATTTACCCAAGTTACTTTAGGATGTTGATCTAAAAATTGTGCGACTTTGAGTGCATTTGCGGAGTGACGTTCCATGCGTAAATGCAAAGTCTCTAAACCAATTAAGAATTCATGCACATTGTAAGGTGATACGGCTGAGCCTAAATCACGTAAAAGTTGGACACGTGCTTTTGTAATATAAGCAGCTTCACCTACATCTTTTGTATAAGAAACACCGTGATAACTTTCATCTGGTTCAACTAAACCAGGGAATTTACCATTGTCCCAATTAAATTTGCCACTATCTACAATAATACCACCAATAGACGTACCATGACCGCCAATAAATTTTGTAGCTGAATGTATCACGATGTCCGCACCAAATTCAAAAGGTCGGCATAAATATGGTGAGGCGAATGTATTATCAATAATTAGTGGGATGCCATGTTGGTGTGCGACATCAGCGACTGCTGTAATATCTAATACATCAATTTTAGGATTACCCATCGTTTCAGCATATATTGCTTTTGTGTTGTCATTAATTTGTGCTGCAAAGTTTTCAGGGTGGTCAGGGTCAACAAAATGGACCGTAATGCCAAGCTTTTTAAAAGTGACATTTAATAAGTTGTATGAACCACCGTAAAGGTTAGATGAAGCAACGATTTCATCACCAGTATTGACAATATTTAATAATGCCAATGTAATTGCAGCTTGGCCTGACGATGTAGCCAGTGCGCCAATACCACCCTCAAGCGCTGCAACGCGTTCTTCGAATACATTTTGGGTTGGGTTCATAATACGTGTGTAAATATTGCCAGGTTGTGCTAATGCGAATAAATCTTGGGCATGTTGTGTATTATCAAAGACATAACTAGATGTTTGATAAATAGGTACTGCACGTGATTTTGAAAAATCGTCAATCTCTTGTCCGGCATGTATCGTTTGAGTTTCAAAATGCCAATTTTGGTTTGTCATAGAAGGACCTCCATTTATTATTAGAATATTCAGATAATTAAGAACATCATTATTATAACGCACACTTATACTAATTCCAACTTATTTTGTAAGAATTTAAAACTTAAGTATAGATTAGAAAGAAAAATGTTTCGGACAAAAAAGAAACATCAAAATACATATATCATTTGAATGTATTCAAATTGAGTTTTTATTAATAGTATATGTTGCGTCCTATTAGAATCATTCATAAGGGTTTTCGTTCATTTCGCTTAGTGGTATTTATTAAATTATACGAAAATGCCTTATTTTTTAAAAGTATGTTGATATAAAATTACATATAAATATGACGTATTTTGGCGAGACTCCTGTGGGAACAGGACAAGCTGAAGCTGTCCCCTAAGAAGGTGAGCCAACAATTTTGACGTAGAGTCTAAAAATAAGGAGTATTAAATATAAAGAAAGCACAAAGATGATTTTTAATTTTAAACCATCTTTGTGCTATTACCTTGGAAATTATGTTCCAGCTTGATATGATCAATGTTTTAAGTTATACAATTCGTTTACGGATTGCGCCGGAGATTAAATCAACAATTGCAACCATTATCACTAAGCCAATTAAAATGATTCCAACACGATCCCAAGATCGTGTTTGTAAAGCAAAGATTAATGGTGTACCAATACCGCCTGCACCAATTAATCCTAAAATTGATGCTGAACGCAAATTAAGCTCAAAACGATACAGAATTAATGATAAAAATGACGGTAATATTTGTGGTATAACAGCAAATACTAATGTCTTTGTCTTATTAGCACCGCTTGCCTTTAATGACTCCACAGAAGTGAAATCTAAGCTTTCAATGTCTTCTACAAAGAGTTTTCCTAGCATTCCAACTGAGTGAATACCTAAAGCAAGAACCCCAGAGAAGGAGCCAGGCCCTACAGCTTTAATAAAGATGAGTGCCATGACAATTTCAGGGAAGACACGAATAACACTTAAAATAAATTTCGTTGTGCCTGTCACTGGTCGTAGTTTGACTAAGTTATTGGCTCCTAAAAATGCGAATGGAATACAAATAATTGCCGCAATAAAAGTACCAATGACAGCAATGGCAAAGGTTTCTAGCAGACCGCGTAATAAATCTTCTCCTTCAGGTATATAAATATATCCTAAATCTGGATGGAATAATCCTGAAAAAATTGCTTTTAAGATTTCTACAGATTTGCTTTTCAATTCAAGGGCTGGCATACCAGCAAATCCCCATATCACAATGAGGGCAACCACGATGGCGATAACCCAGCGTTTAATCACACGTTGCTTTTGTCTCTTAGTGCTTAAATTATATTTAGGTGATTGAAAAGTTTGTGGCTCGTGTGTCATGCGAGTTGTTCCCTCACTTTCGAACTCACATAGTCAATAATAACAACAATGACTAAAGTGAATAAAATAATCATAGCTGTACGAGGGTACTGGAATAAGCCGAGTGTTGAGTCATAGAACAAGCCAATACCACCTGCGCCAACCAGTCCTAATACAGCAGAAGCGCGAATATTAATTTCAAATGCAAATAATACATATGAAAAATATGTAGAAATAATTTGTGGCACGACGCCAAAAACAATCCATTTAGTTTTATTTGCGCCAACTGCAGTCATGGCTTCCATTGGGCCAGGTTCAATGGTTTCAATTGCTTCGTATAATAACTTGGCTATAACACAAATTGTTAAGATGAATAGGGCAAGTACCCCTGGAATTTGGCCAATACCAAATACAGCAACAAAGATAGCAGCTAATAATAAATCAGGTATTGTTCGAACAATGTTCAAAATAAATCGTGCAGGAATGGTAATCCATTTTGTACGGATAATATTACTGGCACAAATTAATGCGATAGGAACAGAAACGATAGCACCTAAAAATGTCCCAACGATTGCCATGCGAATCGTATCTAACATTGGTTGCCAAATTGCTTTTAAATAACTCCATTCAGGTGGAAACATTTGTTTGAAAAAGTCTCCGATTTGAGGTACACCCACCATTAAATCTGAGAAGCTAAAGCCCGTATACACGAAACTCCAAATGACTAAGACGGCAACGATTAGTATAGAAAAGCTTGTCTTTAATGATAGTTTTTTGTTTAAATATTTATCATATTTGTTTGTAGATGTAGCAGGAGATGTCATTTTAATTCACTCCTAGCTTTTCGTCGGCTTTTAATTGACGACCATAGATTTCATTAAATACTTCTTCAGTGGCTTCTTCAGCGGGACCATCATATACGAGTTCACCATCGCGCAACCCTATAATTCTCGTACCATATTCTAGCGCTAAATCGACAAAGTGAAGATTAATTAAAATTGTAATACCTAATTCTTCATTGATTTTCTTTAAATCATCCATTACTTGCTTTGTTGTCAGTGGGTCAAGTGAAGCAACTGGTTCATCCGCTAGAATGATAGAAGGTTCTTGGGCGAGCGCGCGCGCAATCGAAATACGTTGTTGTTGACCACCTGATAGTTCATCCGAGCGTTGATCAAATTTATCCAAAATATTGACGCGTTCTAATGCATCCATTGCTTTTATTTTATCTTCTTTAGGAAATAGGCCTAAAATCATTTTCCAGGTAGGATGATAACCAACTCGGCCACTTAAGACGTTACGCAATACGGTAGAGCGTTTTACTAAGTTAAAATGTTGAAATATCATGCCGATATTACGACGCATCAACAGTAGTGATTTTCCTTTTGCTTGTGTAATTGATTTTCCTTCAATTGTAATATCCCCTGATGTGACATCATGTAGGCGATTGACAGAACGTAGTAGTGTAGATTTACCTGCGCCTGATAATCCAACGATGACTGCAAAATCTCCTTTTTCGATATTTAAATTAATATCTTTCAAGCCGACATGTCCATTCGGATAGACTTTGCTCACATCTTTAAACTCTATTTGACTCATGTTATAACACCTTTCTCTAATAAGGTTCACTTTGTATAAAGTTATAAAGAAAAGCTATGCCAAAATTTGGCTTAGCTTTTCAATTGACGTTCTTTATCTATGATTCAGTAGAAAATAACAACCAATTATTGCATATCTTTTACTTTTTTCTCGTATTCTCTAACAATATCGAAGTCAGAATCTTTCGCATCTGTATATCCTTCATGTGAATATACTTCACTGATGATTTTATGACCTTCTTTAGTTTTTGAGATATCTTTAAATGCTTTTTTCAATTTTTTTTGGAAATCTTTATCCATATCTGGTCTAACTGAAATTGTATCGTTTGGAATTGGTTTTGTTAATTCTAAAATCTTTGTATCTTTGAATACATTTGGTTGGTCTTTTTTAACGACATTACGTGCATCTTGGAATACTGCCGCAGCATCCACATCGCCATTTAATAATGAAATAATCGATTGGTCATGACCTTTCATATTGACGATTTTCATATCTTTTGTTGCGTCAATACCAGCTTTTTCTTTCAATGTAGCAATTGGGAAAGTATAACCAGCTGTAGATGTGACATCTTGTAATGCAATTTTTTTCCCTTTTAAGTCTTTTAAGCTTTTAATGCCTGAATCTTTTTTAACTAAGATTTCTGATTTGTAGTCCTTAACAAGCTTTTTCGTAGGTGATCCATCTTTGTTCACACCAAAGCGTTGTGCTTGTAATAACAAGTCAGCAGCTTTCTGATCATGTGCTAATGTGTATGCGGTTGGTGGTAAGAAACCAACATCGACTTTTTTCGATTTCATCGCTTCAACAATCGTGTTGTAGTTTGTAGATACGGATACTTTTACTGGAATGTCTAATTCTTTGGATAGTAGCTTTTCAAGTGGTTTTGCTTTTGCTTCTAATTTATCCGCATTTTGAGATGGTACAAATTGGACCGTTAATTCTTTTGGTTTGTAGTTACCTTTGCCTGATTCTGAGTTGGAACTTTTGGAATTGTTATCTAAAGAACTGTTACCTCCACAAGCAGCTGCAAAGATAACCACCGATAACACGAGTAGTAGAAGATATTTAACGTGTTTCATATAATAACATTGCCCCCATTCACTATTTTGCAATATGTATCTATGTCTTTAATATCGACAATTATAGAGTAGCACACTATACTATATGTTATGTGTAGATTTCGTTAACTTTTTGTTAAAATTAAATAAAAATTATTTAAAATCGGTAAAGATATATAAAATATCATTAATAGTAACCCGTTTGTGTGTGATTTTTAATATACTGCTGGTGTGTGAAAATAAGTTAATAAAAGGAGTTAAACAAGTATGAAAATGATAAAAGTTGTAAGCTCTACTATAGTTGCCTCAGCATTAGCATTATCCATGTTTCCATCTACACAAGCAGCTGAAACGAATACAGCTTCACGCACAGTTCTATTTGATAATTCTCATGGACAAACTGCTGGCGCGGCTGATTGGGTTATTGATGGTGGTTTTTCTGATTATGCGGATTCAATGAAGAAACAAGGTTTTGCTGTTAAATCACTAGATGGGGAAGCAAATATTAGTCAAGAGTCATTAAAAAATAGTGATATTTTAGTCATACCAGAAGCGAATATTCCATTTAAGACGACTGAACAACAAGCCATTGTGAATTTTGTAAATCATGGTGGAAGTATCATTTTTATCTCAGACCATTACAATGCAGATAGAAATTTAAACCGCATTGATTCTTCTGAAGCTATGAATGGCTATCGTCGTGGTGCCTATGCGGATATGACCAAGGATATGGATCAAGGAGAGAAACAATCTAAAGCAATGGCAGGTGTTTCAAGCTCAGACTGGTTAGCCCAAAATTTTGGTGTGCGTTTCCGTTATAATGCTTTAGGGGATTTGAATACATCTAATCTTGTCTCAAGCGATGAAAGTTTTGGCATTACTAAAGGCGTTAAATCTGTGTCTATGCATGCTGGTTCAACACTTGCTATTACAGATCCTAAAAAAGCAAAAGGAATTGTATACACACCTGATCACTTAGGTAACAATGCGAAATGGAGTCATGCAGTTGACCAAGGTGTTTATAATGGTGGAGGTAAAGCTGAAGGTGCCTATATTGCTATTGCAAAGGTAGGTAAAGGAAAAGCTGCCTTTATTGGAGACTCCTCATTGGTAGAAGATAGTTCTCCAAAATATTTACGTGAAGACACGGGTAAAACAAAGAAAACGTATGATGGTTTTAAAGAAGAAGATAACGCACAATTGTTGAATAACTTAACTTCTTGGTTAAGTAAGAAAGAAGCAACACCGAATTTAGCTAAAAGTGGTGTAAAATTAGATAAAGCGACTGTGTTACATGATTTTGAACAGCCACAAAATTCAACAGAACCGCAAAAAGAACCATGGTCACAACCACCTGAAGGTTATCATTGGTACGATCGATCAACGTTTGCGCCTGGTAGTTATGGCAGTACAAAATCTACTAAAGATGATGGTGATAAACAACCAGGAGACCAACCGGCTGTGCAAAATGTAGCCTTTGCTATTCCTAAAGATGTGCAAGCTAACACGCCATTTAACATCACGATTAATTTGTCACAATTACCGGCTAACCAATCATTAGATAATTTGAAATTAGGAATTTATCAAGATGGTGGTAAACAAATCGGTCAATTTTCAACGGATGGTAAATCATATAGTAATATCGGCTATGGTTCACTTCCAACCATTAAAGTCAATAAAGATGGCACAGCTTCAGTGACGATTTCAGCAAAGGTAACGGAGTCATTAAAAGGGGCTAATATACGGTTAAAGCAAGGAGATAAAACCCTTAAAACTGAAAAATTGAAGTAATGGAGGACAACATGCGATGACACAACTTGCATTTTACATTTTAAGTGATATACATGGTTATATTTTCCCAACAGATTTTAAACAGACAAAAGGTTATAAACCGATGGGGCTATTATTGGCGAACCACATAATTGAACAAGATCGTCAGCGCTATGATGCTAGCTTTAAAATAGATAATGGTGATTTTTTACAAGGTTCACCTTTTTGTCATTACCTTGCTACACATATACATTCTAGCAAGCCATTGACGGATATCTATAATCGTATTGGTTTTGACTTTGGTACATTAGGAAACCATGAATTTAACTATGGTCTCAACTATTTAACTCAAAGTATCAATCGCTTAAATTATCCAATCCTTTGTGCCAATATTTTAAAAGATAATAAATCATTAACAGAACAAGGAATCATGTATATTAAGAAGCAAGGATACAATATTGGTATTATTGGTTTAACGACACAATATATTCCACATTGGGAACGACCAGAGTATATTCAACACTTAACATTTAATAGTGCAGTTCAAACGTTAGAGGACATATTACCTCAAGTACGTGAACAGGCTGATATCGTGGTTGTTAGTTATCATGGGGGCTTTGAACGTAACATTGACACGTATCAACCAACTGAAGTATTAACTGGAGAAAATGAAGCGTCTGAGATATTGCAGCGCTTTGGGTCGGACATTGACGTGCTTATTACGGGGCATCAACACCGTGAAATTGCTGCTATCAAGCATGATACAGTTATTCTACAACCAGGAACACGTGCGACACAAATTGGTAAAGTTACGCTAACATTTAATGATCGAAGACAATTGGTTCAGCGTACAAGTGAACTGTTGCCAGTGCACGATGACAGCGCTTTTAAATTAACCGATAAAGATAGTCAATTAATGAGTGATGTGGACACGTGGTTAGATACGCCGATTGCTGAAATTCAGCAGAATATGATTGTTGACGAGCCATTTACTGCAAGAATTGCACCGCACCCTTTTATTAATGTGTTACTACATGCATTATTACAAACAAGCGGCGCTCAAATAGCAAGTACGGCATTATTTGATTCTGCGACTGGCTTTGATAAGACCATTACAATGCGTGATATTATCAATAACTATCCGTTTCCAAATACGTTTAAAGTATTAGAGATGACGGGTAAGGGCATTCGTGAAGCATTAGAACAATCAGCACGCTATTTTGATCTTACGGACAGCGGGGATGTAGGTATTAATGACACGTTTTTAAATCCTAAACCGCAACATTATAACTATGACATATTTGGAGGCGTATCATATAATATTAAAGTGAGCGAGCCTATGGGGCATCGCGTGCATGATATTAAAGTGGAAGGACAGCCATTAGTCGAAGATAAGATCTATACCGTTTGTGTAAACAATTATCGTGCTGTAGGTGGCGGTGATTATAACATGTTTGCAGAAGCAAAGGTGGTTAAAGATATACAAGTGGAGGGTGCACAGCTATTAATCGATTATCTAACACACCACAATTTAAATAACATGCCACAAGTTGTGGATTTTAAAGTAGAAATATAATTCAGTAATAACTATGAGCCTGGGACATCATTATGTTTTAGGCTATGAACTCCATATATTGGCAGTAGTTGACTGGATTGCATACGCTAATACCAAGCTTTTTTCAATCCTAGTCAACCTTGCCGGAGCGGGACTACGAATTTATAATGAATTCTGTCCTGCTCCTTTATTTTTGGCTTTGTTTATATTTTATTGTGAGACTTACTAACGCTTATTACATGTTGTAAAAAGAAATGTTTAACGCTTCTTAACTTATGGCTCCAGAAGTTTAAGTTTGTATGTGTCTATGCTTTGTAACGTGCCATTTTGTTGTTGATGTATGATGTGTTGTGCTGTGATATTTGTTGGATTGTTAACACCAACTGCTGCTGCGATGTTGTATAAGCCTTCATGTAGACTTGTGATGTAATTGGTTACGCGAAATGTTTTTTCTTCTACAATGAGCGCTTTTTCCTTTTTAGGATCTGTCGTAGCAACACCTACTGGACATGTGTTGAGGTGACATTGTTGACTCATAATGCAGCCGACACTAATCATCATGCCTCGAGCAATATTAACTAAATCAGCGCCTAATCCGAGTGCAATGGCGATTTTGTCGGGTGTGATTAGCTTGCCTGAAGCAAAAATCTTAATTTTATCCCGTATACCATAGCGTTCAAGCATGCCAGACACAATAGGAAGTGCTGTAAATAATGGTAGGCCAACGCCATCTTGTAATTCTTGAAAAGTAGCGCCCGTACCACCTTCGCCACCATCAACAGTAATAAAACTAGGATACTTATCTAAACGTATCATTTCTTTCACTAATATTTCAATTTCATCAACATGACTCACTACAATTTTAAAGCCAACTGGTTTTTGTCCAAGCTGTTTAAGTTCATCAACAAAAGTGATTAATTCTGCTGCATTTGAAATAAAGTTAAAACGGTTTGGTGAATTAATTGTTTGAAACGGTTTGACATTGCGTATTTGTGCAATCTCTTCAGTCACTTTATTTCCTTCCATATGACCGCCACGGGTCTTGGCACCTTGTGCAAGTTTAAGCTCAAATGCTTTGATTGCCGATTGATTCACTAATTTTACAAATTCATCTTTACTAAAATTTCCCTCTTGATCACGGACACCAAAAAGGCCAGGTCCTATTTGAAAAATAATATCCCCACCACCGGACAAATGATAATCAGATAAGCCACCTTCACCTGTGTTCATCCATGTGCCAGCACGTGCTAACCCCTGAGATAGTGCTGTTATGGCACGTTGACCTAATGCACCATAACTCATGCCAGATTGTCCAACTAAACGTTTAACGATGAACGGATGTGCTAAATCATTGCCGATGACGACAGCATGCTGATCATCAAGTTGAAATGGTTTAATATCAGCTGGTTTGCGATGTTCGTCTCGTTTAAATAACCGCTCATTATCAACTTGATAAATAAATGTAGAAATCATATGTTGGTTATCAATAACTAGTTCAGTTGACTGTAATGGAAACATTGCATTTTGTATGTAAAACCCATGTTCATAGTGCTTCAACGTACCAAAACTGGTCATTCTTGAGTTATATTTTCCGGCAATAACAATATTTTTATAGTCGACACGTGAGAACGGCTTGCCTTCGGTATCATTAGCATATAAGTATTGACGCATTTCGGGACCAATTTTTTCTGAAAAATAACGAATTCTTCCTAATAAAGGGAAGTTCCTTAATACGCTATGTTGTTTCTGATGTTTGTCTTTAAAGAGTAACCACAGCCCTAATAAAACAACGAATAATAGACAGCTTACTATAATAACATTTACAATAAATTGCATTGTTGTTAATATCATTCTTTATCCCCCCGTTATCTCTGTAATGATTATTGTACATTATTTATATGGAAAAACAATGTAATGTTCCACTAATATAAGGATACAAGTTAATGATCATTAAGCATAAAAGTAGTACAACGTTTAAATATGACATATGAGAAATATAGTGACTGTCTATTTTTTAAAATTGATTTACTTATTTTTTAATGTCAAAATAATTAACATTTTCATAATTTAAGGAACATGGTAAAGTGAAATGTGAACAATACGCGGAGCATGGTATCAGCACGATGTTGGTAGCCATGTGATAGCTTCAAATGAATGAGGTGACCTATGCAGACATTAAATACATATAATACACGACAACCCATTGATGCGCACGTAAAGAAACGATTGTTTTGGGTAATTCCAGTTTATGTCTTCTTAAAGGTTCTCATGCCTATCATCATAGTATTTGGCGTCTATGGTATCTGGGCGGTATTAACACAAGATAAACCAACACAAGTTATTTATCCCATTGTATTAACATTGAGTTTCATTGTTGCGGAAATTGTGACGTTGAAATGCTTTTTCTTCTTGTATCAGCAGAAATTAAGAACAATTTATCAACGTTTAAGTAGTGATATCAAACCTATGCTATGGCCAATCGTCATTGTAAGTTGTTTAACATTATTGGCTTATTATGGCGGTCAATGTATAGCACATCATCTTAACCAACCTTGGGGGTTTCAACACAGTCAATCTGAGCAGTACTTATCTGGTATGTTTACGCATCCTCACGCATTACCATTTGTCTGGGTATCGATGGTTGTCTTAAGGCCGTTGGTTGAAGAACTGATTTTTCGCCATTTATTCATACACGAATTAGCGAAGTGCATACCCATGGTAGTTGCCATGATATTTAGCATCATTGCCGATGTTGTAGCTCATTCCTATCATTATCATTCTGTTCTGGAAATTGGAATTTACAGCCTTATTCCTATAGGTGCTGTTATCATATATAGATGGTCACAACAAAATTTATTAGCAGCATATGTATATCATAGTATGACGCAATGTATCATTTTTCTAGTGCTTAGCTACCAAAGTTATCTTTAAGCATAAATTAAAGGAGTTTATTATGAATCATAGAATGACAAAAAATAACAGAATTTCATCAATGACATATCATCAAAATCCTTGGCGACAGCCCCAGATGGTTAAACGTGATTTCTTACTGATACTTGTATATGTATTAGGTAATATGTATTTGCCATTTATATTAGCTGACGCAATCAATTGGTTATCATTTACTTTATTGCATCGGCCAAGTGGTTTAACTTATACTTCACAACTTTATGCTTTATTGGCACAATTATCTGTAGTTTTGATTTTTTGGGCCTTACATTATCGTGCACTTTTAAACACTGCAATCGCTCGTGTGAAGCAATTACAACGATATATTTATCTCATGATTATCGTCTTGTTGGTCATGTATGTAGCGAATATCGTCTATGCCAACGTAATGCAATTTTTACCAGAACATTGGCAATTTCATGATACGCAGAATGAACAAGAAATTAGAAAACTATTTAGTAATATCAAGGTGTGGCCGTTATTATTTTTAAATATTGTAATTATTACACCAATAGTTGAAGAGCTGCTATTTCGTCATTTATTAATTCATGAATTAGGTAAGAAATTGTCATATCCAGTAATGTCGATTATTTCAATCCTGCTATTTGCTGGTATTCATGTCACTGACGCAACATCGCCATTTGAAATCGGACCTTATTTAATTATGGCAACCAGTTTTGTGGTGGCATATAACATGAGTGGTCGCAATTTAGCAGTAACAATAGCGTTACATAGTTTTAATAACTTACTTTCATTTATTTTGACACTATTACAATTTTTATAATTATTGTAAAGGCTAAGAAACATCATTATTACATGCTTAACCATAGTTTTTTGTTGTTAATTCGTCATTGATGATACCTGAAAATAAGGTACGATAGTAGTAAGACATAATAAGGAGCGATGTTACGTGTTATTAGAAATTAAACATCTATGTTATCAAGCAACACGTCGTACAATTTTAGACAATATCAATTTCCAATTGAAAAAAGGGGAAACTGTAGCCATTGTAGGACCTTCAGGAAGTGGGAAGAGCACTTTGTTAAAACAAATAGATAACTTAATCAGTCCGACAAGTGGCGAATTATTATTAAACGATAAACCGTTCGATGTATATGAACCAGAAGTATTGCGCTCGAAAATAAGTTATCTGATGCAACAAAGTGAACTTTTTGGCCAAAATATTGGTGATAATATGCGTTTTCCAGCGATGGCCCATTCAGATGAGTTTGATGAAACTAAAGCGCTACAATTACTTCAACATCTTAATTTAGGACATTATAATTTAAATACACGCATCGAACATTTATCAGGCGGTGAGCGACAACGTATTACCATAGCTAGACAGTTGATGTATCAACCCGAACTATTATTATTAGATGAAGCGACTAGTGCCTTGGATACCGCCAATAAGCGAATTGTAGAACAGCTCGTGTTCGATTTAGCCAAGACCGGTGTAGGTGTTATGTGGATTACACATAGTGATGATCAGAGCATGCGTCATTTCGACAGACGAATTACGATTGTTGATGGTCAAATTACTAAGCAAGAGGAGTTGAAGAACAATGAGTAATACAGCCATTTGCTTAACGGCATTATTGTTAATCATACCGATTGCCATTTCGTATAAAGAAGGCTTACATATTATTAAAGATTTAGTTGTAGCGTCACTACGTGCGACCATCCAATTGCTTATCCTAGGTTTTCTATTGCATTATATTTTTGAAATAGATGCCACGTGGTTACTCTTACTTGCAGTATTTATCATTATAATTAACGCTTCATGGAATACATTACATAGGGCTTCAAAAGTGATGCATCACGTCTTTTGGATTTCACTCATTGCGATTATCATTGGGACAGCTATTCCATTGACGGCTATTATTTTGACAGGTGCGATAGACTTTAAACCAAATGAAGTCATTCCAATCAGTGGTATGTTGGCAAACAATGGGCTTATAGCTATTAATTTGGCATATCAGCATTTAGACCGTGCCTTTGTTAAAGATGTAAATGATATTGAATCTAAGTTAACGTTAGCTGCATCGCCAAAACTTGCGTCTAAAGATGCTGTACGTGATAGCATTCGATTAGCGATTGTTCCAACCATTGATTCAGTTAAAACATATGGTTTAGTGTCAATTCCTGGGATGATGACAGGCTTAATTATAGGTGGCACACCGCCATTAGAAGCGGTCAAATTTCAATTGCTTGTTGTCTTTGTTCATACGACATCTACCGTGATGTCAGCGTTAATTGCTACTTATTTAAGCTATGGTCAATTCTTTAATGCGCGCCACCAGTTGGTTGCACGTGATAATGACATTGTTGATGAAGCATAATGACATCGTCTATAGCATCTAGAAGCATTTTAATGATTGTTTTCACATATCTGAATAAATCATAAGTTAGGATGTATTCAGAAGATTCTTGTATCAGTGTAAGTTGAACAATGTAATCATTTTTGAAGAAAAGGTACCTCTTTAATTTAGTTAAGATGTCTATACTAAATTAAATGAAAGGGCCTTATTTTTTAAAAAAATATTTAAACATATGTAAGCGAAGTGTTTTGGTTGGGTGCTTGCGAAAGCAGTATAAGATGAAAAAAGCGCAAAATTACAAATACTGTCGATTAAGATGAGCTGAAGCTATTCTCAAAGAAAGCGAGTTAATAAAACGTTATATTAGCATAAAAGAAGCCAGTAAATGCATTTGTGACAACACATTTACTGGCTATGATGCTTCAGTTGTGATTTCCCAGATTTTATAATTTTGGCGTTGATGTTATAGGTCTATAATCCTAGGATGAATAATTTAGTCACTTCAATGATGTTAGCTTTTGTCTTGTAACATAATATGAAAGTGAACGCCTTGCGCTGTTGGTTGTAATTGTATTGTTCCATGGTGATAGTTGACGGCATCATTGATGATGGATAAACCGAAGCCATGGCTTTCGCGATCTTTCTTAGTTGTATATGTTTCCTGAACTAATGATTTAAAATCAGTATGTGGCAGTCCAATACCATCATCTAAATAATCGATAATGAGCTGTGTACCGTATACCTTCAACTGGATTTGAATATGTGGATTCTCATTATTATGTTCAAGACTATTATTGATTAAATTAATCATTAGACGTTCAAAATAAAGCTTATTGCCATAAAATGTCTTGTGTGATGCTGTGTGAAAGTATACGTCTATATTGTCATAGCCAATCACATTAATTACTTTATTCATCGTTGATTCAACGGGGAAAAGCTCTTTACTATACTGTATCTGGTTGGTTTCAATATCAAATGTTTGATTTAAACTTTCTAACAGTTCAGTCATAAATGAGGCTTTTTGTGTAATTAAATTTACATATTGTTGTGTTTCGCTATCGGCATGTATTAATTTCGCATAACCATAAATGGTTGTTAAAGGTGATTTTAAATCATGGGAGACTTGGCTAATCCATTTAGATTTATAATAAGTCATTTGATTATGATAAAATTTATCATTTAATAATTGCTGTGTTAGATGTGACAAACTGTGATGTAATTCTGGATAAGTATTAATAAAACGCTTCAACTTACTTTTTGTGGTAGGTTGGTACAATTTACCATGTGCTAGATGGTTAATCCAATGAATATAATAAGACATTGGTTTTGTTACACGCTTTGTTACAAAGAATGTAGCAATAACAATTAATACAATACTGAGTAACACATAAATCATTAAAACAGTTAAATAGAACTTTCCACTATTTTCAAATCCTTTGCCCAATTCATCATCATCTAATATAGGTTTAGGGTTGGGATTCTTAATAAAGCTAAGATGATGCTGATTTAATTTATAGTCCCATTTATTATAATCTTGAGTAACAATGCTCTCTAATAGTTGATCTGTCTTAATTTGACGTGCATTGTTAACACGAGTTGTTGATTGATTTGGATAAAAATAGACCATATACGTGCCTTTCTTATTTGATACAGCATGTGCATAACGCAAATTTTTAAGAATTCGAGACTTCAAGTTTTGTCCTTTTTTTGTATGAGGATATAGTATATTTCCCGCAGTATCCGTAAAATAAAGCGAAACGTTGTGTTCGGCTGCCAAATCCTTTATATGTTGATTGGGTTCTTTGACAATATCATTTGCAATTAAATAATCAGGATCAATAGTATTGATATCACTATATATGCGGTCATAAGTTTCAATTAACAAATATACTACGAATACGACACCTAAAATAATATTCGCAAGCATAAATAATGTCATATATTTTGAAAATTTAAAATTAAAACGTTTATTCATAGGCATCTTCCTTATAAATATAACCTTTACCGCGTACGGTTTGAATAAAGGTAGGTTGATTAGGTTGGCGTTCTATCTTTTTACGTAATGTTCGAATGTGAACCATTAAAGTATTATCATCTACACCGGTATCATAGCCCCAGACATGCTCATATAATTGCTGTTTTGTCAGTACTTGATTTTTATGACGGATAAAATAAATAAGCAAATCATATTCGCGGGCAGTTAATGGTACAGAATGTCCATTTACTTGGACATCCATGCTGTTAAAGTCGATATCTAAATAATCATAGTGGTAAGTTGTGCAGGCATCTGAATGAAGATGTAATGAAACCCGATAATACAGCTCCATTGGATCAAAGGGTTTTTTAATGTAATCTACGGCTCCTTTTTCAAAGCCTTTATATACATCCAAATTGGTATCTTTGGCTGTAACTACGATAACATTAGTCACCGATAAATCAATATATTTGAGCAATTGGTAGCCATCCTCAGCGTGTAAATTTAAATCTAGTAATACAACTTGAAAGTTAAAGTCATGCAGTAAGGTCTTTGCATGGTCAATGTCATAAGCCACTTTTATTTGTTTAATTCCTTTAGTCGTAAGGGACAATTTCATCAGTTCATTAATATCTTTATCATCTTCAACAATTAGGACATCTATTGTCATATATAACACCTCACACTCTATCATATTAAACTTTAGCTAATTAAACTATATGCTTTTTACATATTTAAGGAAGAATTAAGCTGATAATAAATTGAAGTTAAAGTATCTTGATTATACTAAAGTTATTATTAAGCTTATTAGAAAAGGGGATATATAAATGAAAATAGTAGCTTATACTTCTGGTTTTATTGCTACGGTGTTATTTCTATTTAATATTTTACGGTTTGTCTTTGCATGGTTTGAAGCACGCTTTCATTTAAACTTTGGTATTGATTTATTATTACACAATTCATATGTCATCTATGGTGCGTTAATCGGTTTTGCGATTGCCATGATTACCATGACCATCACGGAGGACTATTTAGATGAGTCTGATCGTATATAAATGGGAGTTATATACAAAAAAGAATAATTTATTATATAATGAAACAGTTACGACATAAACAGTGTTAGACGTAGCTGTTTTTTTATTATGCAATACAAAATGAATGATAGAAAGGAGAGAAACAAAGTGTCAGTCATGCGTGTTGCAACATTTATTCTTAGTGTTTTTATTGTTGGAATGGTAGAAATGATGGTTGCGGGAATCATGAATCTAATGAGTGCTGATTTGCATGTGTCTGAAGCGGTTGTCGGGCAATTGGTCACGCTATATGCATTGACTTTTGCTATTTGTGGACCTATATTAGTTAAATTAACTCATCGCTTTAGTGCAAGATCGGTACTGTTATGGACGTTGCTTATATTCATTATAGGTAATGCTATGATTGCTTTGGCGCCTAATTTCACTATACTCGTTATAGGTCGCATCCTATCATCTGCTGCTGCTTCGCTTATTATTGTAAAAGTGTTAGCCTTAACCGCCATGTTAACCCTTCCTAAAAATCGCGGGAAAATGATTGGCGTTGTATACTCTGGATTTAGTGCGGCTAATGTTTTCGGTGTCCCACTTGGAACCATGATTGGGGATATAGTAGGTTGGCGTTACACCTTTCTATTTATTATTGTCGTTAGTGTGCTAGCAGGTATATTGATGCTGTCCTACTTACCACATCAAAGAGAACTTCAACAGGTGGCTGGTACAGAGCAGTCAAATGGTACAGAAGCATCTGATGTGCCTTCAAAAATTATTAGACCGCAAGAAGTCGTCAAATTTATCACAATTACCTTTTTAATACTTGTGGCAAATTCAGCCACATTTGTTTATATTAATCCCTTGATATTATCACATGATTATACATTGCGCTTTGTCTCTGTTGCATTACTAATGAACGGTGTCGCTGGTGTTATAGGCACTTCACTTGGTGGGGTGTTTGCTGATAAATGGACAAGTAAGCGCTGGCTTACGATATCAATCGCAGTCTTTGTTGTTATGATGGTGCTATTGAATATAATATTACCTTATGCAGCTTTATTATTAATCGGTATTTTTGTATGGAATATTATGCAATGGAGCACTAATCCCGCCATTCAAAGTGGTTTGATTGAGCAAGTTGAAGGGGATACAAGCCAGGTTATGAGTTGGAATATGTCAGCATTGAACGCAGGTATTGGTATAGGAGGAATGATTGGCGGCTTAGTTGTATCGCAATGGGAGGTCTCATTTTTACCCTATGTCAGTGCTGCGATAGGACTTGCTGGACTTATCATTACTTTAGCTTTACGCAATCATTATATTAATAATTAGCAGTAAAAGTCTCAGACATCATTATGTTTTAGGATATGGACTCTAAATTGGTAGTAGTTGGCTGGATTGAAAATACGCGTATACCAAGCTTTTTCAATCTTGGTCAACCTTGCCGGGGCGGGACAGCGAATTCATAATGAATGCTGTCCCGCTCCTTTACTTATATACATATGGTTGCTGGTGTGTTGCAGAATAAGGTTGCCAATGACATGTTCCTGTGCGAGCAAATTGCGCTAAATCACGTATCATTTGCCTGCTTAGTCGTCGGGCATGCGTTAATTGTGATACTTGGTGTGCAGCTAAGATGTCCATTTTACCGAACCAAAAGATAACATCTAAAATATGATACGCACTTCCGTAGTCATGATGAAGTGGTATGCACCAATCAAAACGTGCTAACCATGCCTGGTTAGTTGTGCTGAAATGCTTTAAAAAGTGCAATGCAGGTGCTAAAAAATAAGAATATGTAATGATTTGTGACTGTTGTACTGCACTTTGCACGTCATGTGGCTTAACATATATATCATATAAGGCCATCACTTCTGTAAAGCGTCTAGGCGTGAGCTTATGTTCTTCGCCAGTAATATAAATATCTCCTTCATCATGTGTGGTGCATACGAGCATAGGTTTACGATTATTTTGGAGAGGTAGAGACATGTCACTTGTAGCTATTGGTGCGTAAATTAGTTCTAATCCTTTCGATTTACCACGAGCTTGTTCATCGTCATCCATAAGCTGTAATAGCTGGGAAGAATGTAATAACGTAATATCATGATGACCATAGCGCTGTTCCATTAATTGTTCAAAATGTCTTGCTTTCGTCGTTCCTACATCAGCACTGTCTAATTTGAGCGTACCACTTAATAAGATGACTTGTTTAAAGTAGGTAACTGCGTGAGGCATTTGCATTAATGCCATAATAGACATACTGCCTGCAGATTGTCCCATTAAAGTCACATTATTTGGGTCTCCACCAAAAGAGTCAATAAATGTATGCACCCATTTTAATGCGGCGAGTTGATCAGATAAACCGTTATTTTTATCATAATTTGCATTAAAATAGGACCAATCTAAATAACCTAAGGCGCCCAAGCGATAATTAAAGGTCACTACGATGACATCTTCTTGCGCTACGATATGTTCTGGTGTATAGAGTTCAGCAGTGCCATGTCCGTTGATAAATCCACCACCGTAAAAGTAAATAATTACTGGCTTAAGGTAATTGTCATTAGCTTGACGCCAAATGTTTAAATATAAACAATCTTCATCTTGAACAAAAGATCTAGGTGTCGAAGAAAAAAAGGTTTCAAGCTTATTTTGTGGTTGGGGTGGGATGGCTTGAACACGCATTGCTTGATATGGGGAGGACCATGATGTCTTAAGTTGTGCATGCTTAAAACGCATTGATCCGATTGGCGCATGCGCGTAAGGAATACCAAGAAAGCAATCTATCCCATCACTTGTTGTACCTTCAATAGCGCCGCCAGCTGTTTTGACGATGACCATGACTATACACGCTCCTAATATGATACTTACTGTTACTATAACATATCCTATAGTTGCAATTGCTCTGGTGTCAGGCTAATATGAACTTAAATTGATAAAAATAAAGAAAGGGGCGAAGTGATGGATAAAAAGCAGACCAACGCACAAGTTGAAGCGTTTTTGCGCAAAGATAGCCAATGGCAATCGGCATATCAATATTTAAGAACACTTATTTTTAATGAAACAGAATTAGAAGAACAGTATAAATGGATGCACCCATGTTACACATTAAATAATAAAAATGTCGTGCTCATTCACGGGTTTAAACACTATGTAGCATTATTATTTCATAAAGGCGCTTTACTCGAAGATCAATATGGTACATTGGTACAACAAACAGAAAAGGTCCAAGCAGCGAGACAGCTACGCTTTACTTCTTTAAAGGAAATAGAACAACGTCGTGATGAGATTCTATACTATGTTAAACAAGCAATCCAGGTTGAACAACAAGGTAAAACAGTGACGTTGAAAGAGACTGCAGACTATGAGATGCCTGAAGAATTAGCCTCTAAATTTGATGAGATGCCCGAATTAAAGACGGCATTTGAAAGTTTAACACCAGGTCGTCAACGCCAATATATGTACTATATTGGGCAAGCAAAACGTAGTCAAACTCGTCATAATAGAGTGGAAAAATATGTGAATCATATATTAGATGGTAAAGGTATGATGGATTAGTAAATATAATAGAAAGAAGATAGACAGTGAAGTTGAGATTTCTAATTGGTTGAACAACAAATTATGAGGGCAGTAATCAAGCTTAATTTGAAAAAAGCTTATAGGAAAAGACGGTTGAATATGCCATTCAACCGTCTTTTCCTATAAAATAAATACATTATTATTTTTGGTCGCCATTTAATTTTACTAATATTTTAGCTTGTGATTTATCATTTACAAGTTGTTCGAAACCTGATTCAACAATGTCTTGTAATTCGATTTCATCCGTTACGACTGATTTAACATCCAAGCTACCGTTAGCGATTAAGTCAACGGTTTGTTGGAATGTCGTTGGTGTATAAGCAATAGTTGAAGTTAATTTCACTCCAGAGTTTGTTAATAACATTGGATCAAATTCAACCGGGTGCGCAAAGATAGAGACGATGACTACTGTCCCACGTGGGCGAGTGACTTCAACAGATTGTTGTAACGTAACGCCGACGCCAGCAACTTCAAAAGTGACATCAACACCGTTGTCAGTGTGTTCGTTGATGTATTCAACAGGATTAACTTTACCAGAATTAACGACGTGAGTTGCACCTACTTCTTTAGCTTTAGCTAAGCGTTCTTCAGATAAATCAAAGACATAGATTTTACTTGCGCCAGCTGCTTTAGCAGCGACAACTGTTAATAATCCAATTGGACCAGCACCAAAGACAGCTACTTTATCACCAAATAATAAGTTGCCTTCTTTGACAGCTTGTACTGCAACGGCTGTTGGTTCAACTAAAGCACCTTCTCTAGCTGAAACATTGTCAGGTAATGCGTAAACATTTTCTTCTGGTGCATTTGTAAACTCAGCAAATCCACCATCAGATCCCAACCCAATAAATGAATAACCATCATAAAGATCGATATTTTCTTCTTTTTCATGTCGAGACACGGTAGGGTTCACAACAACACGATCCCCTTTTTTGTATTT
Organism: Staphylococcus sp. HMSC063A07; assembly: GCF_001836955.1. NCBI lineage: Bacteria > Bacillati > Bacillota > Bacilli > Caryophanales > Staphylococcaceae > Staphylococcus > Staphylococcus sp. HMSC063A07. The sequence continues at coordinate 228,388 of NZ_KV830929.1, forward strand.
AGTTACGTCTTTACCTACTTCTTCAACTACGCCTGAAAATTCATGGCCTAACGTCACTGGTGCAGTTTGACCTAATAAAGGGTCAGGTTGTTCTGTAGAAATAAAGACAGGACCTTCTAAATACTCGTGTAAGTCCGTACCACAAATCCCCGTCCATGATACTTTAACCTTAACTTCATTATCTTTTAATACTTTTGGTTCACGATCTTCCACGCGAACATCTTTTTGACCATACCATACTGCTGCTTTCATAATTAGACATCTCCTCAATTTTGAATCCTTAGTATACATATAGAGTAATACTAATTTATGAAATATTCAAACTATTTCGGCGAATAATAATAAATTTATATTTTATCTAAGCTGGAGCAAATTTTTTTCACAAAGTGGGCAAACTCTATAAAAATTTAATTTTTCGCAAGTTTAATATGTTTATTTTTAATAATTAGGGTATATGTATGAAGTAACCATAAAAATATATGCGAAGAAAATGGATTAACAATCACAATTAAATGAGATTTAAAGTAAAAGCCGTCATGCGCTTGTTAACTTATTACTATATTTGTTAAACCAAGGGAATGACGGTTTTTATAATGTTAATCATTTTCTGATATGTATTGAAGAAAGGGAGTACATAGATGTTAAGTATTAAAAATTTAACAAAGATATACTCAGGTAACAAAAAGGCAGTAGATCGCATATCTTTGGATATAGAGTCAGGGGAATTTATTGCATTTATTGGTACCAGTGGAAGTGGTAAGACGACAGCGTTAAGAATGATTAATCGTATGATTGAACCAACAGAAGGACAAATTACTATTAATGGTAAAAATATTGGGGATATGAATCCGGTTGAATTGCGACGAAGTATTGGTTATGTCATCCAACAAATTGGATTAATGCCACATATGACAATTCGAGAAAATATTGTATTAGTACCTAAACTATTAAAATGGTCAAAAGAGAAAAAGGATGCTAGAGCGAAAGAATTGATTAAGTTGGTTGACTTACCAGAGGATTATTTAGATCGTTATCCAGCAGAACTCTCAGGTGGTCAACAGCAACGTATTGGGGTTGTACGTGCATTAGCAGCAGATCAAGATGTTATCTTAATGGATGAACCATTTGGTGCACTAGATCCTATTACACGTGATACATTGCAAGATTTAGTAAAAACGTTACAACAAAAATTAGGTAAAACCTTTATTTTTGTAACGCATGATATGGATGAAGCGATTAAATTAGCAGACCGCATTTGTATTATGTCAAAAGGAAAGATTGTTCAATTTGATACGCCAGATAATATTTTAAGACATCCTGCTAATGATTTTGTTGTTGATTTTATTGGTCAAAATAGATTGATCCAAGATAGACCAAATATGAAAACTGTAGAAGGTGCAATGATTACACCTGTGACGGTGCACGCAGATGATTCGCTTAATGATGCAGTTAATATTATGAGAGAACGTCGTGTTGATACCATATTTGTTGTGAATAATCAAAATCGACTATTGGGCTTTTTAGATATTGAAGATATTAATCAAGGTTTACGTAGAGGTGAAGAATTAATTGATATGATGCAGCGTGATGTTTATAAAGTACATATCGATACGAAATTACAAGATTCTGTGCGTACCATTTTAAAGCGAAATGTACGTAATGTGCCAGTTGTCGATGATGATAATACTTTAATAGGACTTATCACACGCGCAAACCTTGTAGACATTGTTTATGATTCATTATGGGGAGACGAAAATGATGACGCCGCCCCATTGGACAGTGATAACAAAGATAAACAGTCAACATCACAACAAGATGCACCACCTCGAGAACAAGATGTAATGAATGGTTTAGACCATAAAACAAACGAAATGGGAGATGATCGTTAATGCGTGAATTTCTCCAAGAATATGGAAGTCAACTCGTATCAAAGACAATTGAACACTTCCAAATATCAATTATTGCATTACTATTAGCCATTGTGATAGCAGTTCCGCTTGGAATTTTATTATCTAAAACTAAAAAAACAGCAAATATCGTATTAACGATTGCAGGGGTGCTTCAAACCATTCCAACACTTGCGATTTTGGCGTTAATGATTCCTATTTTTGGTGTGGGTAAAACACCTGCCATTGTGGCATTATTCGTATATGTATTACTACCTATATTAAACAATACCATTCTCGGTGTGAAAAATATTGATAAAAATGTTATTCAAGCCGGTACAAGCATGGGAATGACTAGACTTCAACTTATGAAAGACGTTCAACTCCCGCTTGCATTGCCAATGATTATTAGTGGCATACGCTTATCAAGCGTGTATGTAATTAGTTGGGCAACATTAGCAAGTTATGTCGGCGCTGGTGGTTTAGGTGATTTAGTATTTAATGGGTTAAATTTATACCAACCACCAATGATTATTACTGCTGCGATACTTGTTACAGCAATAGCACTTATTGTTGATTTCTTATTATCATTAGTTGAAAAATGGGTCGTCCCAAAAGGCTTAAAAGTATCTAGATAATAGAGGGAGGAAGAACATTATAATGAATAAAGTGAAAACAAGCTTAATCATCATGGTCCTATCTCTACTCGTGTTATCTGGATGTAGTTTACCAGGCCTTGGTGATGGCAATTCAAAAGATGATGTCAAAATTACAACAACCGAAACAAGTGAAACAAAAATTATGGGCTACATTGAAAAATATATGATTGAACATGAGACCAAAGGTAAAATCAAACCAACAATTATTGGTAATCTTGGTTCAAGTATTATTCAACATAACGCCTTACAACGTGGGGATGTCAATATGTCAGCCGTGCGATATACAGGGACAGAATTAACAAGTGTCCTTGCTGCACCACCAACGAAAGATACAGACAAAGCAATGTCTGAATCACAACGCTTATTTAAAAAGAAATTTAATCAGAAATATTATAATTCATTTGGCTTTGAAAATACCTATGCATTTATGGTGACCAAAGAAGTTGCCGACAAATACCATTTAAAGAAAGTATCGGACTTAAAGAAATACAAAGATGAGCTGCGTTTAGGGATGGATACCCAATGGATGAATCGCCAAGGTGATGGTTATCCAGCATTCCAAAAAGACTACGGCTTCAAATTTGATAGTGCGCGACCAATGCAGATTGGTTTAGTATATGATGCTTTAAAGAACAAAAAATTAGATGTTGCCGTAGGTTATTCAACAGATGGACGTATTGCCGCATATAACTTAAAAGTTTTAAAAGATGATCGCAAATTTTTCCCACCGTATGATGGTAGTCCATTAGCAACCGAAAAATTAATTAAAGATCATCCAGAGATAGATAAAGCATTGAAAAAATTAGAAGGTACCGTCACTACTAAAGAGATGCAGAAATTAAATTACGAAGCGGATGGTCAAGGTAAAGAACCAGCAGTCATAGCCAAAGAATTTCTAGAAAAACATCATTTCTTTGATGATAAGAAAGAAGGTAGTAAATAATGGATGGTAATTTATTACAACAATTAGCACACTACTATTCGACCAATTTCGGCTATTTAATGGGATTATTCTTTAAACATTTACTAATGTCTGTGTATGGCGTGCTATTTGCAAGTATTGTGGGTATCCCTATTGGTATTTTTATTGCTAGATTTAAAAAATTAGCTTGGCCTGTGATTACGATTGCCAACGTGATTCAAACGGTTCCAGCTATCGCTATGTTAGCCATTTTAATGTTAGCATTAGGTCTTGGACCAACCACCGTTGTAGTGACCGTATTTTTGTATGGGCTATTACCAATTATAAAAAATACGTACACGGGAATTGTCGAAGTTGATGCCAATATTAAAGATGCAGGTAAAGGAATGGGAATGACAAGTAACCAAGTATTACGTATGATTGAACTACCATTATCCTTATCCGTGATTATCGGTGGCATACGGATTGCACTTGTTGTTGCGGTTGGTATCGTAGCTATTGGTTCGTTTATTGGAGCACCAACATTGGGTGATATTATCATACGTGGTACAAACTCAACAGACGGTACAGCCTTTATTCTTGCCGGCGCGATACCAATTGCGCTCATTGCCATTTTAATCGATATTGGACTGAGAATGTTAGAACGCAAGCTTGATCCAACACAAAAGAAAAAAGGTCCACAACCTCAAACAATTAATTAAAAATACACCAGCCAGCAAATATATCAATTTGTTGGCTGGTTTTTTGTATAGCTGTAACTGATAAATTTTACAAAGGAGTCAAAAATTAAAAAAAGGAAAATAAGGTTTAAAAACAAATATTGATATATACATTTTCACAATATTTAGATAGAATAAACATATGTAAATAATCTATTATTATTCTATAATAATTCTAATTTAACAATTGTTTAGTCATCTTACGAACTTTTATTCAAATAGAGTGAAACTTTTAAGAATAAGACATAGCAATGATTAATATAACTTTAATTGTTGAAAGGTGGAATATTAATGAGTGAAATTAAAAGCGATATGAGTAAAACATATCATGCTTATTATATTATCAATAATGCAACACGATCATGTTCAAGTATTTCAGAACCAGGTAAAGATGAAAGTACGACAGTAAGTGGTAATAAAAATGCACATACAGCAATTGAACAGCTCTTGACTATAAATACATCTATTACAGCAGCACTCGAAAAAGCGAACACAACACTTAAAGAAGTTGGCGATAGCTTTGAAGCGATGGACTTGACACTTGGCAATCAAATTTCTAAATAGAATAGAGGTTAAGTGATGGACAAAGTAACTACATTAAATAATCAAATCTATAAAACAAATTTAGAAGTTGAAACATTAACAGAACAACAGCGTGGACTTATACATCTAATTAATGACTATGAAGATGCGACAAGAAATACTGAAAAACTATATGACCGACTGATTTATCGATATGGTTCTAGCAATAGTGCCTTTTCATTAGAGCAACATAGGGATGAATTTCAACAAGAAAAACAAGCAATACTAGAAGAATTAATAGATAATCAAGACAATGTTAAACATCAAATTCGTAAATTAAATGATTGCATAGAAGTATTAGAAGCTCAAAGAAACATTGAATTACATAAAGCTAATGAAAAGGGGCATGATTATGAGCATTGATATGTATTTAAATAAATCAAAAAATCAAGCCTCCAATATGCGGAAATTGAGCCAAGCAATGAACCAAAGTTATGATAGTCTAAACAACGCAGTCTTACAATTTGTGACGAAAGAAGATTTACAAGGAAAAGCATATCGCTCAGCTAAACAATTTTTCAGTGCAGTCGTTATACCGCTAAGTTATAGTATGAAAACTTTAAGTGACATGACAGAAGAAGCCTGTACGACATTTGTAGAGCGTTATACGCAAGAAGTTGATAATCAAAGCTTAAAAGAATCTGAACTTGAAGAAGATATCAATGAATTAAAACAGCGTATTGCGTTACTTGAAGAAATTAATGGTGGTTTAAAAAAATATCTTTCGGAGAAACGAGATACAATTTCAAGAAATAATCGCATGATTGCTAGTTTAGAGCAACAAAAACACGAACTAGAAGAAAAGCTTAGAAAATTACAAGAATTTAATCAAAAATCACCAGAGATTTTTAAAGATGTAGAAGCATTTCAAGATGTAGTTAAACAAGGATTAAATCAATTACAAACTAGTTGGAACCCCGTAACAAAAGAATTCAACATTCCTTCCGGTAAAGACTTAGAATGGGCAAAAGTAAGCAATGAAAAATATTTAAAAGTTGCAATGAAGAAAATTGAAGAAAAAGCAAAAACAGGCAAACTAAATAAACAAGATGGCAAGATTATTCAAGAATATGCAGAAAAGCACCAAGATGAAGATCTACCACAGAGTTTGATTAATTATTTTATACAAAATAAAGATAATATTAAACAAAGCTTAGAAATTGATATTTCTTCGAAGCTAATTGAACAAATAGGTGTGCAGTCGAAAAATATTGGTGTATTTATTAATACAGCCGGTGGATATAAAGGACCAAAAGGACCTAATTCATTTGTACAAGTGAAGCGCACTTGGGGAGATGCAATTATAAAGGATAGCAAGGAATTTGCAAAAAACGGAAAAATTTTGGGTGGCGTTATAACAGGCCTTGGCTTTTTTATAAGTGTCAGAAGTGATTTAAATGAAGGTAAGACATGTGGAGAAGCACTTTCTCATAACGCTTTAACAATGAGTGCCGGGTGGGTTACATCAACGATAATAAGCGGTACAATTATTGCACTTGCCGCTAATCCAGTTGGTTGGGCTGCATTAGCTGGTATAGCAGTTGGGACATTAGCAGCATACGGCGCTGATTGGGCATATCAAAATAATAAATTGGGAATAAAAGACAAGGTAGACTGGTTAGGACATAAAATGGATCCTGTATTAGGACAATTGGGTCAAACGAAAGATCAAACAATTAAAATACTCGACAATACTGCAACAAATGTTAGTAATGGTGTTAAAAATACAGCCGAAACGGTAAAGAATACTGTTGGAGAGGCTGTTAACAATATAGGAGATAATATGAATCCAATGAAATGGAAGTGGTAAACGTGCTATGTGAATCAAAAATTATAAATATGAATCCCAAATATCGAATTATAAAATATAATGATGACTATCTCATGGTTGATACCATCAGTCACTGGATTACATTTCTATTTCCAATGATTAATTGGT
>NZ_KV830929.1:235194-237649 GCF_001836955.1 Staphylococcus sp. HMSC063A07
CTGTTAAAAATAGTGGGGCAAGTATAGGTGTTGGGATAATTATAATTTTAAACGTACTATTTAGAAAATATATCGACGTATTTAATGTTCAAGTACAAGAAAGTGTGGCTATATTGAGTTGTGTTATTGGATTTTTAGGTATATTTATCTTTTTCTTATACATCAATAAAAAAGTAACACTAGATATATATAAGAGAAATAAAACTAAATCAAAAATTATACTCATACCAACATTAAAAAATTTTGGTTTTACACTATTTTCTTATCTTTTATTTGGAGGAATTTCATGGGTGACTATGGAGATGCTTACAATAGATCACTTATATAATATATTTATGTTTATTGTATGGATAGGCATAATAGCGGCTTTCTTTTTTGTCAATATGTTTGCGATTATAGATAAAAAAGTTCATATTATATTAAAAAATAAAGTATAGAATGTCACATCAAAATAGTTAATAGTTTCTGAGAGATAGTATCATTCCAATGAAATGGGAAGTGGTAATTATGCTATGTGAATCAAAAATTATAAGGATGAATCCAAAATATCGAATTATAAAATACAATAATGACTATTTCATGGTTGATACGATTTGTCATTGGATCACGTTTTTATTTCCAATGATTAATTGGTTTGTGTCAAAAAGATATGCCAAATTGAGTGAAGAAGAATATAACAATTTAGATATCGTGAAACCTGTTAAAAATAGTGGGGCAAGTATAGGTGCTGGACTAGCAATTTTGATTAGTGCACTTTTGCGTAATTACGTCAATATTTTTAATATTCAAATACAGGAAAGTGTTGCTGTATTGAGTTGTGTTATTGGATTTTTAGGTGTATTTATCTTTTTCTTACACATCAATAAAAAAGTAACGCTAGATATATATAAGAGAAATAAAACTCATTCAAAAACTATACTCATACCCACATTAAAAAGTATTGGTTTTACGTTAACTTCCTATGTTTTGTGTGGTGGTTGTGCATTAATAATTATGGAGATGCTTACAATAGATCATTTATATAATGTATTTATATTTATTTTATGGGTGATATGGATAGCATTTTTCTTTTTTATCAATATGTTTGCGATTATGGATAAAAAAGTACATGTCATATTAAAAAACAAAGAGGTGAAGATATGATTACAATAGGTAGCATTGTCTATTTAAAAGGTGGATCACAAAAAATGATGATATTGAATCGAGGTCCAATTATAGAACAAGACGATAAAAAAGTAATGTTTGACTATTCTGCTTGTAAATATCCATTAGGTTTAGTGGAAAATCAAATATATTATTTTAATACTGAAAATGTCGACCGCGTTATATTTGAAGGATACTCAGATGATGATGAAATAAGATTTCAAGAGTTGTATCAAGAAATGCTAAATGAATTAAGCGATGATATAACTCGTGGAGAAGTAGAAGAAAAACAATTTGGTTTAGAATAAAGCTATAGTTGTGAATTTTATAAAATAGCTGATGAAACATATCAATTTTCATTAGCTATTTTTAACCAAAAGATAAAAAATAAAGATGTCGGTTATTAGACACTATTGTTTCAATAAAACGGAAGTGATTAACGTGCTATGTGAATCAAAAATTATAAATAAAAATCCCAAATATCGAATTATAAAATACAAAGATGATTATCTCATGGTTGATATAGTTAGTCACTGGTTTACATTTCTATTTCCAATGATTAATTGGTTTATCCCAAAAAGATATGCCAAATTGAGTGAAGTAGAATATAACAATTTAAATATCGTGAAACCAGTTAAAAATAGCGGGGCAAGTATAGGCGTTGGACTAGCAATTTTAATCAGTGTCCTATTAAGGAAGTATGTCTTTATATTTGATGTTCAGGTGCAACAAAGCATAGCTGTTATAAGTTGTATCATTGGATTTTTATGTGTATTTATCTTTTTCTTATATATTAATAAAAAAGTAACGCTCGATATATATAAGATAAATAAAACCCATTCAAAAATTATACTCATACCCACATTAAAAAATATTGGTTTTACATTATTTTCTTATATTTTTTTGGGAGGATTTGTATGGATGATTTTATATGGTTTAACAGTAGAAAACTTATATAATATATTTATATTTATTATATGGATAGGAAGTATAGCACTTTTCTTTTTTTTCAATATGTTTGCGATTATGGATAAAAAAGTTCATATCATATTAAAAAACAAAGAAATGAATTGCCATGGTTGAACCACAAAAATAGTGCCATGGAATTAGGAACACTTAATAAATAAGATTATAAAAAACACACTTCAAAGTTTTCATTTTTTCAATATTTGCTTTGGTAGGAGCATATCATTACGTTTTAGGTTATGAACTTTATATTGGCAGTAGTTGAAAAAATTGAAAATACGCTGATACATTGCTTTTTAATCCTAGTTAATCTTTTGGAGCGGGACTATGAATTCATAGTCCCGCT
>NZ_KV830929.1:237749-258483 GCF_001836955.1 Staphylococcus sp. HMSC063A07
AGCGGGACTATGAATTCATAGTCCCGCTCCCATTTCTGCTATATTGAATCAACCGTTTATGAGTTTTTGTTTAGAATAAAATAGAAGCTAGCGGTGGAACAATTGCTACTATAATGACCCCAACGATAACGACTGCAATACTGCCCATAGATTCTTCTGTTTCACCTAAATCTTTGGCTGCTGCAACACCTAGTGTATGTCCGCTTGTGCCTAATGCTAAACCGCGTGCAATTGGATTGGAGATTTTAAACCATTTGACAATTTTAGTACCTAAGGCAGAGATAACCACCGCATTAAGAATAACCGCTAATGATGTAAGTTCTTTGACACCACCAATACCTGTTGATACTGGCAATGCAATCGCTGTTGTAGCTGCTTGTGGAAGCATAGAAGCACTTACAGTATTTCCTAATTGGAATAATGTAGAGACTAAGTAAATTAAAATCAATGCAGCAAGTGTACCTAGAGTGATTCCACCAAAAATTTGTAACCAATATTTTTTTAAGACATCACGTTTTTTGTATAGTGGAATGGCGAAGCTAATTGTTGCTGGTTCTAAGAAGAAGTATATAATATCTCCACCGACTTTGTACTGAGCATAGCTTATGCCTGTTAGCTTTAAGAAAGCTATGCCAGCAACCATGGCTACAAATAACGGTGCTAGTAAGAAGAAACCATTTGTCTTTTTATAAAAATATTGTGCGATTACAAATGGTATTAATGAAACTAATATTCCAAAATAAGGTGTATTGATTCCTAAATGTTCAATCATTAGTGATTATCCCCCTCAACATGTCTAGATTTTTCATTTTGTTCAGCCGTTGGGAACAATGATTTTGTTACCAAGAATTGCGATGCAAAACCAACGCATACAAGTAATAGTAATGTTGAAATAATAATTAATAAGATAATTAGAATTGGATTTTTGCTTAAAATTGGTAAAGAATTAATAACTGAAACACCTGCAGGTACGAATAAGAAACTGATGTTATTCGTTAACGCTGTACCAACACTTTCAACTTGTCCCAGCTTCACAATACCAGTACACAATGCAATAAACAGTAATACTAGCCCTATTACTGAAGCTGGCATTGGAAACGGTATAAAACTTTCAATGATTTTCGAAATAAGTAAAATCACTGCTATTGTTAATGCTTGCTGGAAAAAGTTATACGTTTTAGACACAACAGACTGACTATGAGCCTTTGCTTTATTCACATTTTCATTTGCCATAATATCAATTTCCCCCTGGTTATTAATCTTGATCACATTTTAATATGAAAACGCTTCACTGTGACAAAAACATCCCCGACATACAAAAAACACACCCCCACATACAAAAAAACACACCCCAGATGCAGGGGCCCCAGCAAAGAGGCTTTCGAAAAGAAAGCCAACGGATAACGCAAGCTGGGGTGGGGGCCCCAGCAAAAAGAAATGCAAAACGCATTTCTACGGACAACGCAAGCTGGGGTGGACCCAACAAAGTGAAGTGCATTTCAACGTGATAGAGTCCACTGGTATACCTGCCAATCAAAAAAGTATTGTATATAAAAGAAGCACAAAGAGGATTTTTAATTTCTAATCATCTTTGTGCAATTATTTTGGAATTTATGTCTTATCCTGTTCATAGACTGTAAATCTTCACTAAAACAATGTAAAAATATTAACTAAATTAATCCTGTAAATAAGAAAAAACACGAATCAGCGTCTTGCATTTGATTCGTGTGTTAGATTTATGCTTTAATCTATACCTATTTCTTGTTTAAATGTTTTCATATATGATCGGCTAACTTGTAGCTTGATATCAGACGTCATGGTAAGTTGATAGGTATAATTAAACCAATGTTCTACAGTCTTAATATGCACTTTATTAATAATGGTTGAACGATGTATTTTAAGAAATTGTGTTGTGGGTAATTTCTTTTCATAATAATTGAGCTTTTCAGAAGTTTGGTAATCTTGGTTTACTGAATGAATGGTTGTAATGCCATTATTGACGGTTACGGCTACAATATCTTCTACATTAAGCACATGAATGCGTTCATCCACCTCAATCGGCAGTACGGTTTGCTTCGTATGCGTGTTTATATTTTGATGATTTTGTGGTTCTAATTTATTTTGATCTGCCGCTGAATTTACATACTGTTTGGTGCGGGCAATTTTTTCTATCGTCTGTTCAATGCGTTGTTGCTCGAATGGTTTTAATATATAGTCTGTAGCATTTAACTCAAAGGCTTTAACTGCAAAGGTGTCATGTGCCGTTGCAAAAATAATGTAAGGTGCATATTGCATCTTTTTTATTTTTTCTGCAAGATCAATACCACTTTCGTCCATGAGATTAATATCTAAAAAGACAGCATCAAAAGACGCATATAGTAAATGTTCTAAAGTCTCTGATATATTTTCAGCTTCTTCCACATGTTTTACTGTTGGAATATTATCTAATAAATAATGTAATTCATTACGTGCTAAAGGTTCATCATCTACGATTAATATGTTCACTTAAATATCCTCCTTTTGTTCATGATAAGGAATCATACAACTGACACGAGTTCCTTTATTTGTAGAAGTAATAGAGAGTTGTGAAGTTGGGCCATATAAGCCGATTAATCGACGATTTAAATTTTCTAAACCACTGCCAGTGCCTGTTTCAGAGTTGACGCTTATTTGACCTAACAATGGTATGCGTTCTTTTGGAATACCTTGACCATTGTCAGTTACAGTTAATTGAATCGCATCGTCGTGTTGACTAGCAGTGACGGTAATATGATTATTTGCTTTTCTATTTTTAAACGCATGTTTAATCGCATTCTCCACTAATATTTGAATAATAAATGGCGGTATCAAAATGTGGTGGTATTGTTTATCGATGTGATAATCGATATGAAATCGATTAGGAAAACGCGCTTGTTCGAGTGACAAATATGCTTCAACTTGTTGCAATTCCTTTTCTAATGTGATGGTATTATTGCGCGCACCTTGTAAATTTGAACGAAAGAATTGGCTTAGTTGTAACAGTAATTTACGTGCTTTTTCACTATCAATGCGTACTAATGCTGATATTGTATTGATAGCATTGAAAAAGAAATGCGGATTAACTTGCGCTTGTAATGATTTAATTTCTGCATCACGTAATAATTTACTTTGTGTTTCTGCTTTACCCAGTTCTAACTGACTTGAAAAAATCTCGGCTAAGCCTCGTGCTAACTGTTTTGTCGAATTTGTAACATCGTGTTTGTCTTTAAAGTAGAATTTTAATGTGCCAACGACATTATGATTGGTATAAAGTGGAATAACAATTGCGGCTTCAAGTGGACAATTGTCATGATTGCAACCAATGCCTTCTTTAGATTCGGCTTCTTTTAATTGTCCACTTCTAATCACTTCTTTGGACAAATTTGTAATGATTTCTTTTTTGGCAATATGATGATCACTTCCTGCGCCCACATGTGTTAAGATATCTTTTTTATTAGTGATTGCTACGGCAGAGACATTCATAAGCGGTAAAATCACCTCTGCCACACGTTTAGCAGAAGCTTCATTAAGCCCTGCTCTAAAATAAGGCAGTGTTTCATTAGCTATTTGTAATACATCGTGAGTTTGAACGGCACGTGCTTGTTCTTCTTGTTTCAATGTGGATAAAATAATACTTAAGAAAATTGCGGTGCCAATACTATTAATTAAAATCATGGGTAAAGATATTAATTGTACGAGTTCAATAGCAGCAGTGGTATCTTCTGAAAATATTAATATACATAGCATTTGAATCGCTTCATTGATAATACCGATAACTGCCCCTTGCAGAACCGTTGGATAACGATGATTTTTAATGGCTAAATGTCCGATAAACCCTGATGTTAAACCTATAATAATAGATGAAATTAAATAGGTGTAGGCATCCGCGCCTCCGATATACATGCGTGATAAACCGGATATGATACCTACAAAAAGGGCAACATATGGACCCCCAATTAATCCGGATGCACCTATCGTTAACACGCGTGTATTTGCCATGGAAGCTTCAGAATTTAAATGATAATAAATATTGCTTGAAATAATTTGACCATCTTTAATTTCAATGCCTGTAAAATTTGAAGTAATCGCAAATAGGCCAAAAATAATTAACAATTGCCACTGTGAACGCCATTTTTCTCGCTCTCCCATCATTGTTTTAAAATGACTTGTGTTCATCAATAAATAAGCAATGATAATAATGAGCCCTACACGTTCTAATAATAAAATAAAAAGGTTGAACATTGTGCCATACTCCCAAAAAAATATTTTCCACTTCTAAATAACTGAAAAGTGTTATATAACAGTATTTTAACAGGTTTTTATGCTCATGTGTTAAACAGTCATTGTTTTGTTAACTGTGGAAAATTGAAAATGAATAGAGTAAAATATTTATCTATAAACATATATTCCGACTATTTAGAGAAATAATAGTTAACATGCTTTTATAATATAATTAAGTATGTAATTCCATTTAAGCTTTAGATATGATAACGTTTTCAATATACAATCATTCATCTCAGTTTGAAATTTTAGGAGGCAATTTTTTATTATGAACACTTCACAAGAATTTAGGGGAGATAATCGACTGCTAGCAGGTATTATTATTGGGGTCCTCACGTTTTGGTTGTTTGCGCAATCAGTAGTGAGTGTTATACCAGCGCTGCAGTCTTCATTTAATGCCAATATAGGGACAATTAACATTGCTGTTAGTTTAACTTCCCTGTTTGCTGGCTTGTTTGTCGTAGGTGCTGGAGACATCGCTGATAAGTTTGGCCGTGTCAAGATGACCTATTTAGGGCTAGCATTAAATATCGTGGGTTCATTATTAATTATTATTGCACCATTTCCTTGGCTACTTATTACAGGACGTGCTTTACAAGGACTTGCTGGAGCATGTATCATGCCTGCAACACTGGCTATTGTTAACACATACTTTTTAGGTAAAGAACGCCAACGTGCATTAAGCTATTGGTCTATTGGATCATGGGGAGGCAGTGGTATTTGTTCTTTATTTGGCGGTTGGGTCGCATCTACAATTGGATGGCACTGGATATTTATTATTTCAATAGCGCTGTCATTTGTTGCATTCTTTTTAATTAAACATACACCGGAAACGAAAGCTGAAACAACAGGCTCAGAAGTTAAAAAATTTGACGTTATTGGACTAATTTTATTAGTGATCACATTGTTAAGTGTCAATGTTGTAGTGACGCAAGCATCAGATAAAGGACTATTCTCACCAATGATTCTCACATTATTTGTTGTGTTCTTTATAGCGGGCTTTGCTTTTCTTATCTATGAAAATAAAGCTGATAATCCATTGGTAGATTTTCATTTATTCAGAAATAAAGGATATAGTGGTGCTACAGTATCAAACTTTATGTTAAATGGCGTTGCTGGTGGTACGATTGTAGTTATTAATACGTTTTATCAACAAAAATTAGGCTTTACATCAGGACAAGCTGGTATGATTTCTATTACTTATTTAATATCAGTATTAATCATGATTCGTGTAGGAGAAAAGATTTTACAAGCACAAGGTGCTAAACGACCATTGTTATTTGGTAGTGCGTTTACATTTATAGGTTTATTATTACTGTCATTAACGTTCTTGCCAGATATATGGTATATCATTTCTAGCGTTGTAGGGTATCTGCTTTTTGGTACTGGACTTGGAATGTATGCGACACCATCAACTGATACGGCAGTTGCCGAAGCACCGGATGAGAAAGTAGGAGTCGCTTCTGGCGTCTACAAAATGGCATCGTCATTAGGGAATGCCTTTGGTGTTGCTATGTCCAGCACAATTTATGGCCTATTTGCATCAGCAATGAATTTACAGTGGGGCGGTGCTGCAGGTGTGCTCTTTAACGCTGGAATTGCAGTATTAGCATTCTTTATGATCTTATTACTTGTACCAAAACGCACCAATATGACACCGTAAAAATATTAGTATGGAGCATTTTTATGAACATCATTGAGGCAACGACTTATAAAATAAGTGTTGTCTCAAAATTTTTAGTCCATTTTATCTAAAAATTAAGAATATTATGTTAATGTTGTTGACGCTAACATAGTTAAGTAGTATTTTAAAATTAATTAAGGTGAAAGAAGGAGCATACAAACATGAAGATAGCAATTGCAGGATCTGGTGCTTTAGGTAGTGGCTTTGGCGCTATGATGTATAAACAAAATTATGATGTGACATTTATTGATGGCTGGGAACCACAAGCGCAAGCTGTCAAACAAGATGGTTTACATATCGATATTAATGGGGAAGCAAATCATTTAAATATCCCAATGTATCACGATACAGAAATTCCTAAAGGTGATCAGTATGATGTCATCTTTCTATTTACTAAATCAATGCAACTAAGTGACATGTTAGAACAGATTAAGCCACATATTCATGAACACACGATTATGGTTTGTACGATGAACGGATTAAAACATGAAGATGTCATCGTTAATTATGTAGATGAAGCACGCATTGTACGTGGTGTGACGGTGTGGACAGCAGGCCTTGAATCACCAGGACATACACATTTAATGGGTGCTGGACCAGTTGAAATTGGCGCATTAATACCTGATGGACAGGCAAATGTTGATGTTGTTTTTGATATTTTGAAACATTCAGGATTAAATCCATTGAAAAGCGAAAATTTACAACAATCGATTTGGAAAAAGATTTGCGTAAATGGAACAGCAAATGCACTATGTACAGTCTTAGAATGTCGTTTGTCAACATTAAATGCGAGTGAATATGCACTAAATTTAGTTTATAAATTAACGCAAGAAATATTAGCAGTGGCAACCATTGACGGGGTACATTTAAACGTAGATGATATTTATGACTACTTAGTGGATTTAAACCATAAAGTAGGACCACATTTTCCTTCGATGTATCAAGATTTAATCAATAATCAACGTCTTACAGAAATAGATTACATCAATGGGGCGGTTGCACGATTAGGACAGGAACATGGTATCGATGCACCTGTGAACCAATTTGTAACGAACTTAATCCATGCTAAAGAGAGCCAACGACAAGCGAAATAAAATCACTAATGAAAGACTGAGACCAAGCATTATAATTAATTACCAATTGATAATGTGTATGCTCAGTCTTTTTTTACAAAAGGAATAGACGATGGAAGAACTGATATATCGAGTGATAACTAAGAATCCTGAACGATAAGCTATACTGCGTTATCTTTATGATCCATATGATTCATACGTCGTGGGTTATTTAGAGAGAGAAACGTTTATCACCATTGCAGTGATTGCTATGCGAAATACGTATTTCTATGAAATTAAAAATATTGCTGTTGACATCAATTACCAGTGCCAAGGGCTTGATAGACGTTTAATGGAACAAATTTTTACTGACTATCGTGGTACGACAATGTATGGTGGTACAAGTGATAGTCCTGTAACACAATCATTTTATCGTAGTCTTGGTTTTAAGTATGTTGAAACTAATAAAGTTTTTTATTACCAATTATGACTATCCAGTTTGTGATAATGGAGTTCAGCTGTTTGATATGTTACTATTTAAAAATCAACTTTAATGTATGCATATTACATTATTAATTTTAAAAAATGTTTTTAAACACAATGTGCACATGTGAAATGTAACTAGTGTTAACTTTAATGCTGCAACATATTGTTGAGTGCTACGATGATAAAATAAGGACGAGGTGACGTCATATGGTAAAAATATTTGTAACAGGTGCGACAGGACTAATTGGTACAAAATTAACGCAACGTCTATTAGAAGAAGGGTACGATGTAGCTGGCTTTACGACTTCTGAGCAAGGCAAGCAAAGATTAGAAGCTGCAAATGTTAAAGCATACATTGGAGATATATTAAAAGCTGACACGATTGAAGCAGCGATTGCTGACTTTCAACCCGAAATAATTATTAATCAAATCACAGATTTGAAAAAGGTTGATATGACAGCAAATACAAAAGTACGTATTGATGGCTCTAAAAATTTAATTGATGCTGCATTAAAACATCATGTGAAAAAAGTCATTGCCCAAAGTATCGCATTTACTTATGAACCTGGAGAAGGTTTAGCTACAGAAGAGACACCATTAGATGATCATTCTACTGGTGATCGTAAAATTACGGTTGAAGGTGTTGAAGGTTTAGAGGAACAAACAGCACGTATGGATAATTATGTAGTTTTACGCTTTGGTTGGTTATATGGTCCAGGAACATGGTATGGCAAGGATGGCATGATTTATAATCAATTTATTGATGGTGAGGTAACATTATCAGATGGTGTGACGTCATTTGTTCATTTAGATGATGCTGTAGAAACTTCTATCCAAGCAATTAACTTTGCTAACGGTATTTATAATGTTGCAGATGATGAACCGGTCAAAGGTTCTGACTTTGCACAATGGTATAAACAACAACTAAAGGTTAATCCTAAAGTGAATATTACACCTGCAGAGCCATTCGAACGTGGCGTATCAAATGAGAAATTTAAGTCACAAGGTGGCACGCTACAATATAAATCATGGAAAGATGGCATGAATCCAATTCAATAATTAAGCGAGATAATAGAAAGCACGCGCGTCTTCGGTGGAGGACTTGCGTGCTTTTTACATATGTCAGTGTTGTGAAGATGTTTGATCACGTTGGGCGATGTAATTTTCAAGTTGTATTGCTGCCGCCTGAGCTTGTTTCTTATATCGACGATGGCCAAAATGAGTCTGTACAATTAAGAATGAAGCACTAACAACCCAATAGAGACTAATAGCTGCAGCTGAATGCAGCGAAGCATAAATGATGAATAAAGGAGAAAGCACCATCATAGTATAATAAGTTTTGCGTTGTCCTTTAGGATAATGGATTGCATTGACCAGTGGTTGAATGAAGTAAAGTAAACCAGCTAACAATGCCAACCAAATATCTGGATGCATGAGGTTAAACCATAAAAAATGTGGATGTTGTGCCAATGCATCAGAGGTTGGATGCTTAATGCAAGCTAACAATCCTAAAATGATTGGAATTTGAATAAAGATTGGAAGAGATCCTAAAATACTTTTAAATGGACTAATACCATATTCTTTATATTTAGCTAACAACAATTGATTCGCTTCTTTACGAATCTCTGGCGTTGAAGCTTGGCGCATTTGTGTTTGAATGTCACTTATTTCATCTTGTACGATGGCACGTTTTTCTCGTAATGTATGCATTTGTTTCATTTGATTTAACATTAGCGGTAACAGAATGGAACGAATAATGATGACAATGAGAATAATAGCAATACCATAGCTGTGAAAGAGTTGACCTATGCTGTGTAACAGCCAATCGATAGGTTTAACAAATACATAAAAA
Source organism: Staphylococcus sp. HMSC063A07 (assembly GCF_001836955.1). Lineage (NCBI taxonomy): Bacteria > Bacillati > Bacillota > Bacilli > Caryophanales > Staphylococcaceae > Staphylococcus > Staphylococcus sp. HMSC063A07. The sequence continues at coordinate 247,123 of NZ_KV830929.1, forward strand.
AAGAATCCCGTTTGATGTTGTTTTTTTGAATAATTACAGCCAGCTAGTAGCAGTATGCAGCTAAAGAATAAGAGTCGTGTATGTTTATTCATTGCTAAGCTCCTTCAACAAATAATTGTTAAACATAGCATAACACAAAGATTAAAAAAATAACTAAACCTAATTAATTTTTATTTCAAATTAATTAGGTTTAACGATAAAATTTATCTTTTTTTCTTAGAGAATAGCATCGTTACTAATGTGATAGTAGCGCATAAGATAGTGAGCATAACAGACCACAATGCCAGTTTGGCATGCAGTGGTAACCATACCATGATAAAGTCCCAATTGGTGTTGCCCATAACTAAATCTGGTAGCAAATAGATAGCTGTCATGAGACTAATAAAGACAGCCATAATAATTAAAAAGTAACCTAAAAGTTTCCATTGAACATGAATGACAAATGTACCGTGATAGATATTGATTATTCGACGTAACATGTAAAAAGCAATGGCAATTGTGATGAACAGACTTAAAGTGATAATGACGTAAGAAACTAATGAACTTTGATTAATTGCATTTTCAATTGTTGTGTAATTTTTGTTATTTAAAATTTGACTGTTCAAATCTTCAGCTATGTCAGGTGTTTTATCTGAATAGGCATTGGCCAGCACAACAATGCCATAGTTTTTCTTTTTATTTAGCAAGATATACGATGAGAAGTTCTCAAGGGTACCAGGATGATATACAATTGTATTTGCTTCTGAGTCATCAACGAACCAGCCAGTTGCATAACTAGGCGCTTTATTATCGTCTGCCGTTTTAACTTTCGGCTTATGTGAAGACTGAACTAAAGATTGCGTGGCTTGTGTTGGGTTAAGTTGACGGCTCATCCATGATTCTAAATCTTTTGTACTAGATACCATATAAGCGGCTGGGCCATCACCAACATTATATTTAGGATTATCTTTTACGGCTTTGCCATGCTTGATTTCATAACCTTGAGCTGTTGAACCTTTTTTCTCGGTATCACCTTTAACATAGGTTTGATGCATATTGAGTGGTGAGAAAATTTGGTTTTCAAGGTAACTAGAATAAGATTGGCCTGAAACCTTTTGCACAATTAATCCTAAAATGTCGTAATTCATATTTGAATATTCAAATTGATCACCTGGTTTATTATTGAGTTCACGTCCTTTTATGCTATCAACGATACCACTTAGACTATCATTTTTACTGGTAATGGTGTCATTATCTGTAATATCTCCAGGAATGCCACTCGTTTGTGCAATCAACTGATTTATCGTGATATCATCTATTCTCTTATCTTTATATTTCATATAAAAACCAGGAACATATTTAGAAACTTTATCTGATAGATGCAGTTTGCCTTCATTTTCTAATTGTAAAATTGCATAGCCTGTAAAAGCTTTTGTATTTGAAGCAATTTCATAACGTGTTTTCGGTGTGGCTTTTACCTTAGTACTGGTATTTGCATAGCCATATCCTTTATTTAAATAGACTTTATTATCTTTCATAATCAACACAGATAGTCCGGGAATATGTCCACTATCCATTTCACTTGTGATAATTTTATCTATATAATGTTGTGATGACTTAGATAACATCGTTTCTGTCTTCTTCTGATTAATATGGTGATTGATTATCATGGCGATCGTAAGTATAGTGACCACAAAGATGGTTCCGCCTAAAAAGGCAAATATTTTCTTCTTCAACGTGATTTACCCCTAATTTTGCTAAATTATTGCACTCAACTCATTTTAAAACATATGCTCATTATAACAATTTTAATTATAAAACGCGCAATAAAGGGCTTCATATATTGCTAGCAATTATTTTATAATATAAAAACAATAGTAAAGCAGTTAAATATTTATGGCAATTTGTAACAAATTGGGCAAAAATATTTATTAAATTTCTATGACAGCGGTATACTTTTCTTAGAGATGGGAGTATAGTTTATCCATCGAAATGTAATAAATAAGGAAGAGTAGTTATGTTCAATCAATTTAAAAGACTAATTATTGGCAAACCTAAAAGAAATAGAGAATTAAAGAATGAAAAGATTAGTAAATTTAAAGCATTAGCGATTTTATCTTCGGATGCCTTGTCATCCGTGGCTTATGGTCCAGAACAAATTCTGCTTACCTTGTCTATTGTAGGTGCTGCAGCAGCATGGTATACCTTACCAATTGCAGTTGCAGTGCTTATCTTGTTAGCAGCATTGACACTATCATATAGACAAATCATTTATGCTTACCCTAAAGGTGGAGGTGCCTATATGGTATCGAAATCTAATTTGGGAGAAAAATGGGGCTTACTCGCAGGTGGCTCTTTGCTTGTCGATTATATATTGACGGTAGCGGTAAGTATTTCATCAGGTGCAGATGCACTTGTTGCTGCAATTCCAACACTTTATTCACATAAAGTGTTAATTGCATGTTTATTAGTATTGTTTATTTTATTGTTAAATTTACGTGGTTTAACAGAATCTGCTACGGTGTTATCTTATCCGGTGTATTTATTTATCGTGGGCCTTATTGTGATGATTATTATAGGAACATTTAAAGTAGCTACAGGTCAGGCAGAACCACACATGCAATCAGCTGTAGGAACGGCTGTGCCAGGAGTAAGCTTATTCTTGCTATTAAAAGCATTTTCTTCTGGGGCATCGTCATTAACTGGGGTAGAAGCGATTTCTAATGCTGTAACAAACTTTAAAGAACCAGGACCTAATAACGCAGTTAAAACACTTATCGCTATGGGTAGTATTTTGGGCTTCTTATTAGTGGGCATCGTAGGCTTATCATATTGGTATGGCATTTTACCACAAGAAGAAACAACGGTACTATCACAATTAGCTAAACATGTATTAGGCCAGAATGTGGCATATTATTTTGTACAGGCTACGACAGTAATGATTCTAGTTCTTGCTGCAAATACAGGTTTTACGGCCTTTCCAATGCTAGCTGCAAGCATGGCTAAAGATAAATATATGCCAGTCATGTTTACGGCGAGAGGTGATAGATTAGGTTATTCTAACTCTATCATCGTCTTAGGAGTACTTGCGATTATTTTAATTATCTTATTTGATGGTAAGACTGAAAATCTCATTCCATTATATGCCACAGGTGTATTTATTCCATTTACATTAGCCCAGTTTGGTATGGTCATTAAATGGATAAAGGGTCGAGAAAAAGGATGGGCTGTCAAACTGATTGCGAATGCAGTTGGTGGTACCATTACTTTTGTCGTATTTATGATATTCTTAATTACGAAATTTAATCAGGTTTGGCCAATTCTCATTTTCTTGCCAATCGTCGTTATTGGCTTCTTAAAAATACGAATGCATTATAGAGATATTGCCGAACAATTACGTTCAAATGCGATGATTCAAGACATGCCAATCGTGGATAAAAATTTAGCATTAGTACCGATTAGTAGTATTACATCTGCCGTTGATAAATCTATTTATTACGCGCAAATGATTGCAGATGACGTCATTGCTGTGCATGTGTCATTTGGAGATAAAGATGAAACATGTTTGCAAAATAAATGGAAAGCTCATTTTCCAGATATACGTTTGGTTATTTTACGTTCAGAATATCGTAGTGTGATACGTCCAATATCACGCTTTATTGATAAAATTAATAAAAAAGCTAATGATAAGAACTATGTCATCACCGTGGTTGTACCTCAATTTGTAACTAAAAAGCCATGGCATAACTTTTTACACAATCAAACGAGTATTCGCTTGAAAATGCATTTATTCTATCAAAAAAATGTTATTCTTGCGACGATTCCGTATAAGTTAAAAAAATAATTAAACCCTGTTGTACAGATGATAAAGGTTAGACGGGGATATAAATCCAAAAATAAAAGCATAAAAAGTCTGGGACATCATTATGTTTTAGGCTATGAATGCCATATATTGGCAGTCGTTGACTGGATTGAAAATATGCGTATACCAAGCTTTTTCAATCCGAGTCAATCTTGCCGGGGCGGGACTACGAATTCATAATGAATTCTGTTCCGCTCCTTTTTTAACATGTCATAGAAATTTATGTGCTATACGGATTTCTTTTTTATTTTGCTTAAAATATTAAAAAAGTTATTTAAATAGTAAGTCAACTATTGTAAAATTTAAATATAACATCGTTTTTGAATTGTATGACGCTAGTATTAAATACGAATAGAGAAGAGGAACAAATATGCGTAAAGGTATAGTTATGATTTTACTTGCATTAGGACTTACATTAGCTGGTTGCTCACACCATGATAATGATAACAAAGAGTCATCAACCAAATCGGATAAATCATCTAAAACAGATACTGAAACAGTTAAAATTAAAGATGACGATAAGATGACTGACAAAGAAAAAGAATATAAAGAATTAGAAAAGAAAGCAAGTAAAAAAGAAAAAGTAGACATCATGGGCAAGTTGGATCCACTTGTTACTGAAAAGTCATTAACAAATAAAACAGGTATGCAAGGTTGGAAAGATTATAAAGAACTTATGAAAAAGGTTGAAATTGCAGATTATAACTATGTTAAAGAATCAAAAGGGGCATCTATGAAAGAAGTTGATGACTTCTTTAAAGATAAAAAAGGTGTTAAACGTAAAGAAATAAAAAATCCAGGTGGTCTGAAACAAATTGACTATTGGTATGTTGATCCAAGTGGTAAGAAAATAGGAAAGAGCAATATCCCAGAGTTTTATGCTGAGATTTTAACTAAATATAAAGATGGTAAACTCGTTTATGCGTCAATCGAACCAGGATTCTATACAGCTGATTTTGCAAAAGCTTTAGATGGTGACAAAATGAAAGACATTAAAACATTAAATCAATTGGTAGCTCCTAAACCAGTGTCTTACGGTATAGGACAAATGAAATATTCTGGTATTCCATTAGTCAATGTATCAGTCATCGCTAAAGCACCAGCGAAAAAGAAAGAAGATCAAGTGCCAGTACTTGCTTTCTATACTTTCTCACCGTTTAATTATAATAGTGATAAAGAACCACAAGTTGCTTATTTAAGTGGTATTGAATTTATGAGTGGTTCTAGGGATTTTGGTAACAGTAATTATCTATCTATGATGAAATTCATTAAAGAGCAAAAAGAAGTATTAGACCAAGGTGTACATGATTCTTAAATTCATTAAAAAGGTACGACTTCCATAGTTAAGGAGGTCGTACCTTTATATTTGTACAATTAATGTGTTGATTCACTGGCTAACACAATTTCATTATAGTTGATATTTTCACGAATTTGTTTCGCGATATCATTCGTTATTTTATTGTTGGCAATCAGTTTATCGAGTACGTCACGTTGTGTATATAGTGCTTGTAATTTTAATGATTGTTGGGTTTCATTGCTAACAATTAATTCGTTTTTTTGGCGTGCTTTTATTTTTGAAGCACTTTGACGTAAGGTTTGAGTAAGGTTCGTATAGCGATTAATGACCAAGCTTACTTCAAGTACGTTACTACTATGTTGTTCTTCACGCATTTTTAAGATGATATTATGGTTGACGATACGCATAATTTTTTGCACATGCTTAAAGCCATCTTGATATTTTTGACGTATATCATTACGCTCAGATTTGTCACTGCTTTTAAGTGCTTTAAGGCGTAGATAGAATAATTTGATAAAGCGTGAGAGCTTTTTGATGAAAGATGCTTCTCTAAAAAATTGAGAATATTCAATTACACCTCGATAATTCGAAATATCTTGCTTAGTGATACTTCCTTTAGCAATTAAACGTTCTAACGTTTCTGTCTCTATTTTTTCTGCAATATCTTCTAAACGGCGCAATTCCTTTGTATTTTTATTATCAGGCTCTATATTTAATAAGAAAGATAATTCATTAAAGTATTGGTTTAAAATTGGTCGATAGTCAATGTCTGGCTGTGAGGTTGACTTTTCTTTAAAAGAGTCAATGACTTGCTGTACAATGAAAATCTTTGCCGATTGATAGCTCATTCCTTGGAAATCTGTCTCATGTGCTGATGGTGTGATGAGCGGCAGTATAATTTGCGCTAAGATCAGGCTAATTAACACCATTAAGGCTGCGATAAATAATAAATCATTACGATATTCAAAATGTTGCTGTTGACCTACTAATTCTGGAAGTGTTAAAGCCATTGATAATGAAATGGTACCGTGAATACCGCACATCGTCATGATAAATGCATAACGACTACGTGTTGGAATAGAACCACTGTCATCATCCAAATAAGACTGCACATTTTTAGGGGCATAAAAGTCCTTAAACCAAATATACACCCATATATAACGAAAAACATAAATGGCTACGGCAATACTAAGCGTAATGCCAATTAAAAACATAATATTTTCTGGCTCTACGCGAATAATTTCATCCACAACTTCAGGAACGATAAAGCCAAGTACTACGAAAACGAAGCCATTTAATGCATAACTCAGTGTAGTCCAAATCTGGTTGTAGTTCATTTGTAATTCCGTTTGGGCACGAATGAGACGGTCACGCTCTAAGCCATGAATGAGACCAGCAATGACGACGGCAATAATTCCAGATGCATGTAGTTCTTCGGCAATAAAATAAACAACAAAAGGTGTCAAAAGTTGGATAAATGTTAATGTATTGTTATCTTTTAAACCTTTATTTGCTGTAAGATAAATACGTAAACGAACTACCAAAGTGCCAATGATAATGCCAATTAAAATACCTAAAATAGTGGACACAATAAATTGTCCTATGGCATGAAAGGCAGAAAATGACCCTGTAACTAAGGCTGTTACTGCAATTTTAAAGGAAATGATACCTGCAGCATCATTGAGTAATGATTCGCCTTCTAAGATAGCCATTGAGCCTTTGGGTAACATTTTTCCTTTTGTAATAGCGGATACTGCTACAGCGTCAGTCGGACATAAAATCGCTGCAATAGCAAAAGCTGCTGGCATAGGTAAATCAGGCCAAATCCAATGAATAAAATAGCCGACACCAATAACTGTTGCGAATACTAACGCCATGGCCATTAAGACGATGGGCTTTTTGTACTCCATCAGTTTTGTACGCGACACGTGAGTGCCTTCAACAAATAATAACGGTGCAATGACCGCAAACATGAAGACTTCAGAATCAAATTTAAAGTGAATCGGAATGGGGAGTATGAATAAACAGACACCCAAGGCGATTTGTATAAATGCAGCAGGAATTTTAGGAAAGCGATTATAAATAATCGAACTGATAATCACTGCAGTAATAAATAATAAGAAAGCTTCAAGTAATTCCATAACGCACTCCTTCTAGTATAGATAATATAGTTATTTTATCATGAAGTACCTAGAATGAAATAAAGAAGTGTTAAAAAGTATCCCTCAGTCACGATATTAAAGTGATTGAGGGATGAATATTTTTGATATTTATTCTTTAATCTTTGTTGCAAGGCGACGCCGATAGAAAAGAAATAAAAAGATAAACCAAATTGGTGAGATAAATAGAGCCATTCTTGTTTCTTTACTAAAGAATAATAAAATGAAAATCAAAGCAAAGACACCTAAAATAACATAGGCCATCCACTGTCCGCCTAATAATTTAAATGTATTTTGTTTATGTTGTTGGGGATGCTGACGTACATATTTGATATAAGACACAACAATCATGGACCATACCACTATAAAGAGCACAGTAGATAGCGTTGTTACATAGATAAATAATTGTATCGCGTTAGGAAATATATAATTGAGTAATACGGCTACTAATAAGATGACTGACGATATTAGCATGGCAATAAAAGGAACACCATGATGATTTGTTTTTGTTAACGGTTGAGGGCCTAAGCCTCTTTTAGCCAATCCAAATAAAATACGACTATTGGAATAGATGCCACTATTTGTTGCAGAAGCGGCAGCAGTTAACACAACGAAATTGACAATACCAGCCGCAAATGGAATACCGATTAATTTAAACATTGTTACGAAAGGACTACTGTTTGTACCAATTTTATCCCATGGAATCACAGACATGATGATCAGTAAACTACCAATATAAAATAATAATATGCGAACAGGTACATTATTGATAGCCTGTGGAATCGTTTTTTCTGGATGCTTCGTTTCCCCAGCAGTGACACCAATTAATTCGATACCAACAAATGAGTATAGTGCAATTTGAAATGACATTAAAAAGCCAAATGAACCATGAGGAAACAGCCCTTGATACTGTGCCAAATTAGTAAAAGAAGCTTGTCCATAATAAGTGTGTATTCCAAATAAAATAATCACCAAACCTATAAGGATAATGGCGACAATTGTTATAATTTTAATAATCGCGAACCAAAACTCGATTTCCCCAAATAATTTCGCCCCTAATAAATTAAATAAAGTTAGCATAAATACGATAGATAAAACCGTAATCCAGTGGGGAAAATTGGGAAACCAAAAGCTAAAATACTGTCCCATAGCTGTCAAGTCTGACATACTGGAAATAATCCAACTAATCCAATACGTCCATCCAATTACAAAGCCGCCAAAAGGACCGAGAAAGTCATTGGCAATGTCTACAAAGGAATTGTATTGCGTATTACTTAGCAACAACTCTCCTAAAGCACGCATAAAAGCAAATAACACCATGCCAATAATCATATATGCCAATAATATGGAAGGGCCAGTTAACGAAATGGTTTGGCCTGAACCTAAAAAGAGACCAGTGCCAATAGCGCCACCAATGGCTATTAATTGGATATGACGATTGCTTAATTCTCTTTGTAATTGCTGTGCCATAAAGTCATCCTCCATATAAACGATAAGCTTGTCGAAATCATAGCTAAATATGCTATTTAAACTTTGAGGTCAAATATTTTTTATAGGTCATAATAATGTATATTTATGTGTAATTATGATGAAATATGATTTTATTATACAGTTAATTATAGAAATTACAATTATCTTTAGGTATATGTAAGTTTCAAAATTTTAAAATGTGTAGTGCTTGTGACATAATGATTATAAGTAACAAGCAAAGTAGGAAGTTTTATGAAAATAGGCACTATTTCAGATTTACATATCGATCGACATACTTATATAAATAGTGAAGGTTACATGCAGGCTTTGGTTGACTGTGCCATCAAGCGGCAATTGGATTTATTAATTATAGCCGGAGATATTTCTAACAATTATCAAATGACGTGTGCGTTTATCTCTCAAGTTAAAGCCCAAATAAATATTCCTGTGCTATTTGTACCTGGCAATCATGACTATTGGTCAGATCAATTAGATCATAGCTCAACTGATATTGTCACATCTTTTCGTCAACAACCAGAGTGTCTCATGACACAGCCTTATATTATCAATGACAATTGGGCAATTATAGGCTCAACGGCTTGGTATGATTATAGCTATGCACATGAACGTTTTTCAGAAGAACAGTTACAAAGCGGCAAGCATTATGGGGCGACCTGGCAAGACAAAGTCCGTATTGATTGGACAGTGGATGATCGGCAATTATCAAAACAGTTTGCTGATGAATTACGAGCGCATGCTTCACAAGTAGCACCAAGAAAACTTATTATAGTAACGCATATTGTGACTCACCCTGCATTTATGGTTCCGACACCACATCGTCTATTTGATTTTTTTAATGCTTATATTGGGACGACAGACATTGACAGTATCTATCAGGATTATCCTGTACGTTATAGCATTATGGGGCATGTGCATTTTAGAAAAGAACTGACAGAAAATGGCATAACGTATCTTTGCCCATGTCTTGGCTATCAACGGCAATGGCGAACGGATGATATCATATCAGAAGTCAATCATGCATTAATGGATTTTACAATTAATGATTAATAAGAAACATAGGTTGCTAAATGATTAAAAATGATAAGTATCATACATTAATTACATGGTAAGAGGTTCTAAAAACGAATTAAAATAAGAGAGCGAATATAAATGAAATACTTATAGACAAATACAAACAGAGCATGCTCTGTTTGTATTTAATATGCATTTCGAAGTTACCTATTACTTGAGAGGTTATTAGGTTGTTCACTGTTAGGATTGATATAAATGCATTTTTGACCAGGTGCATTATAACTCGTAGCCATTTTTTGTTTACTAATTTTAATGATTTGAAATTTATTTGGTAATATAGCTGGAAAGACAATTTTCCAACCTAGGTGACTCCATAATGGATCTATGTAGTAATAATGGGTATCGTCGTAGCCAATTAATAATGTCACATGAATATTTGCGACGGTCGGCGTAGGTTTTTGATCGAAATGATAGATTTTGTGTAATGGCTTTTGTCCTAAACTTGTGTGATAAATAATGACAGGTTGGCCTTGATCAATAATCTGTTCAAGTTCGGATAATGCATGTCCTGTACCATTGCTGACGCGTGCATCAAATTGTTGAAGATGTGGGACAAACGCTTCAGGAAAAATCGTTTGGTGATGTCCAAACTTAATAAATAATTGATGACCAACATAACCTTTATACGGATTATTTTTATGTGTCGGCCAGTTTTTCATAATATCTGTGGCTTTCGTAGTATGATGATTATATTGCAGCAACATTGCTGCAGAAACGCCTTCGCATCCCATAACTAAGGGTAAAGGGAAAAGTTGGCTGATTGGTTTAACGTTTAAGATTGTTTTACTCATGACATCGTTCTCCTCGGTACGTGTAAACACACTGTCCAAAAATAATACAACTTATTATATAACGCAATGCCAAATTCGTATATTAAAAAGTTTTGACTACTAGATTAAATGATTCATTTTGTGGCTATAATAATTATAGAAAAATAAAAAGGGGATAGATTTATGCAATATAGATTAGAACAGCTAGAAGAAATACAAGTTGTTGGTTTTCATCGAAGTTATCGAAGTGGTACACAAGCTCAAAAACATATTGCATCATTTTGGGAGGATGTGATAAGTGCACATATCGATGAAGAATTAGCACGCCACAGTGATGGCACACTAAATGGCTTATTAGGCGTGTGTATTTCACACGAAGACGGGCGAATGGATTATTTAATAGGTGTCACAAATCAATCTATACCGCATGAGGGATATTCAAAGGTTCAATTAGTCAAAGGTGATTATTTAGTTGTGACGACAAGTGGACCTTTTCCAGATTCTATACAACGCACAATGCGCCATATTCATGTAAACTTGTTGCCACGCGAAGGTTTTCGTATCAAAGATGCCAATTTCTTTGAACTTTACCTGCCAGGAGATATTGAAAGTGATGATTATGTAGCTGAAATATGGCTTCCGATAGAGTCGGAATAAGGTAAGCAAGTTAACAACGAAACGGTAATGTTATAAAAATATAGAAGCGGGACAGCATTCATTATGAATTCATAG